>NZ_CP070332.2:1658144-1989773 GCF_016917835.2 Halobacterium sp. BOL4-2 | reverse complement strand
TCAGTTCTGGCGGAGTGCCAGCAGCGCCGCACCGAGGACCGCGACGAGCGCAACACCGACACCGAAGCCGGGGATGCTGCCGCTTGACTCGTCATCAGTACCCTCCGAGCCGTTCTCGGTGGTGTTCTCCTGCGTGGTGGTCATCTCGGTGGTCGTCTCGGTGGTCGTCTCGGTCATCGTCGTCGTCATCGTCTGGTTGTTCTCGGGCTGATCGACGGTCGTCTGATCAGGCTCCTCGAGTTCCTCGACGATTTCGACGTCCTGACGGTCGGTGTTGTCACCGTCGTCAGCTTCGACCGTGTAGTTGCCCGGCTCGACGTTCGAGAGCGGGACGTCAACCGACCACTGGCCGTTGTTGTTCCACTCCTCAGTGCTGTTGATCTCGATGGACGTGTCGCCCTGAAGGAGTTCAACCGTGATGGTGTTGTCGTCGGCCTTCCGGTTGGTCGTCCCCATGACGGTGAGCGTGCCGCCCGCTTCGCCACCCTCAGTGGATTCGATCGTGGTCAGTCCGTCAACGAGACGGAACTCCTGCGTGACGATGAGGTCGTCACTGGCGGTGTCGTCGACCGTGTTCGCGAGGATGCGGTCGCGGATCTGGTTGCCAGTCGGCGAACCCGCGACGTAGCCGTCTTGTTCGTCCGTGATCTTCTCCTCAAGCTTGTCGATGCTGGAGGCGGTGTCCTCACCGAACGTGTCGTCACGACCCGATGAGAGGATGTGCGCGGAGGCGGTCCCCTGATTGAGCTGGTCAAGGGAAATATCCTCTTCGTCGAAGGTGCCGTCGCTGTCAACGGAGACAGACTTGAACTCGACTTCTCCACGGCTGCCGACGAAGATGGCGGCAACGTTGTTCTTACCGGGGGCGGTCCCCTCCACGTCGATCTGGTTGTCGTCGTCAGCGATCTGTCCGTTGTACGTCTCGAAGGACGCGGTGAGATCCGTTTCAGTCACGCGGATCGAGGACGTACTGCTGACGCCCTGGTTGAAGTCGGACGTGTCGATCTTCTCCCGCACGTTTCCGTCAGAGTCGACGGCGTCGCGCTCGTCGATGATGCCGAGGCGGTACGTACCGGGGAGACCGAGGATGTCGGAGCCGTCCGAGAGGGTGATGTCTTCCTCTTCGAACGTGTCGTCGCTGTCGACTTCGATCGACTCCTCGCTGTCGATGGTGACGAGTTCGAACTCGTTGTTGTCGCGAGCGTACAGCACGACGTCGTCAGTCCCCTCGTTGGCGGTTCCGTTGATGTCGACTTCCGAGCCGACAACGTACGCGCCGGTCGGGTTGTCGAGGGTGATGTCGCCCTGCGTGACATCGAAGTCGGTGTCGTCGTCGGTCGACCGCTCGTTCAGAGCAGAGACGTTGTCGAGTGTTTCGCCTGAGACGTACTCATATTCGCCGTCGTCAGTGTTACTGGATGCGGGGTAGAGATCGATGTCGACGCTGGAGTCATCGAGGTACTGCGTCTCGATGGACCCGACGCCGTTGCCGTCGTCGATCTCGACGATGGCGTACGCGTAATCAGTCTCGTTGGCATCGAGAGTGTCGTCTTGCTCGATCTCGTCACCGGTGACGACACCGGAATCAACGGTGTCACCGACGCTGCGCATGATTTTGCGGGCGTCTTCGACGTCGTTGTTGTCACGGAAGTCGCCGCTGTCGATGGTGACAGCGTGGTAGTTGCCTTCCGGGCTGTTCTCGATGGTGTACTTGAGGTTCGATCCCTGCACGACTTCGTCCTCGGCGAGGTTCAGCGATGCCTTGTTCGAGGAGGAAATCGTCACGGAGACGGACTCGGTGGCGTCACCGAAGTCCAGGTCCTCGACACCTTCAACCGAGAACGTGTAGTCGCCCGCGTCAACGTTGTTCGGTTTGATGTTGAAGCGAAGCGTCTTGGACTGGTTGTTTCCGGTGCCATCGTTGGACGCGCCTTCCGGCTGCTCGGCAGCGAGGATCTCGTCCGTAACGTCGAGACCGTCCTCGTCTTCGACGGTCAGCTCGATGTCCTCGGCAGCGTAGTAGTTGTAGTCAATGGCGATCGAGGACTTGTCCTGCTGTGTGTTCAGGACACCGCCGGTGACGTCGTTGTCCGCGTTGTTGCGGACTTCGAGCATCGTCACCGATGGGCTCTGAACCGTGACAGCGAACCCGTTTTTGCCGTCGTCAGGACCGTTGGCGTCGTAGGAACCGGTCGCCTGGTCCTCGGGAAGTGGCATCTGAAGCGGGAGCCCCTCGTCGGATCCGCCGGTTCGGGAGAGCTGAACCGCGTTGTAGTCTTCTTCCTCAGAAGCGTTGTAGAATGTGACGTCTTCCTCGCCCTGGAAGAGCGTCGCTCCGTCGCCAACGCTACCGATGGAATTTGACGTTTTGTACTCCTCTGCACCGAAACCCGCGTCCTGGTTGTATCGATCGTTGGAATCCAGGAGCTGGTCTGCATTCGCCGCAGCAGCCCCGCCCGTGAACGCGACGCCGGCTCCGATCACGGAACCGACCATCAGCGCCGTCAGGAGGACTGCGCGGAGTTTGCTTGTTGTGTCTGTCATTTTTACTGAGTGACTGAGCTACGGTGTCAGTCCAACCAGACGACCGCATCCACCTGATTCCGCCGAAACGGTGAATCGTGGGTTTCTGCAGCCGCCATTTCGGGTAGGGGTGCTCCAGACTATACCCGGCCACTGGTAAATGCTTTCTGCCTTTTCGCGCGCCAGCCGCCGTCAGAGCACCGATCTGCATGGTTATTGTTCGCATGAAACGTTGACGGCGGAGCGACGACATCACGCACGGTGCCGTCCGGCGAAAACGGGGGTTAAAGATGCCCCAGTTCGAACCGAAGCCGCAATGAGCGGGAGTGGGCCACGGAAGTGCCTCGTCGTCGGCGTCTGTGTTCTCATCGCCGGGCTCGTCGTCCCTGCAGGCGGTGTCGCTGCACAGCCGGCCGTCGCGGGGAGCGACGGCGCGGGTAACAACATCCATGCGGGGGCTCCGTTCGCCACCGATCAGGCGCTAAACCTCACCACGAACCTCACTGTTGCGGGCACGCCGCTGCCCGATGGTGGATCGGTGACGACTGCCGACAACCCCCGGCTGGCGATGAACGTGACCAGCAACGCCACCATCGAGGTGATCTCGCTGCGCATCAACGACAACACGCGGCGGTCGTACGTCCCGAACGCCACTGCGTTCAACGAATCCACGAGGCTGGACCTGGATGCGGGAACGCACGACCTGACCACGGTCGTCAGGACTGCGAACGGGACCACGACGTACACCGGGACGATCACCGAAGACCCGAACGCGCCACTCGTCACGTTCGAGGCCCCGATGTCGGCCGGGTTCGTCGGCCCGGACAACGAGTACGAGCCCCTCGGTAACAACTACACCGTCAATCAGGCCACCGTCACCCTAGAAGGGACGATCCAGGATCAGTCGGCCGTGGAGTACATGGAGATCACGCGGTACTACAACTACCGACCGGGGGGAAGATACCGACCGGACGCGGAGGCGGACGCCAAGCGCGAGATCGAGATTCCGGATCCGGGGGACTCGTTCTCCCGCGAGCTGCGCCTCGGACCAGGGCGTCCGAGCGTCGGCAGCGGCGCCAACCGACTTCAGATCGAAGTCGCAGACGAATACGGGAACGTCAGGCAGTACCACACCCAGATAACCGTCAACGATACGGCCGCACCCGAGATCAACGTCTTGGATCGGCGGCCAGTCGCAACGCGCTCAGCGGTGGAGGTCAGCGCTGAGGTGACCGACAGCGTGGGGATCTCGTCGATCGGCGTTCGTGACGGCCCGGTAACTGGTGCCGGTCAGGATGTCCTGTTCACGCAACGCCAGCCGTTGCAGCGCCCGTTCTCGAAGACGGTGACGACGACCGTCCCGATCCTCGACGGTACGAAGGCGATCACACTCATCGCCACCGACCAGGCCAACCACAGGACCACCCGCGAACTCGCGGTGAACTACAGTGAGCTGGTCACGCCGGCGATCCAGTTCGACAACTCACTCACCGGAACGGCGGGGGCACAGCGCGTCCAGGCGGTCGGGCGAGTCTACGACGGACAGATCTCACGCGTGCGCGTCGAGTCGCTCACGCCGGACGGCGAGACGATCGACATCAACTCGGTGTACAGCGGTGGTGTCACCGAGAACGTCAGCTTCCAGGAGTTGCTGGATGCAGAGGCGTACCCGGCTGCCGTGCGCGTGCGCGCGATCGACGTGACGGGGGCTGAGCACACGAAGACCATCGAGTTGTCCCAGTCAGAGCCGGTCGACGAAGTGGTGGTGGAAGGAGCGGGAACGGAAACCGAAACCGCCGGTGGCGAGGGCGATCAGGCCGACAGGACAACGCTCAGGAACATCGAATCCAGTCCGGCGGTGTCGCCGGGCACCGCCGATCAGTCGGGGCCGTTGGGAACGCTGACCGGGTTGGTGAGCGAGTACGCGCTCCCGATCGTGGGGCTGTTGGTGGTCGTGATTCTCTTGTTGGTCGTCCAGCAACGCCGCGGGTAGCGGGCAACGTTACTCGCGACGGCGGCGCAGGCCCACGCCAGCGAACACGATGACAACCGCCACGAATGCGCCCACGGCCGTGAACCCCGGCGTTGGACCGCCGGTTTCGCGCGACGTGGTGGTCGTTTCGGACTGCGTCTCGGGCGTCGTCGTGGCTGCCGTGGTCGTGCGTGTCGGGTCGGTGACCGTCGCCGTCGTGTGCGCAACCGTATCGTCGGCAACGAACATCGTCAGTGTCACCGTCTCCCCGACGGTTGGAACCGGGAGATCGACAGTGCCGGTAAACGTGCCGTTGGCGGCTACGGTCGCAGTGGACCGCTGAATGTAGCCGAACGATCCGTTCGATTCGGCGAACGAGACGCGAACCGTCGCCTCGGTTCCCGGCGCGAGGTTCGTCACACCCGAGACGTGTGTCGGCTGTGCGCGTGTGAGCAGCCGCCCGTCACCACTGTCGGCTCGGAGATCGAAGCGTGTGCGTGGCGTCACGACCTGGAAGTCGTCGCTGGCGGTCTCGTTGGTGCCGGGAGCCAGATACGGGAACGCCGGGATCGTTATGTCTCCGCCAGCGCCACCCAGGAGGCTGCGGTAATACGTCTGGATGTTGTTGTCCCCACGGTCGAACTGGAACGCGTCGGCGGGGTCGGTCTCGTAGGTGAGCGACGCCGAGAGGTTCTGGAAGTCGGTCCCGCTGGATGGTTGGAAGTCAGCAACCGCCTGTGGATCGACAACGACGTACAGTCGCCCGCGTGACGCGTTGGCGTACACTGAGGCCGCGGCCGGATCCGCACCGGATAGGTCAAGGATTTCGAGCGGGGACTCGATGCCGGGCGGTGAGTCCGGGCCCTTGACCACAGGGCTGTTGGTGGCCTCGACCGCGAACTGGACGCCTTCGCCGGTTCGGGCTTCGAGTGTGGAGAGGGTACTCGGGGCGACACCCGAGGCGAGCGCGTCCGGCCCGCCCGCGATGGCTGCCAGATGGCCGTAGATTCCGGTCGCGTTGGCCGCGATCACAACCCGGTCGGTCGTCGTGGGCGGTCGCTGGTCGGTCATCGACGCCGCGAGCGCGGTCGCGTTCGGAGCCGCGTCTGCCGCGCCGGCGGGGGCCGTGTTCACCGTGATGTTGTGGACGCCCGGGGTTGTCAGTGAGACCGTCGCGGTGTCGAATCCGCCGTCGGCCGGTGACGACGTGAGTGCGGTCGTCGCGCCGTCGGTGCGTGCCTGCGCGCTGATGGTTCGGTTGGTGGTCGCCGTCACGGTGTACGTGCCGGGCTGGAGGGGGCGAGTGAGTTGGGCTGTCGGCCGCTCGCGGTCGGCGCTCCGGATCAGCCCCACCGTGGCCAGGTAGTCGGCGAATCCGTCGACCTGGATGCCGTCGGGGCCGACGAACCGCGGCCCGGGGTCGCCGCCGAGGCGTCCGTGAACGCCGCTTGTGACGGTGTCACCACCGCTGTAATAGACGTTCTCGGTGTTCGTCGGGCTGAGACTCGTACTGGTCCCGAGTGTCCTGGTGTTGATTCCGAGGGTGATCGTGCCGTCGGCGTCAGTGTCGACGGCGCGAACGACATCAAGGAAACCGGCATCGGCGCCGCCGACATGAATATAGACGGGGTGATCGTTGGGAATGCGGTCGGGCAGTGTCAGTGAGAGCGAAACGATGTCTCCCGCGGGCCGTGTGTGCTCGGTGTGTTGCCAGCCAGCGTCGTCGGTGCTGTTCGAAGGCGATTCCGGGGGCGCGCCGGCGGCCGCTGTCGGGGCGTGATCCGTGGCCGCAGCCGCTGTCACAGCGGCCGGCGTGCAGACGACAGCCACGACGAGAATGAAAACGGCGGTCGCGCGCAGTGTCGTCGTGAGCGAGGGAGTGCGTGTCATGGATGAGAGCGTCTCCAGGTGCGCCACCCGATCTAGTGCGGTGGTTCGCGGCCCTGTTATTTGATCGTGTCCATCTGTGGAGCCGCAGCGGACGGGCGCAGTCGTCCGTGAGAGGGGATATCTAGAGGACGCAGTCGGGTGGGTAAATACTTTGGGCGCTCGGAACCCCGCCGACAGTCGGCCACAACGACGGAGCGGACGGCAACCCGACAGAGAACAGACCTGACAGCGACGAGGGCAGGGGCGAACGTGGGGGTCGGTAATCAGCACCTTCAAAATACTACTCTCGTAACTATCAGTATGAACGGCGATAGTCCCTTTGCGGGGCCTCCAGAAGACACACGCGAGGAGATCCTCCGGGCGGCGTTTCTCGTGCTCCAGCGGGACGGCTACGCTGGGCTGTCGATGAATCGGATCGCCGAGGAGGTCGGCCTGCAGAAGGCGTCGGTCTACCATCACTACGCGGAGAAAGACACGCTGTTGCTCGCGCTCGTCGATTACGTCGTCGAGGAGCTTCGGTACCGGATCGTCCAGCCCGACGACGAGGACCCCCTCCAGCAGCTGCAACGGTTCATCGACGAGGTGGTGTTCGGACACCACGCCGGATCGGATGCCACGGCGTTGTCGCCGCCGACGGATGGGACGATCCGGGCGTTCATTCAGATCCGCGCGCAGGCAGTCCACGACGACGACTACCGCGAACAGATCACGACGATCGACCGGATCCAACAGGAGCACATCGCGGAGATCATCCAGCGTGGCGTGGACGCGGGAGAGTTCCGCGACGTCGATCCGACGCAAGTGGCGTCGTTCATCTCGACGCTGTTGACCGGCGTGTTCACACGCCGAGTCACGATGACGACTGACCTGACGCCGGTGCGGGAAGCGACCCACGCGTATCTCGAAGCGGTGTTAGTAGCGTAACCCTGCTCGTGCGTGCTGCGTGGCGCACAAACTATTACATAGAACGGGCAACACGTTGTGGGTATGTCACAGCAATCACGCACGGCGAGCCGGGAGGCGGCGTCGATCATCGCACTCCCGACACACGCGGTCGGCTACCTCGCACTGCTGGCGGCGATCGTCACAGGGGTCATCCACCTCCAGTTGGGCAATCAGATCGCTGGGTTGAACCAGCAGTTGGCGATCCTGTTCGTGTTGAACGGCGTCGGGTTCCTGGCTGGCGGCGCCGTCTACGTGAGCAGCTACTGGCGCGAGGCGCTGTATCTCGTGGCGGCGGCGTACGCGCTCACCACGATCGTCTCGTTGTTCGTGTTCCAGGGGTTCAGCGTGGACGCCTTCTACATGGGCAACACACTCAACACGACGGCCGTGATTTCGAAGGCAGCCGAAGCCGTGCTGGCGGCGTGTGCCGTGTTCTTGTACGCGACGGAGTAGCGGGACACGGAACAGGACGGCAGAAAACAGGAGGAGCGGTTATTCGCCGTCGCGGAACCGACGGAACCCGATCACGCCAAGCCCGCCCAGCGACCCCAACACGAGAAGCGCGGCGACAGAGCCGGACAGCGAAGTGATAGAGCCGGGCGTCAGCGAGAACTGCTGTGCCGACTGGTTCGGCTGGGCCGTGGCTGGTGCGATCGACATCGAGGAGCTGGAGACCTGGACGGACTGCGAGCTGTCGTAGGACTCCCCGCCGACCTGGTACTCAGTGTGAAGCGAGAGCGTGGTGTCGGCGTCCAGCGTAGTGGGAACAGTCACCGTCTGTGAGTGGGCGGCGTCGACGGTCCCGAACGCGGCCGCGGGTGCCGGACCGACGTCGTCGGTGCCGACCGTGGTCACGTCGTTGACGGCTGCGTTACCGAGGTTGATGAGGCGATACTGGAGGAACTTCGAGTCGTTCTCTTCGATGACTGTTGCGTCGACGCGGACGTCGGTTCGGAGCGCATCGACGTCGATGGATTTCGACGTGTTGACTGCGGCGTCGCTGGTTTCAAGCGATGCCTTGAGGTCGATCGTCCCGGTGCGTTCGGGCCGGATATCGAATTCGAACTGGGTGATGTTCTCGGTGCCGAGCACCGGCTTCAGGCGCGTCTCAGTGTCGAGGTTCTGGTTGGTCGCTTCGAGGTCGAGCGACAGGTCCGTGAGCGGGTCCTCTTCGCCGTTCGAGACCGTAACGGTGACCGGCGTGTCGGTGCCCGCGACCGCGGACTGCGCGTCGATCTGAAGGCGAGGTTCGGGTGGTGACGACGAGGACGGCTCCGAGACCGAGACGTACACCGGGTAGTCGACGGAATCGATGCTGCGGGTGACCCCGTCACTGTCGGTCTGGACACCGCGAACGGTGACTGTGAGTTCTTTGTCACCAGCTGAGTCGAAGGACGTGCGAAGCGGCACGTCGATCGACTCGCCGCCGGCGATCGTTCCCAAATCACTGACCTTTGCCAGGTTTCCGCCGTCGCCGGAGAGGGTCACTTGCGTGATCTCGAACGCTCCATCGCTGGAACTGGAGTGGCGCACGGTCGGCGTGACAGTAATCGTGTCACCAGTCTCAGGCTCGTCATCAGAGACGGTCACGTCTGAAACAGTGACTTTCAGGCCGTTGTCTGCGGACACGACGCCAGCAGCCGCGACGG
Source organism: Halobacterium sp. BOL4-2 (assembly GCF_016917835.2). Lineage (GTDB taxonomy): Archaea > Halobacteriota > Halobacteria > Halobacteriales > Halobacteriaceae > Halobacterium > Halobacterium salinarum. Next base: position 1,980,794 of record NZ_CP070332.2, on the reverse strand, counting down.
CCGACAGGCAGACGACGGCCGTCATAATTAACGCTTTCAGCGCGCGGGAATCCATGTGGCTGTTTCCCATCATAATCCCGGACAACAACCTAACAATATATAAATGTTGATTTTATTGAGATGGTGTAGAATTGGAATTATTCAGCATCCATCGTGATACGTTATGAAAGGTCGTATAACTGAGATATGGATGCCTGTAGAAAAAGCTATGTATAAGCCAAGTTATGATAATGGTCGATGACGAGACGACCGCAGCGACTGGCCACCCACAGACACCAACACGCCTATAGACGGGGCGTGTTTCGCTCGGACCAGCAACCATGACTGCAGCGACAGACGCGCTCGCATGGGTTGTCGTCGCGGCGTTCGCAACGAGCGCCCTGATCGACGCGGCCAGCGACGACCACGAGGCGTTGCGGCGGTACGCCGCCGTCGGCGCGTGGGCCGTGTTCGGGCTGTTCTGGGGCCTGCTCATCGAACACTTCCTGTTCGTGCAGCAGTCACTCATCGAGGGCGCACTCGCTGCAGCGGCCGTGCCCGCGTGCCTCTACACGGCGTACCTCGTGGCCAGCGGCCGGAAGTCGCTGGCGACACTGACCCGCGCGATCGCGGTCATGGGGCTGCTCTACATTCCGTTCCAGACGATCGAGCCGCTGCGGCGGTGGGCGATCCTCACGACGACACACCACGCCGCGTGGATCATGGGCCAACTCGGCTACCACCCGGCGATCGAGGTCGCCACGAGCTACCACGGCTACCCTGCGAAGTTCGCGTTCCACGGGACGAACGTCGTGACCGGCGAACCCTGGGGGTTCCCCACGACAGTGCTACTGGCGTGTACGGGGATCGGAAGCATGAGCATCGTCGGCGGGCTCGTGGCGGCCGTCGACGCGCCGATGCGGCGCAGGCTGCGCGCACTGGGGGTGGCGATCCCGCTGATCTACGGCATGAACCTGGTGCGTGTCGTGTTCATCGCGATCGCACACGGCAACCAGTGGTTCGGCGGGGATGTTATCGAAGGCGTGGTGTTTGCGTTGTTCCCGACGGACAACCCCAACCGGGTGTCGTATCTGTTCGCGGATCGCGTGCTTGCGCAGTCGCTGTCTGTCGTGGTGCTCGTCGTGTTGACGCTGGCGCTGCTGCGTATCGTGCCGGAGCTGGGCGGCGTCATCGAGGACGTGGCGTTCGTTCTCACCGGCAATGAATACGACATCACGGGCCGGTTCGCCGGCGACCGCTAGCCCGGCCTGGTCCCGTCGGTTGGCGTGGATCGAGACAGGAGGGGTTGGGAACGGACGCGGCGCTGTTCGAGTAGCGGAACGGAGAAAGCGCCCGGAGCGGGATTTGAACCCGCGTCACAACCGTGACAGGGTTGTATGATGGGCCACTACACCATCCGGGCTGGCTGCACTCATTCGTATCCGGGGTATAGTATTAAGACTTTCCAATCGCGGGCTGTGTGTGTATCGCTGTCGTGTCGCCGTTCGCGCGCCCCGTGGTTGACAAGGCTTAAATGCTGTGGGCAGCAACTGGCCTGTAGTATCTCGTGAGAGTCAGTTCTCCCCCCACGCAGGTGCACCCATGGTAGACGTAAGCCAACACGAACTCGTACCCGAGCACACCGTCCTCGATGAGGAGACACTCGACGGAGTGCTTGCGGACTACGACATCGACCGCACGGAGCTTCCGAAGATCAAATACAAGGATCCAGCGCTGCCCGACAACGCCGAAATCGGGGACGTCGTGGAGATCGTTCGGGACTCGCGAACCACAGACGAAGCCGTCGTGTACCGACTGGTGATCGAATAGATGCTACAGGAAGACAAACGCGAACTGTCCGAATCGTACTTCTCGAAAGAACGCCTCGCCGAACACCACTTCCGCTCGTACAACGCGTTCCTCGAACACGGCATGCAGGATGTCGTCACCGAGAAAGAACGCATCGAGACGGACATCGGCGACAAAGAGGACGAAGAGCCGGTGTGGGTTGAGCTCGGTGACGTTCGAGCCGTCACGCCCCGCGTCAGGGAGGCCGACGGCAGCGAGGAGCTGCTGTACCCACAGGAAGCGCGGCTGCGGAACATCACGTACTCGGCGCCCGTGTTCATGGAGATGAGCATCGTGCGTGGTGGCGAGGAAGAAGAGGAGCGTGTCCTCGACACGACCGAAACGAAGGTCGGTCGGATGCCCATCATGGTGGGCTCGGACAAATGCAACATTTCCGGGTTCAGCGACGAGGAACTCATCGAGATCGGTGAGGACCCGGCCGACCCCGGGGGGTATTTCATCATCAACGGCAGCGAGCGCGTGTTGATGACCAGCGAGGACCTCGCGCCGAACAAGATCCTCGCCGAGTACGACTCCAAGTACGGCGACGAAATTCAGGTGGCGAAGACGTTCAGCCAGCGCCGCGGCTACCGCGCGCTCGTGCTCGTCGAGCGCAACCGCGAGGGCCTGCTTGAGGTGTCGTTCCCGTCAGTCTCCGGGTCGATCAGCTTCGTAACGCTCGTGCGCGCGCTCGGGTTGGAGTCCGACGAGGAGATCGTCCACCGGGTCAGCGAGGACCCCGAGATCGTGAAGTTCATGCTGGAGAACCTGGAGGAAGCCGACGTCCAGACCCAGGAGGAAGCCATCGAGGACCTGGGCCAGCGCGTCGCCTCCGGGCAGGGAAAGAACTACCAGCTCAAGCGCGCGAACTACGTCATCGACCGCTATCTCCTCCCACACCTCCACGAGGACGGCGTCGAGGAAGAGGAGACACGCATCAACAAGGCGTACTACCTCTGCCGGATGGCCGAGGCGTGCTTCGAGTTGGCGCTCGGCCGCCGCGAGGCCGACGACAAGGACCACTACGCGAACAAGCGCCTGAAGGTCTCCGGAGACCTGATGAAAGACCTGTTCCGAACGGCGCTGAACAAGCTCGCGCGTGACGTGAAATACCAGCTGGAGCGCGCGAACATGCGGAACCGCGAACTCACGGTGAACACGGTGGTTCGGTCCGACGTGTTGACCGAGCGCCTCGAACACCCGATTGCGACCGGGAACTGGGTTGGTGGGCGGTCCGGCGTGAGTCAGCTCGTCGACCGCACCGACTTCATGGGTGTGCTCAGCCACCTGCGCCGCCTGCGCAGTCCGCTCAGCCGCTCCCAGCCGCACTTCGAAGCGCGGGACCTACACGCCACCCAGTGGGGGCGCATCTGTCCGTCCGAGACGCCGGAAGGCCCGAACTGTGGGCTGGTGAAGAACTTCGCGCAGGCGATGGAGCTCTCACAGGACGTCGACGACGAGCGGGACCTCAAACAGGAGCTGTCCTCGATGGGTGTGGAGGGAATCCCCGGCATCAGCATGGAAACGACATCGACGACGTCCGCGGACGACTAACATGAGTACGGAACGCGAAGCCAAAGTCTACGTCAACGGGAGTCTGGTTGGAACACACGAGAACCCCGAAGAGTTAGCAGAACAGATCCGGGAGGCGCGCCGCCGCGGTGAGGTCTCCGAGATGGTGAACGTCTCGGTCAGGGACCGCACCGGTGAGGTCATCGTGAACGCGGACGCTGGCCGGGCGCGCCGGCCGTTGCTGGTCGTGGAGAACGGCGAGCCGGTGGTCACCCAGGAGGAAGTGGAGGCCGTCAAGAACGGCGACATCGACTTCGAGGACCTCGTTGAGGCGGGGAAAGTCGAGTTCATCGACGCCGAGGAGGAAGAGGACATCCTCGTGGGCGTCGAGGAGGAGGAGCTCACGGCCGACCACACGCACCTCGAAATCGACCCGCAGCTCATCTTCGGGATCGGTGCGGGGATGATCCCGTACCCCGAGCACAACGCCAGCCCCCGGATTACGATGGGGGCGGGGATGATGAAACAGAGTCTGGGGCTGCCGGCGGCGAACTACCGCATCCGGCCGGACACCCGCCAACACCTCCTGCATTACCCGCAGAAGGCGATGGTGAACACCCAGACGACCGAGCAGATCGGCTACGACGACCGGCCGGCGGGCCAGAACTTCGTCGTCGCCGTGATGTCCTACGAGGGGTTCAACATCGAGGACGCCCTGGTCATGAACAAGGGGTCCGTGGAGCGCGCGCTCTCCCGGTCGCATTTCTTCCGCACGTACGAGGGCGAGGAGCGGCGCTACCCTGGCGGCCAGGAAGACCGCTTCGAGATCCCCGGCGACGACGTGCGGGGCGCACGCGGTGAGGACGCGTACACGCACCTCGACGACGACGGCCTGGTGAACCCCGAGACGAAAGTCGACGATTCGTCGGTGCTGTTGGGGAAGACGAGTCCGCCGCGGTTCCTCGAAGAACCCGAGGACATGGGCGGGCTGAGCCCGCAGAAGCGCCGCGAAACGTCGGTGACGATGCGGTCGGGCGAGGACGGCGTCGTCGACACGGTGACGCTGATGGAGGGCGAGGACGGCTCGAAGCTCGCGAAAGTCTCCGTGCGCGACGAGCGCATCCCGGAGCTCGGCGACAAGTTCGCGAGCCGACACGGCCAGAAGGGCGTCGTCGGCCACCTCGCGCCCCAGGAGGACATGCCGTTCACGCAGGAAGGCGTGGTGCCGGACCTCGTGTTGAACCCCCACGCGTTGCCGTCGCGGATGACGGTCGGCCACGTGCTGGAGATGCTCGGCGGGAAGGCGGGGTCGCTGGACGGGCGGTCCGTCGACGGCACGCCGTTCACCGGCGAGGGCGAGGACGAGATCCGTGGCACGCTCGAAGACCGCGGCTTCAAATCCTCCGGCAAGGAGGTCATGTACTCCGGGGTGTCCGGGGAGAAAATCGAGGCCGAGATCTTCGTGGGGACGATCTTCTACCACAAGCTCTACCACATGGTGTCGAACAAGCTCCACGCCCGGTCGAAGGGGCCGGTGCAGGTGCTGACCCGACAACCCACCGAGGGTCGCGCCCGCGAGGGCGGACTGCGGGTCGGTGAGATGGAGCGTGACACCGTCATCGGGCACGGCGCGGCGATGGTGCTCAAAGAGCGCCTGCTCGATTCCTCGGACCGCGAGGAGATCCACGTGTGTGGGAACTGCGGCATGACGGCCGTGGAGAACTACGAGCAGCGCCGGGTGTACTGTCCGAACTGCGAGGAGGAGACCGACGTACACAGCATCGAGATGAGTTACGCATTCAAGCTTCTACTCGACGAGATGAAGGCGCTCGGCATCGCGCCGCGCCTGGAACTGGAGGAGGCAGTGTAATGAGTGCAGGACAAGCCCCCAAGGAAATCGGCGAAATCAGCTTCGGGCTGATGGACCCAGAGGAGTACCGCGACATGTCCGCCACGAAGGTCATCACGGCGGACACGTACGACGACGACGGCTTCCCGATCGACATGGGGCTGATGGACCCCCGACTGGGCGTCATCGATCCGGGTCTAGAGTGTAAGACGTGTGGGCAGCGCTCGGGCGGCTGCAACGGCCACTTCGGCCACATCGAGCTCGCGGCCCCGGTGATTCACGTGGGGTTCTCGAAGCTCATCCGCCGGCTCCTGCGTGGGACGTGTCGGGAGTGCGCGAGCCTGCTGCTCACCGAGGAGGAGAAAGACGAGTACCGGGAGAACCTCGATCGGACGCGGAGCCTCCGCCAGGACGTCTCTGACGTGATGACGGCGGCGATCCGTGAGGCCCGCAAGAAAGACCACTGCCCGCACTGCGGGGAGGTCCAGTACGACGTCAAACACGAGAAGCCGACGACGTACTACGAGGTCCAGCAGGTGTTGGCGTCGGATTACAGCGAGCGCATCGCGGCGTCGATGCAGCCCGACGAGGACGAGGACGACGCTGGCGTGAGCCCCCAGGAGCTCGCCGAGCAGACCGACATCGACATCAGCCGGATCAACGAGATCCTCTCCGGGGAGTTCCGGCCGCGCCGCGAGGACCGTGAGGCCATCGAGACGGCCATCGGCGCGGACCTCACCACCGAGGACATGAACAAGCTGATGCCGTCGGACATCCGGGACTGGTTCGAGGACATCCCCGGCGAGGACCTCGAAGCGCTGGGCGTGAACTCGGACCGCAGTCGGCCCGAGTGGATGATCCTGACGGTGCTACCGGTGCCGCCGGTGACGGCGCGACCGTCGATCACGCTTGACAACGGCCAGCGCAGCGAGGACGACCTCACGCACAAGCTGGTGGACATCATCCGCATCAACCAGCGGTTCATGGAGAACCGCGAGGCGGGTGCGCCACAGCTCATCATCGAGGACCTCTGGGAGCTGTTGCAGTACCACGTCACGACGTTCATGGACAACGAGATCAGCGGGACGCCGCCGGCGCGACATCGGTCCGGCCGCCCGCTGAAGACGCTATCCCAGCGCCTCAAGGGCAAAGAGGGGCGGTTCCGCGGCAGCCTCTCGGGGAAACGCGTGAACTTCTCCGCCCGGACCGTCATCTCGCCGGACCCCACGCTGTCGCTGAACGAGGTCGGGGTGCCGGATCGGGTGGCGACGGAGATGACACAGACGATGGTCGTCAACGAGCAGAACCTCGAGCGCGCCCGACGCTACGTCCGGAACGGCCCCGAGGGGCATCCGGGCGCGAACTACGTCACCCGGCCCGACGGCCGTCGCGTGCGCGTCACCGAGAAGGTGTGTGAGGAGCTCGCCGAGCGCGTCGAGCCCGGCTGGGAGGTCCAGCGCCACCTCATCGACGGCGACATCATCATCTTCAACCGGCAGCCGTCGCTGCACCGGATGTCGATCATGGCCCACGAGGTCGTGGTGATGCCGTACAAGACGTTCCGCCTGAATACGGTCGTCTGTCCGCCGTACAACGCCGACTTCGACGGCGACGAGATGAACATGCACGCCCTCCAGAACGAGGAGGCGCGGGCCGAGGCGCGCGTGCTGATGCGCGTCCAAGAGCAGATCCTCTCCCCGCGGTTCGGGGAGAACATCATCGGCGCGATCCAGGACCACATCTCGGGGACGTACCTGCTCACGAACGACAATCCGCGGTTCAACGAGACGCAGGCGTCGGACCTACTCCGGCAGACCCGGATCGACGAGCTGCCGGCGGCCGCCGGCACCGACGAGGACGGCGACCAGTACTGGACCGGCCACCAGATCTTCTCCGAGTTGCTGCCCGACGACCTCTCGCTTGAGTTCACCGGCACGACCGGTGACACGGTCGTCATCGAGGACGGCCAGCTCTTGGAGGGCACCATCGCCGACGACGAGGTCGGGGAGTACGGCAGTGAGATCGTGGACACCATCACGAAAGTCCACGGGAACACGCGCGCCCGCATCTTCATCAACGAGGTCGCGTCGCTGGCGATGCGGTCGATCATGCACTTCGGGTTCTCGATCGGCATCGACGACGAGACGGTGTCGACGGAGGCCCGCGAGCGCATCGACGAGGCGATCCAGTCGGCGTACGACCGCGTGCAGGAACTCATCGAGACTTACGAGAACGGGGACCTAGAGAGCCTGCCCGGCCGCACGGTCGACGAGACCCTGGAGATGAAGATCATGCAGACGCTCGGAAAGGCTCGGGACTCCGCGGGGGACGTCGCCGAGGAGAACTTCGACGAGGACAACCCCGCGGTCGTGATGGCGAACTCCGGCGCGCGTGGGTCGATGTTGAACCTCACGCAGATGGCTGGGTGTGTCGGCCAGCAGGCGGTTCGTGGCGAGCGCATCAACCGCGGCTACGAGGACCGCACGCTCTCCCATTTCGCGCCCAACGACCTCTCCAGTGAGGCCCATGGCTTCGTGGAGAACTCCTACACCAGCGGGCTGACCCCGAAGGAGTTCTTCTTCCACGCGATGGGGGGCCGCGAGGGGCTGGTTGACACGGCAGTCCGCACGTCGAAGTCCGGCTACCTGCAGCGCCGGCTGATCAACGCGCTGTCGGAGCTGGAGACGCAGTACGACGGCACCGTGCGGGACACCAGCGACACGATCGTGCAGTTCGAGTTCGGGGAGGACGGCACCAGTCCGGTGCAGGTGTCCTCCAACGAGGAGGTCGACATCGACGTCGAGCACGTCGCCGACCGCATCCTGAACTCGGAGTTCGACAGCGACACCCAGAAGGCCGAGTTCCTGGAGGTCGAGGAGCCGCCGACGAACCTCTCCGAACACGGCGCCGCCTGGGAGGTGGAATCGGATGACTGAGTTCGACGTGACGGACGGCGTCCACGACGTGATCGAGGACACCGAGTTGCCACGGCGGCTGAAAGACGAGGTGCTCGCGACCGCCGAGGAGCGCGGGGTCACGAAGTCCCAGGCGAACGAGATCGCCACCGCGGTTGAGGCCCAATATTTGGACACGCGCGTCGACCCGCTCGACCCAGTGGGGACGGTGAGCGCGCAGTCCATCGGGGAGCCGGGGACGCAGATGACCATGAACACGTTCCACTACGCGGGCGTCGCGGAGATGGACGTGACACAGGGGCTGCCGCGGCTCATCGAGCTCGTGGACGCCCGGAAGACGCCGGACACGCCGGTGATGGAGGTGTACTTGGAGGACGAGTACGCCGAGGAGCGCGAGCGCGCCCACGAGGTCGTCTGGAAGATCGAGGCCACGAAGATCCTCGCGCTGGGCGACATCTCCACGAACGTCGCGGACATGGTCGTCCGCATCGACCTCAACGAGGACACGCTCCAGGAGCGGTGGCCGCGGGTTGACTCCACGACGCAGATCGCGGGGGAGGTCGCGGAGACGATCGAGGGGAACCTCGGTGTGACAGTGACCCAGGACGGAACGATCCTGGAGTTCGGACCGAGCGAGCCGTCGTACCGGGAGCTCCTGCAGCTGGTCGAGCAGCTCCGGGACATCGTGTTCAAGGGCATCGAGGAGGTGTCCCGGGTCGTGATTCGGCGCGAAGAAACCGACCGTGGCGAGGAGTTCGTCCTCTACACCGAGGGGTCGGCGTTCAAGAAGGCGCTCAAGATCGAGGGCGTCGACGCCACGCGCACGTCGTGTAACAACATCCACGAGGTGCACAAGACCCTCGGCATCGAGGCCGCTCGGGAGGCGATCATCAACGAGACGATGACCACCCTCGAAGAGCAGGGCCTCGACGACGTGAACATCCGCCACCTGATGTTGGTCGCCGACATCATGACCAACGACGGCACCATCGAGTCGATCGGCCGCCACGGCATCTCGGGGAACAAGAACTCCGTGCTCGCGCGGGCCGCCTTCGAGGTGACGGTGAACCACCTCCTGGACGCGGCGATCCACGGCGAGAGCGACGACCTCGACGGCGTCATCGAGAACGTGATCGTCGGGAAGCCGGTTCGGCTCGGAACTGGTGACGTCGACCTCCGGATGGGCGCGACACAGACGTCGGACTGATGACCATCCGGCTCTCAGATGAGGCGCGCCAGCTCATCGCCGTCTTCGAGACGGAGACCGACGCGACGGCCGTCGATTGCCTGCCCGACGACGACCGGGTGGTGTACGTCGTCACTGCGGGCGAGATGGGGGCCGCCATCGGCGACGGCGGGAGCCGCGTCGACGCGCTTGAAGCGACGCTCGGGCGCAGCGTGGTGCTCGTCGAGGATGCCCCGACCGCCGAGGGGTTCGTGGCGAACGCGCTCTCGCCGGCGGCGGTCTACAACGTCACGGTCAGCGAGAACGACACGACGGTCGCGTACGCGGAAGTCGCCCACGAGGACAAGGGCGTCGCGATCGGTGCTGACGGCACGAACATCGAGACCGCCAAGGAGTTGGCCGCCCGCCACTTCGACATCGACGACATCCAGCTGACGTAGTCCCGTTCGCTGCGCTCTCTCGGGCGCTAGCACGGGCTGCGCTGAAAGCACGCCGCCGTCCTGCCGCTCGCTTCGTCGCCGCCCGTGGGCAGACGAGTGGGTAACACGACCGAGCGCAGGGCAAAAGGTCGGGCTTAAGTGCCTCCGCGGGATACTCGGCTGTATGACGAACGGCAAGTACGCCGCTCGCAAACTCAAGAAGGACCGCCAGCAGCGCCGGTGGTCCGATTCTGAGTACGCGCGGCGAGAGCGGGGCCTCGGTAAGAAGTCCGACCCCCTTGAGGGAGCCCCACAGGGGCGTGGCATCGTACTCGAGAAGGTCGGCATCGAAGCGAAGCAGCCGAACTCCGCGATCCGGAAGTGTGTTCGGGTGCAGCTCATCAAGAACGGCAAGCAGGTGACTGCGTTCTGCCCCGGTGACGGTGCGATCTCGTTCATCGACGAGCACGACGAGGTCACCATCGCCGGGATCGGTGGGGCGAAAGGTCGCGCGATGGGCGACCTCTCCGGTGTCAACTACAAGGTCGAGAAAGTCAACGGCGTGAGCCTCATCGAACTGGTTCGCGGGAACGCTGAGAAGCCGGTGCGATAACACATGAGCGACGAGCAACCAGCCGAAGACGAGACAGAGGAGGCAGCCGCCGAATCCGAGGACACCCAGGAGGTCGCGGCGAACGCGAAGCTGTTCGGGAAGTGGGACGTCGCGGAGATCCACTACGAGGACCCGAGCACGCGGCGCTACCTCGCAGTGACGCCGGTCGCGCACACGATGGGGCGACACGCCCAAAAGCAGTTCAAGAAAAGCGAGATCTCCATCGTGGAGCGACTCGCCAACCGCTTGATGAAGACGGGCGCGAACGCCGGGAAGAAACAGCAGGCACTGAAGATCGTTCGTGACGCGTTCGACATCGTCCACGAGCGAACCGACGAGAACCCCATTCAGGTGCTCGTGAGCGCCGTCGAGAACGCGGCCCCGCGGGAGGAGACCGTGCGCCTGAAGTACGGCGGGATCTCGGTCCCCCAGGCCGTCGACACGGCACCGCAGCGCCGCGTCGATCAGGCGCTGAAGTTCCTCGCGGACGGCGCGCATTCGGCGTCGTTCAAGACGCCCACCGACGCCGCGGAGGCGCTTGCCAATCAGCTCGCTGGCGCGGCGGACTACAACGTCCAGACGTACGCCATCGGCCAGAAAAAGGAGAAAGAACGCGTCGCTGCAGCGGCACGCTGACGCGGGCGGGTTTCGATTTTCGCCGAGTCGGGTGATTCCGCTTGGCGCGCTCTCGGGTGGACAGCGACGCGTGGTCAGTCGGCGGCGGGGCCCGTGGTGGTGGTCTGGGCGTCGGCGTACGTGCGGATCGTATCGACGAGGCCGCGCCGGCAGTCACTCTCGTCGGGGTCGGGGCCGAGCGTGGCGAACCGGCGGCGGAACCCGTCGACGTCGATCTCGGGGGCGTCCTGGCCGGCCGCGTGTGCGAGGTCGTACAGCCGGTGGTCGCCGGGAATGGCGTCGTGGCGTTCCAGGAGTGCGAGTGCGAACGCGGCGTTGACCGCGGTCATCGAGGGGTCGGCGCCGGCGGTGAGTCGGTGGCCGACCTGCTGGCGGTCGGCCGGCTGGTCGGCGATGGCGGCCGCGAGCTCGGATTCCAGGAACGAGCGGAGTTTGTCGGTGGGGCCGACCGAGAGCGTGATGTCGTCGGCGTAGATGTCTTTGACGTGGTTGGCGATCTGGTAGCAGTGGGTGAGCACGCGCTGTTCGACTTCGCGGCCGGTGAGCGCGAGAAACAGCACTTCGTCCATCGAGAGGGTGTGGCTGGGGTGGCCGCGTTCGTGGCGGTGCATGTGGGCGAACTCGTGGAGCGCGAGCTCGCGGGCCATCACGGAGGTTGCGGCCTGCTGGGAGATGTTGAGAACGTGGTGGTCGTCGTAGTGGCCGGCCCAGGTTCGCTCGTCGGGGTTCGACCGGATGTGGACGTCGACCGGGAGGTCGAGGTCGTGGCTGGGTTCGAAGACGTCTCGGGCGCTGAAGAAGGGGGCAGCCGGGCCAGCGCCGGACACACGAATCTCCATGGTAATAGTTCACAGCGGAGTGGTGACAAAGACTCTTACGCCCCCAGCAGGCCCCGCGTCCTCCGAAGTCGGTGGTCGGCGGGCAACGACCGCCCGGAACCCGACGCGTTCCGGGGTGACACCACGCGTCTCGGGTGCCATGCGACCGGCAAAGCACTATCCTTTTGAACCCGCTGGCAGTATGAATGTCCAATGGGCCGACGAAAGAAGATTGTCGAACAGTGCGAACGGCTGATGGACAACCCGGAGCAGATCCGGAACATCGCCATCGCCGCGCACGTCGACCACGGAAAAACCACCCTCACTGACAACCTGCTCGCGGGGGCGGGGATGATCTCGGAGGACACCGCCGGCCAGCAGCTGGCGATGGACACCGAGGAGGACGAACAGGAACGGGGCATCACCATCGACGCCGCAAACGTCTCGATGACCCACGAGTACGAGGGCGACGACCACCTCATCAACCTCATCGACACGCCGGGCCACGTCGACTTCGGCGGTGACGTGACCCGCGCGATGCGCGCCGTCGACGGCGCGCTCGTCGTCGTGGACGCCGTCGAGGGCGCGATGCCCCAGACGGAGACAGTCGTTCGGCAGGCGCTCCGCGAGGGCGTCAAGCCGACGCTGTTCATCAACAAAGTCGATCGCCTCATCTCGGAGCTCCAGGAGGGCCCCGAGGAGATGCAGGAGCGCCTGCTCTCGGTGATCGGCGACGTCAACGAGCTCATCCGCGGGATGACCGAGGAGAAAGACGACATCGAGGACTGGACGGTGTCCGTCGAGGACGGCACCGTGGCGTTCGGGTCCGCGCTCTACAAGTGGGGCGTTTCGATGCCGTCGATGCAGCGCACCGGCATGGACTTCGGGGATATCATCGACCTGGAGCGCTCGGACAAGCGCGAGGAGCTGCACGAGCAGACGCCGCTGGCCGACGTCGTGCTCGACATGGTCGCCGAGCACTTCCCGAACCCCATCGACGCGCAGCCCCGCCGTATTCCGACCGTCTGGCGTGGTGACGCCGACTCCGAGATCGCGGAGTCGATGCGCCTCGTCGACGAGGACGGCGAAGTCGTCCTGATGGTGACCGACATCGGTGTCGACCCGCACGCCGGCGAGATTGCGGCTGGGCGCGTGTTCTCCGGCACCCTCGAGAAGGGCCAGGAGCTGTACGTGTCCGGGACGGCCGGCAAGAACCGCGTTCAGAGCGTCGGGATCTACATGGGCGGCGAGCGCGAGGAGGTCGACGAAGTCCCCGCAGGCAACATCGCCGCGGTCACCGGCCTCAAGGACGCCATCGCCGGTTCCACCGTCTCAAACGAGGAGATGACGCCGTTCGAGTCCATCGACCACATCTCCGAGCCGGTCATCACGAAGTCCATCGAGGCACAGAACATGGACGACCTCCCGAAGCTCATCGAGACGCTGCGACAAGTCTCGAAGGAGGACCCCACGATCTCCATCGAGATCAACGAGGACACCGGCGAGCACCTCATCTCGGGGCAGGGCGAACTCCACCTGGAAGTCCAGACCCAGCGCATCGAGCGCAACCAGGGCATCCCCGTCACGACTGGGGAGCCGATCGTCGTCTACCGTGAGACGCCGACCAGCGACTCCCAGGAAGTCGAGGGCGTCTCGCCGAACCGCCACAACAAGTTCTACATCACCGTCGAGCAGCTCAGCGACGACGTGCTCGAGGAGATCCGCCTGGGCGAGGTGTCGATGGACATGCCCGAACAGGAGCGCCGCGAGGTCCTCCAGGAGGCGGGCATGGACAAGGAGACGTCACAGGACGTCGAGAACATCATCGGGCGCAACATCTTCATCGACGACACGAAGGGGATTCAGCACCTCAACGAGACGATGGAGCTGGTCGTCGACGGCCTCACCGACTCCCTGGAGGACGGCCCGCTGGCGGCCGAACCCGTCGAGGGTGCGCTCATCCGCCTGCACGACGCGCGCCTCCACGAGGACGCCATCCACCGCGGTCCGGCGCAGGTCATCCCGGCGACTCGGGACGCCGTCCACCGCGCGCTCATCGACGCCGACATCCGGCTGCTGGAGCCGATTCAGGACGTCCGCATCGACGTCCCGTCCGAGCACATGGGCGCTGCGTCCGGCGAGGTGCAGGGTCGGCGTGGTCGCGTCGACGACATGTACCAGGAAGGCGACCTCATGGTCGTCGAGGGCATCGCACCGGTCGACGAGATGATCGGGTTCTCCAGTGACATCCGCTCGGCGACCGAGGGGCGGGCGTCCTGGAACACCGAGAACGCTGGGTTCCGCGTCATGGCGGACAACCTCCAGCGGGAGATCATCATGGAGATCCGCGAGCGCAAGGGCATGAAGACGGAGCTGCCCGAGAGCATCACGCACTTCTAATCCGTTCTCGCGGGGGGTTCGATTTCGTGGCGCGTCGACGGCCGGTCGCGCGCTCGGCGACGCCGGCAGGAGTTGACTCGGCCGAAGCGTTATAACAGCCAGCAGTCCGACTGCAACTCATGTTCGCAGGCGGACGCGATCCGAGCTGCGGGGTCGGCACCGAGCGACTGCAGTCCGGCTCGTGGCCGACAACACGCGTCCGGCGGGGTGCCACGCAGGGGGTGGGGTGGCCGTGACCGCGCCCGCGGATCGGACCCACGTGCTCCGACTGGAGCTTGCCGACGAGCCCGGCGCGTTGCTGGCTGCGCTTGCGCCGATCGCGGACGCAGGGGGGAACCTGCTGTCGGTCCTCCACGAGCGCGGATCGGTGACGCCGCGCGGCCGCATCCCCGTGGAGGTGACCGTGGAGTGTCAGCCCGACCGGTTCGAGACGGTGGTGGGGGCGTTGGAGGACGCGGGCGTCACCGTCATCGACGCCACCGCGGAGCGCTACGCGGACGCGGTGACGGTGCTGCTGGTGGGGGATCTGGTGGCCACTGATCCGTCCGAGCTGCTCGCGTCCGTCGAGGAGTGTGGGGCTGCGTCGGTAGTGGAGTTCACGTTGACCGACGAGCCAGGGGTGGGCCACGAGGCGAGTGCGCGCCTCCGGATGGGGGTGGCTGATGGTGCAGCCGAGCGCACGCTGGCGGCCGTGCGAGCGGTGGCCGCCGAGGCGGGCGTCCGCGTGATCGAGCCGCTGGCGGGTGATCGGCGATGAGACTTGCCGTCATGGGGGCGGGAGCGGTCGGGCAGGCGGTCGTCGACCAGGCCGCGTCCCACGGCCACACCGTGGTTGCGGTGGCGGACTCGACGAGCGCGGTCGTCGACGGTTCGGGGGTGGACACGGCGGCGGTGTGTGCGCGCAAGCGCGACGCGGCGAGTGAGATCGGGACGGGAGCGCCGAGTGACGCGTTGACCGCCGACTACGACGTGCTCGTGGAGGCGACGCCGACGACGCTGGGGGACGCCGAGCCCGGTTTCGGGCACGTCGAGCGCGCGCTGAGTGCGGACCGTCACGTCGTGCTCGCGAACAAGGGCCCGGTCGCCGAGCGCTACGCTGGGGTGTGCGAGCTGGCGGCGGCGAGCGCGGGCAACCTCCGGTTCGAGGCGACTGTTGGGGGTGCGATCCCCGTGCTGGCGACCATCGAGCGCATCGGCGCCGGCCGCGTGCGTGCTGTCCGTGGCGTCCTGAACGGGACCGCGAACTTCGTGTTGTCGCGGATGGCGGCGGCGGGACTGGGGTACGAGCACGTCCTGGCGGAGGCACAAGAGGTGGGGGTCGCGGAGGCGGATCCGACGTTTGACGTGGACGGCACGGATGCGGCGCTGAAGTGTGCGATCCTCGCGAACGTGATCGGCGACCGTGAGTACGACCTCGACGGCGTCAGCGTCGACGGGATCACGGGGGTGGCCCCGTCGGCGCTGGAGCTGGCCGAAACCGACGGGCAGACGATACGGCTGATCGGGGAGGTGGGGCCGGATCACGTGCGGGTCGGGCCGCGGTTGGTGCCGGCCAACGGGACGCTTGCGGTGTCCGGGACCACGAACATCGTGCAGTTGGAGACCGAGCACGCGGGGCGGCTGAACCTGTCCGGACAGGGTGCTGGCGGGGCGGCAACGGCGTCGGCGGTGCTTGCGGACGTCGATCACATCGCCGACCAACAGTAACGCCGGTTTCCTGACAAAAATTCCCAGCGGCGTGGTACTGCAAGGCATGGTATCAGCGACTGTCGCGGCTGATCCCTGGTCGCGTACCGAAATGGTTTTAATGCGAACTGACGAATAGACTTCACAGAGCGCGTCTTCAGCGCATTATCCGAATATGAGCGACAACCGCCACCAGAACCTGGCCGTCATCGGCCACGTCGACCACGGCAAGAGCACGATGGTCGGGCGCCTCCTCTACGAAACGGGGAGCGTACCCGAGCACGTCATCGAACAGCACAAAGAAGAGGCCGAGGAGAAGGGCAAGGGCGGCTTCGAGTTCGCCTACGTCATGGACAACCTCGCCGAGGAGCGCGAACGCGGTGTCACCATCGACATCGCCCACCAGGAGTTCACCACCGACGAGTACGAGTTCACTATCGTCGACTGTCCTGGCCACCGCGACTTCGTGAAGAACATGATTACGGGTGCGTCCCAGGCCGACAACGCCGTCCTCGTCGTCGCCGCTGACGACGGTGTCGCGCCCCAGACGCGAGAGCACGTCTTCCTCTCGCGAACGCTTGGCATCGACGAGCTCATCGTCGCTGTCAACAAGATGGACGTCGTCGACTACGACGAGTCCAAATACAACGAAGTGGTCTCCGGCGTCAAGGACCTCTTCGGGCAGGTCGGCTTCAACCCCGACGACGCGAAGTTCATCGCGACCTCCGCGTTCGAGGGCGACAACGTCTCGGACCACTCGGACAACACACCGTGGTACGACGGCCCCACCCTCCTGGAGGCCCTCAACGGGCTTCCGGTGCCACAGCCGCCGACGGACGCCGATCTCCGGCTCCCGATCCAGGACGTCTACACGATCTCCGGGATCGGTACCGTTCCCGTCGGACGCATCGAGACCGGTGTGATGAACACCGGCGACAACGTCAGCTTCCAGCCCAGCGACGTCGGTGGCGAGGTCAAGACCATCGAGATGCACCACGAGGAAGTGCCGAACGCGGAGCCCGGTGACAACGTCGGGTTCAACGTGCGCGGCATCGGCAAGGACGACATTCGTCGCGGCGACGTCTGTGGTCCGGCCGACGACCCGCCGTCGGTCGCCGACACCTTCCAAGCACAGGTCGTCGTGATGCAGCACCCGTCGGTCATCACCGCCGGGTACACGCCGGTCTTCCACGCGCACACCGCACAGGTCGCGTGTACCATCGAATCCATCGACAAGAAGATGGACCCGGCGTCCGGCGAGACCCAGGAGGAGAACCCGGACTTCATCCAGTCCGGCGACGCAGCGGTCGTCACCGTGCGCCCGCAAAAGCCACTCAGCCTCGAGCCGTCCTCGGAGATTCCGGAACTCGGCTCGTTCGCCGTGCGCGACATGGGTCAGACCATCGCGGCCGGGAAAGTTCTGGACGTCGACGAAGCCTAATCCATGCAGCAGGCACGCGTTCGTCTCGCCGGCGTCGATCCCGACGACCTCGACAACATCTGTGGCGAAGTCCAGGAGATCGCGGACAAAACCGGCGTGAAAGTCTCCGGTCCGGTCCCGCTGCCGACGAAGACCCTCGAAGTGCCGTCCCGGAAGTCCCCTGACGGCGAGGGGACCGCGACCTGGGAGCACTGGGAGATGCGCGTCCACAAGCGTCTCATCGACATCGACGCGGACGAGCGCGCGCTCCGCCAGCTGATGCGGATTCAGGTTCCCAACGACGTCAACATCGAGATCGTCCTCGAAGACTGAGCCGCCACCGTGGCCCCGTGAGGGCCGTTTTCGGCTCGCGTCGTCTTCGATGTTCGACCTCGCCGCGCGGTCGTTTCTGCGCGGTCGCGGGCTCGTAGATCAGCGGTAGATCGCTTCCTTCGCAAGGAAGAGGCCCTGGGTTCAAATCCCAGCGAGTCCATCCTTCTCCCATCCCATCGCCCACCAGCGCCGCCATTGTTCGGCACTGGGCCGCACACGCCGCCCGCAGTTCACAGCCGAGTGGCCCAGGGGCTACGACGTGGTGAACGTGAAGTGATCGCGGTGGCCGCTGGCGTCGACGACGACCCGGGTCTCCGTGTTCGGTGCCAGATCAACAGTCACCTCCACGCGCAGCAGCGTGCCCGGCCGCCAGGTGTCAGCGTTCGCGCTCACGACCGCCGTACTCGCGGGTGTTTGATACTCCCCATCGACGAGCACAGTGATGTCTCTGGGGTCGCTCAGGGGCGTGCTGTCCCCCGTGTTCTTCACGAGGATCGTGAGCGTATCCGTGGTGTCGTTGTAGACGCTGTTCGGCGCACCCGGATCGCTGACGACGCTGAACGCGGTGTTGGCGTGTGCGGCGTCGGTGTCGGCGGCGTCGTTGACGCTGTCGCCGATGATGGTGGCACTGTCCGTGAGCGCACCGGCGAGCGCGGCCGAGAACAGGATCGCGGCGATAAACAACACGAGGTGGGCCGAGGAGACGGAGGCCATCAGTCGCTCACCCCTGTTGCCGCGGGTCGTGCCATCGTTGTTGTTCTGCAACCCGATCGGCTTGAATGTTCGTTCGCGCGCGACATCGCACGCCCAGCGTCACGCTAATGCATACCGTTTGACAAGCTTTACATTCCACCGTTGACACGCTTGCGGTAATGACTGGCATGGGAGGGGAATGCCGACCACGGGAGGCAGACGCTGTGATCGTGACCGAACCGGATGTCACTGCAGTCGACGCGGACCCACGCACGGCTTCGACGGCCGTCGGTGTGACCTACGCCTTCGACGCCGAGACCTGGATTCGCCGGTGGGGCGCGAACAAGGACCGCGTCGCCGCAGTGACCGCCGGCAGTGGGGACGTGCGCACCGCGACCGCGCGCTCCTCGCCCGCAGCGCACACGGACGCCGCCCCGATTCAGCTTCCGGCCACGCCGCCGAACGGCTGCGACATGGCCACGGTTGGCGTCATCGTCCACGCGTATCTGGGTGCGTGGGAAACACACGACCCCACGGTGTATCTCGACGGACTCGAACGCAGCGTGGCTGTGACCGACCCTGAAGCGGTGTTTCGATTCCTCCACGCGCTCGTGGCTCGGGCGCGAGCCGTCGACGGCCGGCTCGTCGCCTCCATCGCGGCGCACGATCTGCCCGCGGACACGGTCAAGACGCTCCTCCCGCTGTTCGACGAGCGCGTGTGACTACTCGCCAGGACGGGTGTCCGTGCGCTCGTGCTGGTAGCTCCCGTCGTAGGTGTTTTCGTGGTCTCCGGTCGCCAACACGAGCTGGGCGACGCGTGCGCCACGCGCGATCGTGATCTCGTGGTGCACCTCGAACAGGCCTTCGCCGCGGCCGGTGTACCCGGCGTCCCACACGGCCGAATGCAGCATACAGGAGTTCCGCATCAGCGACGACCGTGGATAGACGAACCCAACGTGGTTCTCGGGGATGGTGATGGTCTCCGCGTACTGGAGGATGTACGTCCCGGGTTGGATCGTGACCGTGGTGTCGGTGCTGTCCTCGTCGGCGGTCGGCGTGACCGGGCTGCGGTCGCCGATGGTTTTGCCGTCGGTGTCGATGCGCCCGGGCTCGGTCTGTTCGAGGACGGCATCGACTGTGAGGTCGACCCCGTTCGGCTGGATCTGATCGTCGGCAACCGGCTCGACGTGGTCGGCGACGAACGCCCCCCGTTCGTACATGCCTGCCGTTCGGTGGGGCCGCCTGGAATCGGTTTCGATTCCACTCTTCGCCTGTTCATTTCAATTTATAACTATATAAATCACAGTTTCTAGCGAAAAATATTAAGTAAGTGTACACTGTTCTGGCGAGTGGGATGGCAGACAATACCAACGTCACGAGGCGTAGTTTCCTGACCGCGACCGGTGCGGCCGCCGGGTCAGTCGCACTGGTCGGCGTCAGCGCCGGGGAGTCCGACGACCCCTGGAACTCCGACCGCAGCGAGTACATCGTCGGCGTGTCCAACGTCGAAGACGACCCACAGCAGCACGTCGAGCAGTATCTGCAGGGCCAAGAGCAAGTCGGCAGCGTGCAGGAACGGCTCAACACCGCCGTTGTGGGCCTGCCAGCCGACGCCCCCGAGTCAGTGCGCAAGCAGTTCGTCGACCGACTCGAATCGCGTGACACAATCAAGTACGTCGAGCAGAACGTCGAACTGCAGGCACAACTCGTGCCCAACGACCCACGCTTCGGCGATCAGTACGCCGACCAGCAGGTCAATGCCCCCGAGGCGTGGGACACCACGACCGGCGATGCAGGCGTCACGATCGGCGTCGTCGACCAGGGTGTAAAATACGACCACCCGGACCTCGACGGCAACATCGACCGCTCGGTGTCCAACGGTGGCCGCGACTTCGTCGACGACGACGGCGACCCGTATCCGGACTCGCTGAACGAGGAGATCCACGGCACGCACGTCGCCGGCATCGCCGCTGCCGAAGTCAACAACGGCAACGGCGTCACCGGGATCGGGAATTCGAGCGTGATCGCCGGCCGTGCTCTCTCCGAGCGTGGCTCCGGATCCACGGCGGACATCGCCGACGCAATCACGTGGGCGGCCAACGAGGGCGCTGACGTCATCAACCTCTCGCTCGGTGGCGGCGGATACACGAACACGATGCAAAACGCCGTCACGTACGCGGCCAACCAGGGCGCACTCGTCGTCGCCGCGGCCGGCAACGACGGGAGCGGCTCGGTCTCGTACCCCGCCGCGTACGGCGGTGTGCTCGCCGTGAGCGCGCTCGACCCCGACGAGTCGCTGGCGTCGTACTCCAACTACGGGCCGAAGATCGACCTGGCCGCCCCCGGGACGAACGTGTTGTCCACGTGGACGGCAGACGACTACGAATCGATCTCCGGCACGTCGATGGCCACACCCGTTGTCGCCGGCGTCGCGGGGCTCACGCTCGCACAGTGGGAGCTCTCGAACGCCGAACTCCGCAATCACCTGAAGGCAACCGCCGTCGACATCGGGCTGTCCGACCGCCAGCAGGGCGCTGGTCGCGTCGACGCCGCCAACGCCGTCAACACCGATCCCGGCTCCGGTGGCGGCGGCGGTGGCGGTGGCGGCGGCGACTCGACGTCGTCGAGCGTCTCCGGCTCGCTGCGCGGCCGTGGGGACAGCAACTGCTGGTCGTTCTCCTACGAGTACAGCAACCCGAGCCAGGTCGTCATCGAACTCGATGGCCCGGGGAACGCGGACTTCGACCTCTACGCGAACACGAGCACCAACGCCTGTCCGACCACGTCGAGCTACGAGTTCCGGTCGTGGACGACCGGCTCCCAGGAGTCGATCACCATCGACAACCCGGACACGTCCGTGGATCTGAACGTGCTCGCGTACGCTTACAGCGGCCGCGGTGACCTCACCGTGACCGTCACCGAGTACAAGTAATCGACCGGACGCGATTCTGACTGTCCTCGCCGGGGGGCGTTCCCCCGGTGCTGCGTTCTTTTGTGGGTTGTGCACATGACTCAATTAAGGACGCTCCGTGTGTATTAGGACGGACGCTAACGCCTGAAACACACGGGATTTATAATCGTAGACGGACCATTTTAGGTCGCTATGGGACAGACGCTTACCGAAAAAATTCTCGATGACCACCTCGTCGAGGGCGACCTCCAGCCCGGCGAGGAGATCGGCATCGAGATCGATCAGACGCTCTCCCAAGACACCACTGGGACGATGGTCTGGCTGCAGTTCGAGGCACTCGAAATGGACGAAGTCCAGACCGAGCTCGCCGCGCAGTACTGCGACCATCAGACCTACCAGTTCGACTTCAAGAACACCGACGACCACCGCTTCCTGCGGTCGGCCGCCGGCACCTACGGCGCGTATTTCTCCCGGCCTGGCAACGGCATCTGCCACAACGTTCACAAGGAGAACTTCGCCGCGCCCGGCAAGACCCTGCTCGGGTCCGACAGCCACACGCCGACCCCCGGCGGTCTCGGCCAGCTCGCCATCGGCGCGGGCGGCATCGACATCGCCGTCGCGATGGGCGGCGGCGCGTACTACGTCGAGATGCCCGAGGTCGTCAACGTCCGGCTCGAAGGCGAGCTCCCCGAGTGGGCCACCGCCAAAGACGTCATCCTCGAGCTCCTGCGCCGCCTCTCCGTGAAGGGTGGCGTCGGCAAGGTGCTCGAGTACACCGGGCCTGGCGTGGAGTCGCTGTCCGTCCCGGAGCGAACTACCATCACGAACATGGGCACCGAGCTCGGCGCGACGTCCTCGATCTTCCCGACGGACGACCGCACCGAAGACTGGCTCGCCCGGTTCGACCGCGAAGACGAGTTCGTCGACCTCCAGGCCGACGCCGACGCCGAGTACGCCGACGAGATCGTCGTCGACCTCTCGGATCTCGAACCGCTCATCGCAGAGCCGTCGATGCCCGACAACGTCGTCCCGGTCCGCGAGGTCGCGGGCCAGGAGGTCGAACAGGTCATGGTCGGCTCCTGCACGAACGGCGCCTACGAGGACGTCCTGCCGGCCGCCAAGATGCTGGAGGGCCGCGAGGTCTCCAAGCACACCGAGATGATCGTCGCGCCGGGCTCCAAGCAGGCCTCCGAGATGCTCGCCCGCGAGGGCTGGACGGCCGAGATGATGGCCGCCGGCGTGAACTTCAGCGAGGCGACGTGCGGTGCCTGTATCGGCATCGGTCACGTGCCGGCCTCCGATTCGGTGAGCCTCCGGACGTTCAACCGCAACTTCGAGGGCCGGTCGGGCATCGAGGACGACTCCGTGTACCTCTGCTCACCGGAGGTCGCGACCGCGTCGGCGATCGCCGGCGAGATCGTCGATCCGCGCGACCTCTCCGATGACCTCGGTGACCTCGAGGCCCCCGGCTTCGAGATGGGGACCTCGTACTCCGGCGGCTACGGGGCGGGCGACACCGACATCATCACGCCCGAGGAGTCCATCGACGACGACCTCATCAAGGGCCCGAACATCTCCAGTGTACCGGTCAAAGACCCGCTGGGTGCGGACGTACGTGGTGAGACCCTGCTGAAGATGCAGGACAACATCACGACCGACCACATCATTCCGGCGACCTCCGACATCCTGAAGTTCCGCTCGAACATCGAGCGGCTCTCGGAGTTCACCCTCTCGCGCATCGACGACACGTTCGCCGAGCGCGCGAAGGCAGCCGACAGCGGCGTGCTCGTTGCCGGGGAGAACTACGGGCAGGGGTCCTCCCGCGAGCACGCGGCGATGTGCCCGATGTTCCTCGGCGTGGAGTCCGTCCTCGCCCAGAGCTTCGCCCGCATCCACAAGGCGAACCTCTTCAACTTCGGGATCCTGCCGCTGAACATCGACGAGGAGACGTACGCCCGCATCGAGCAGGGCGACGACGTCGAGGTCGTCGACGACGTTGCGGCCGCCGTCGCGGACGGCCAGGAGGAGTTCACGGTCCGCGTGAACGACGACTGGGAGGCGACCGCCACCCTCGACGCCTCGGAGCGCGAGCGCCGCACGCTCGCCGCCGGTGGCAAGCTGTCGCTGACAAAGCAGCGCCACAGCGAGGGCTCGGGCGCCGCGCCCGCCGACGACTGACTGCCGGTAGTCGGTCCACAACGCGTTTTTCGACCACGTGCGTCGGCCGTAGGTGATAAACCCAACCGTGACGTATGCCGCGGTGTGACGGCGGTTCAACGCGGTGATCCGGACGTGTGGGTTCGGCAGGCGACGCGCGCGGACCTGCTCGCCATCGTTCGCATCGAGCAGTCCGTGTTCTCGCATCCGTGGCCGTACGCGGCCTTCGAGCGGCAGCTGGACACGGCCGGGTTCCTGGTGGCGGCCGAGCAGTCCGGGCTGGACAGCGTCGCGGGCTACGTCGTCGGGGACACCATTCCGGGCCACGGGCGGCCGCTCGGCCACATCAAGGACATCGCCGTGCGCTCCACGCGCCAGGGCGACGGCATCGGGCGGCTGTTGTTGTCGCGGGGGGTGGCGGCGCTGGCGGGGCAGGGCGCACACACCGTCAAACTCGAAGTGCGGGAGAGCAACGAGGTGGCTCGACACCTCTACGAGGAGTTCGGCTTCGAGTACATCCGGCGGCTTCCGGAGTATTACGCCGACGGGGAGGACGCCGGGGTCATGGCCGTGCGCCTGGCGGACCGTGACGGGTTTTAGCGGTGAGCCCGACGGGTGTGGTATGGGCTACCTGTGTCCGGTCTGCGGCGTCGAGACGGCCGACGGCGAGCACCTCGCGAACCACGTGGCGTTCACCGCCCTGACGCGGGGCGGCGACCACGAGGCGTGGCTCGACGAGCACGCCCCCGGGTGGGCGGACAGCGGCCCCGCGGAGCTGGCCGACACTGTGGTCGGCCACGCCACCGAGACCGACGCCGAGCCGGTGTCCGAGGCGCACACGCACGACGCGCCCGCCGGAGCGCGCGCTTCGGTCGACGCCAGCGCTGCCGACAGCGATGACGTGCTGGCGGAGGCGCGCGAACTCACGGCCGCGATGTACGCGTCGTCAGCCGACGACAACGGCGACTCCGAAAACGAATAAGTGCCGGCCGCCGGGAACGTAGGTATGACCGAGACGCGCGGCGTGTTCGCA
This sequence comes from Halobacterium sp. BOL4-2, assembly GCF_016917835.2. Taxonomy (GTDB): domain Archaea; phylum Halobacteriota; class Halobacteria; order Halobacteriales; family Halobacteriaceae; genus Halobacterium; species Halobacterium salinarum. The sequence continues at coordinate 1,956,386 of NZ_CP070332.2, read as the reverse complement.
CCGGAGACAGTTGCCGACGCGAAAGCACGGTTCGAGGCGGTCGGACCCGCCGCCCAGGCAGTCACGAAAGCGACGGCCCGCGAGATGGAGTTCTCGAAAGCCGAGTACGACGACCGCGTCACCAGTAGCGTCGTCGAAACCGCTCGGGAGGCGGTGTTCGCGTCGCTGCTCGTGGTCGCGGTCGGCTCCTACGAGGAGTTCGCGGCGGCCCGCACCGAGCATCCCGACGCCGAGGTCGTCCAGCACGGCAGCCAGGACGTGGCCAACGCGGTCTGGCATTACGTGCCGTTCGCGGACGCGATCGTCGCGGCGACCTTCGAGGCGGAGGCGGACGCGGCGGTGGCGACGCTGCGGCGGATCGCGTTCGGCGAATACTACCGGGAGGCCGTGGAGTAAACCGTACACTCGGGCAGCCGAACCGCCGGCGCCCGGCAGCCCCCCTCACACGGGTGGTCGATGTGTTCGCGGAGCGCGGCCGCGGCGTCCGCCGACAGCGCGCCGCCCAGCTCATCGGCGGTGTCGGCGGGGAGGTCCAACTCGTCGGCGCTGAAGTGGTGTGCGAGACACCGCTTCCAGGCGAGCGTTCGGGCGATCCGCTCGCCGCGGTCTGTCAGTGTCGCGCCCTGGTAGCGCTCGTAGTCGACGAGGTCGCGCGCCGCGAGGTCACGGAACCGCTCGGTGACCGTGCTGGGGGAGACGTCGAGTTCGGCCGCGACGGCCCCGGTCTCCGCGCGGCAGTCCTCGACCGTCCCGACGACGAAGATGGCTGTGAGATAGCGATTGTCGGCCCGCGACACTGTCGCTGCTGGCATATATTCGTCTTCTCAGACTGACGTAAAAATCTGTGCCTGACGTGCGTGGGGCTTAGTAACTGGGTCGTGATGGTCGCCGTATGAGCCACGACTGGCCACTCGTCGAATCCCGCACCGAGTACGAGACGACCTGGTACGACGGCGGGTACGACCGCGTCGAACAGCCCGACGGCACCGAGAAACAGTACTACTGGGCTGACCTGCCCCCGGCAGTTGTCGTCGTCGCCGTCGACGACAACGACGTGCTCTTCGTCGACCAGTACCGTCCCACCATCCGCAAGCAGTGCATGGAGCTGGTCGCGGGCATCGTCGAGGAGGACACCGTCGACGCCACGCCGACCGACGCCGTTGCACCGCACCCAACCCGCGAGTCCTACGTTGCGGCGGGCCGCCGGGAACTCCGCGAGGAAACCGGCTTCGAGGCGGACACCGTCACGCTCCTGGAGGAGTTCTGGACGGCCACCGGCGTGCTCCGTCACAAGCGCGGCATCGTCTTCGCCGAGGACCTGACGGCGACCGACCGCGACCTCGACGACAACGAGTTCCTCTCCGTCGAGCGCGTCCCGGTCGCGGAGGCCCTGACGGTCGCACGCACGCCACCCGCCAACGACGCCACCATCGAGGGGCTGTTGCTGGCCGACGCCGACGGCCACCTGTAACCGCTCTCTTCGCCGACCGATTCACACTCCAAAGCGCGGCCCGGGGCGTGGCTGTGGATTCTGAAGGGAAACCGCGAAAAACACGCCGGGCCTACACCACACTGTATGACAGAGCTGACCGTCACCGACATGTCCTGTGCGCACTGCGAGCAAACCGTCACGGACGCGCTCACCGACCTGGACGGCGTCACGGACGCGACAGCCGACGCCGACGCCGACACCGTCAGCTACGAGGGGACCGCCGACACCGACGCCGTCGTCGCGGCCATCGACGACGCGGGGTACACAGTAGCGCCGTGACCCGGTCGCCACGACCGGAAGCCATACGTCCGCGGACCGCCGACCCCGAGGGGATGGACGGTGAACTCTCCGCGGACGACCTCGCGGCAGTGCTGGACGACGACGCGCTCCGGATCGTCGACATCCGGACCCCGCCGGCGTTCGCCCGCGGGCACATCCCGGGCAGCGAGAACATCCCCTTCCAGGAACTCCCCCAACGGGTCGACCAGCTGGCGGGCGCCGACCGCGTCGTGACAGTCTGCCCGCACGGCAAATCCAGCAAGCAGGCCGCCCGCTTGATCGCCTCCTACGAGGGCGTCAGCGCGGACACCCAGGTCGAGAGCCTGGCGTGTGGGATCGACGGCTGGCCGGGCGACCTCGAACAGTCCTCCGACACCGCCGCCGACGAAGGCCCCGAGACGGACGCCCCGTTCTGACGGCGGCCCGGTCCAGCCGCTGTGGCGTCGGCACCTGAACGAAGAAGCGAGCGTCGACGTGGGGTTAGGCGACGTTAAAGCCCTTGTTTCGGAGGAAATCCTCCACGCGACCCGAGTGGTTGCCCTGCAACTCGATTTCGCCGTCCTCGACGGTCCCCCCGCACGCGAACTTCGATTTGAGGTCCGAGGACAGGCTGTCGAGGTCGACATCCTTCGGGTCGAATCCTTCGATAACGGTAACTTCTTTCCCGTAGCGGCGCTCGTCGATGCGGATTTCGATTTGCTGGGACTCTTTGGCGACGTCTTCACAGACGCAGAGTTCCTCGGGCAACCCGCACGTCGAGCAGACTTCCGACATTACACGAACGGGTACGAAATCCGTATATTAAACACTATCGGCGACGAGACGGCACGCGGCTGTATTCGCCGCCGTCGACCGCCCACGGTGATCGGTGGGCGGGGGCCACGCGGTCCCGGAGGACTCAAGACGCCAGCCACCCCAGTCGACGTATGGTCTGGATCATCGACAACCTCGTCACGATGGTCGAACATTTCACGACGGCTGCCACCACCGACCCCCTCTCGGCGATCGGCATCCTCTTCGGCGCGCTGTTCGTGACCGCCGCCGCGGGCGCGTTCGGCGCGCTCGCCGTCGGGGGGCTGATTTCGCCGCTCGTTCCCGACTCCGCGACCACCCAGCAGCGCCGCTAACGTCGCCGCTCACGCGCCGTCGAACGTCCAGTCGCGGAGCGCCTGCCGCACGAAATCACCGTCGACCGCCCGGAACAGCTGCTCGCTGCCGTCGTGGTCGCCGAACTCGAACTCCCGCACGACGACCACCGGCGTTCCGTCGTCGCCCTCGCCGGACACGAGGTTCGCGGTCGCCGCCAGCTCGTCCACGACTGCTTCCACCGTCACCGCCAGCTCGTGGCCGTCGCGGTCGGTTTCTCCGCGCCAATCCCGGGCCGCAGGCAGCCCCGCCCAGCCCAGCGCCACGCCGCGCTGTCCGTGCCTGAACGGCCGCCCCGACGTATCAGTCACCACCACACCCACGTCGGCCGCGAGCCCCGCCTGAATCCGCGCGGCGCTCTCCGCCGGCCGTTTGGGCAACAACAGCAACTCCGCACCCCCGGTGTTCGAGCGGTCGATGCCGGCGTTCACGCCGACGTGTCCACACGTCGTTTCCGTGAGCAGGAACGGCGCGTCCATGATGACCTCGGTCGCCTCCTCGATGACGGCCTGCGCGAACCGCGGGTCCTTCTGCTCGCCGGTCACGTCGGCCAGCCGCGCGGCGATCTCCTCGGCCCGCGGTCCCGGCGTGAACTCCGCGAGCGCGGCCGTGCGGCCTTCGGCTTTCGACACGACCGTGCTCGCCACGCACACCACGTCCCCGTCGGTCAGGTCGGCGCGCTCGGCCACCAACGCCGCGAGATCGTCGCCGGCGTCGATCTCCGGCAGTCCATCCACCGCGAACGCATGCATGGCTTGGCGTTGCACACACCGCCCAAAAGCCCCAGCGATACACGCGCCACCCCGGCCAGGAGTGAAAGGGTCTTGTCCACGGCCCCCCAAACCGGCGAGCGTGGGCGACGGTGACGAGGAGTTACCCCCTCCGAGCCCCTTGTGACGAGGCCGTTCTCCCGAGTCGCCCACTGTCCGACTCGGCAGCGCCGGCTAACTGAAGAACTGCTTGAGGTCGTCGCGCTTCGCGGCGTCGAAGTGGCTGTTCACGGCGTCCTCCAGCGCGGCGATGCGGTCTTTCTTGGCCGTGATCGGCGCGATCACGTCCTGCCACTGCTCCCAGGGCGGGTACAACCCCAGGCGGTCGGCGATGTCGTTGAGCCGCTCGTCGCGGTCGTCGACCTTATCCATCTTGTTCACCGCGACCACCGGCTGGACGCCCAACTCCTCGAGCAGGTAGTACAGCTCGACCACGTGGGGGATCTCGTCCCCGCCGCTGTGCCGGTCGATGATGTCGACGGCGGCCTTCCCGTCCAGCACGAGCACGCCCACCATGATGTTGTCGGCGTGCGACTCGACGTACCGGACGACCTCGGTTTTGATCGCTTCCTCGTGGCCGTCCTCGACGCCCTGCATGTACCCGAACCCGGGCAGGTCGGTGAGCATGAAGTCCTCGCTTGCCCAGTCGAAATGGTTCGGCTGGCGGGTGACGCCGGGCTTCTGGCCGGTCGGCACCTGGTGGCCGGTGACTGCCCGCATCAGTGTCGACTTCCCGACGTTCGACCGTCCGACGAGCACGACTTCGTCGCTGCGGTCGGGCCGATCCTTGAACATACCGTTGGTAGCCCGCCAGCCCGGTTAAGTAATGCGTCCCACGCCAACAGTCAAAGGAGTGTTTGAGTCTTGGTGGAACTCAAGCCCCAGCCCCGCCAAGCCGGATCCACGATGAACGCTCGATCCACGCTCAGTGTGTGTGCCGTCGCCGCCGTCCTCGTTGTCGCCGGGATCGCGGGCGCGACCGCCCTCGGCATGGGGCCGGCGTCGGCCGACACCCACACCACCGACTCGAAAGCGATCACGGTGTCGGCCGCCGGCACCGTCGACGCAACCGCCAACCAGGCGGTCATCGATGTCGCCGTGACCGCCAGCGGGAACGACTCCACCGCAGTCCGGGAGTCGTTGGCGGCCGACGTGCAGTCCGTCCGCGACGCCCTCGCCGCCGACGGCGTCCCCGCCAACACCGTCCGCACCACGAACTTCGACATCCGACAGCAACGCGACCGCACCCCGAACGGCGTCGAATACAGCGGCTACCGCGGCGTCCACGACCTCGAAATCACGACCAACGACACGTCCGCGGCGGGCGAACTCATCGACGTCGCCGTCACCAACGGCGCGGACACCATCGACGGCACGTCGTTCACGCTCTCCGACGCCAAACGGGACCGCCTCCACAACGACGCCCTGAACACCGCGATGGCCAACGCCAGACAGCGCGCCGACACCCTCGCGTCCGCCGGCGGGCTCGGCGTCGCCGGCGTCCACGCCATCGACTCCGCGGACACGACCGCCCATCCTCGCGCCGAGGCCGGCGGGATGGTCCCCCAGAGCACCACCGCCACCACCATCGACTCCGGCCCGGTCACCGTCACGGCCTCCGTCCAGGTGACGTACAACGCGACGGCGTAGCGCCATCAGCGAAGGCTTTTCTCCGCCGGCTGGCAACCCGATGGCGTGCGACTCGTCCAAGTCACGGTGCCAACCGGAAAACGCGACGCGGTGCTGGCCGCCCTCGACGACGAGGGCGTCGACTACGTCGTCACCCCCGAAACGGCAAGCACCGAATACACCGCCGTCGTGCATTTCCCGCTGCCCACCGCCGCGGTCAGCGACGTCCTCGACGCCCTCCAGGACGTGGGGCTGTCACAGGACGCCTACACCGTCGTCGTGGACGCCGAAACGGTCGTCTCCCGGCGCTTCGACGAACTGGACGCGCGCTACAGCGCCGACTCCGACGCCGCCGACGACCACATCGCCCGCGAGGAGCTGGTCGCGCGCGCCGCTGACCTCGCGCCCAACCGCGTGACGTACGCCGTGCTCACGCTCGTCAGCACCATCATCGCGACCGCGGGACTGCTGTTGGACTCGCCGGCCACCGTGGTTGGGTCGATGGTGATCGCGCCGCTGCTCGGCCCGGCGATGTCCGCCAGCGTCGGCACCGTCGTCGACGACGACGACCTGTTCGCGCGCGGCATCCGACTGCAGGTGGTCGGCGTCGCGCTCGCGGTCGTGGGCGCGGCCGCGTTCGCGTTCCTCGTGAAAACCACACACCTCGTGCCCCCCGGCCTCGACGTGTTGTCGCTGTCCGAGGTCCGGGAGCGACTCCGCCCCGACTTCCTGTCGCTCGTGGTCGCGCTCGGCTCCGGGGTTGCCGGCGTCTACAGTCTCATGTCCGGCGTCTCCTCGGCGCTGGTCGGGGTCGCCATCGCGGTGGCGCTCATCCCGCCGGCAGCCACCGTCGGCATCGGGATCGCGTGGGGGGTCCCCACACTCGCGGTCGGGTCCGCCGTGCTGGTCGCCGTGAACGTCCTCTCGATCAACCTCGCCGCGCTCGTCGGGCTCTGGTACTCCGGGTACCGCCCCCAGCGGTTCTTCGCGGTCGGCGACGCCCACGCCGCGCTCGTCAAGCGCGGCGTCACGCTCGCCGTCGCCATCGCCGTTCTCTCGGCGTTCCTCGGCGGCGTTACGCTCGCCTCCGTCGAGGCAGCCGACACCGAACAGGCCGTCGACCGCGCCATCGACGACGTGACCGCGCAGGCCGCTCACACCTCGGTCGTTGACGTCCAGTTCCAGTACGACCGCGGCCTCGTTTCGCGCCAGCCACACACAGTCATCGTCACGCTCGGCATCCCACCTGGCCAGCAGTATCCCGCGCTCGCGCAGTCGCTGGCCAAGCGCATCGAGACCGACACCGGACGGGAGCTCGCCGTCGAAGTCCGGTACGTCGAAACCCAGCGGGTCGCGCCATCCCGCCCCAACGAGTAAATACCGGCACCGAGTACCGCGGCGCATGCGCACGGAAACAGACGAGTCCCAGGACCCGACCGCCGCGACGCTCCGGCGCCGAGTCGCGGCCACACTCGACCGCGAGTTCCCCGACCTCAGCCGCGGGACGCGAGTGGTCCAGCGGGTGAACGCGGAGACCGGCCTCGTCACGCTGTCGTTCGACTGTGGGTGTTCCGACGGCGTCTCGCCGGACACCGAGCGCGCGATCGAGGCCACGCTCGTCGCGGACCTCGACGCCGTCACCGGCATCACAACGGACTCGGGCTGTGGCTGTGGGTCCACGGACACCAGCACGGACGACGCTGGCCCCACGGCACCGTTCTAGCGCGCGCAGTCCGCGGTTCGCGCTCGCTTCGCTCGGTCCGTCCCCGCTACTCCTCGAACGGCAGTTCTGGCTCGTGGCCGACCGCGTCGACGGCCGCGGTCAGCGTCTCCGTGACGCCCTCGCCGCCCTCGACGCTCATGTAGCAGTCCGCCTCGATCTCCGCCGAGAGGTCGGTCTTGCTGCAGACGGTGACCAGCGGGGCGTCGCCGAAGCGGTCGCCGACCTCCGCGCGCAGCGCCTGCTGGTCGGCGACCGGGTAGCCACACGCGGCGCTGGCGTCCACGAAGAACAGGATCACGTCCCCCACGTGCGTGAGCGCCGACACGGCCTGGTCTTCGATCTCGTTGCGCTCGTCGGCCGGCCGGTCGAGCAGCCCCGGGGTGTCGACGAGCTGCCACGTGACGTGGTCGCGCTCGAAATGCCCGATGTCCACGGACTTCGTCGTGAACGGATACTCGGCGGTCTCGATGCTGGCGTTGGTCACGGCGTTCACGAACGAGGACTTCCCCACGTTCGGGTAGCCAGCGACCACCACGGTCGGCACGTCCGGCTGGATCTCCGGCAGGGTCTTGAGGGCGTCACGGGCCGCGCCGACGGCTTCCAGGTCGTCTTCGACCTGGTCCATCACCGACCCCATGCGGCCGAACCCCTGCTTGCGGAGGCTGCGGGCTTTCTCGGCGTCGTTGGGGAGCCGGCCGATGTACTCGCGGCCGAGGTCGTGGGTCTTCGAGGACGCCCACGACAGCTCCGAGAGGTGCTGGCGGAGCTCGTCGACGCCGTCCTCGCTGGCGAACTCCTCGCGCAGGATGGCGTCGGCAAGCTCGCCGTAGAACGGATCGACGTGGTCGAAGTCCGGCCACTCGGTGACGACGTTGTGGAGGTTGTCACCCAGGATGTTCGACGCGGTCTGGAGCATCGACTGCTGTGCTTCCACGCCCTGCTTCGCGCGCCCGGCCCGGGCCGCTCGCGAGAACGCCTGGTCGATGAGTTCCTCCGACGTGGGCGTCGTCGGCAGGCTCTCGAAAATCATGCAACTGGATTCGCGGGCGAGACGTAAAAGGCCACGTATCCCCACGCGAGGGTTTTTGCGCCGCCCCCGCGTGGCGGGCACATGGTCAACTGGCGTGCGGTCCTCACCGGGTTCGGCGTTGCGTTCGTGCTCGGCGTGTTCGCGTTCGCGCTGCCGGGCATCGGCCACGCCGCGGCGGGGCTGGTCGGCGGGTTCGTCGCCGGCTGGATGGCCGACGACGGGGCCTGGAGCGGCGCGGTGCATGGCCTCCTGGCGGGCGCGCTCGGCGGCCTGGTCGTCGTGTCGCTGATCCTCGCTGCCAGCCTCGTCGGCGGGCTGCTGTTCGTCCCCATCGGCGTGCTCGGCGTCGGGGCGGCGCTCGCCGCGCTCGCCGTCTTCCTGGCGCTCGCCGTCGACAGCGCCATCGCCGGTGCCATCGGCGGCCTGCTCGCCTGACGGGGCTCTCGATGGCCGACGCCGCTGTGGACCTCCACCATCGGCGGCGCACGTCCCGCGACTACCGGCGGTCGTCGAGCTCGGCCAGCAGCGCCTCGACGTCCATGTCCTGTTGGGCGAGCACGACGAGCATGTGGTAGACGACGTCCGCGCCCTCGTGGGCGAGTTCGTCGGTGTCGCCGTCCTTGGCGGCGAGCAGGAACTCGGTGGCTTCCTCGCCGACTTTCTCCAGGGCGGCGTTCTCGCCTTTCTCGTCGTCGGCCAGCAGACTGGCCGTATACGAGTCCTCGGGCATTGTTTCCTTGCGATCCTCGATCACGTCGAACAGCTCGCGGAGCGGGTCACTCATCTCCCATCACCTCCCGGATGTCCCGCAGCTCATCAAACCCGTCGGGCGAGCGCGCACCCTGTGCGAACACGTCGTCGGCGACCGCGATCGGGGCGTTCGTGCGCGCCGCAAGCGCCAGCGAATCGCTGGGGCGCGCGTCGACCACCGTGCTCCCGCGGGGCGTCTCGACGTGCAGATCCGCGAAATACGTGCCCGCTTCGACGCTGGAAATCACGACCCGGTCGACGCGCCCGCCCAACTCCTCGACGAGGTCGAGGGTCACGTCGTGGGTGAGCGGGCGGCCGATGTCGACCGCGTCCAGGCCGCGCGCGATGCTCGCCGCCTCCTCGAAGCCCACGAAGATCGGGAGCACGTCGCCGCTGTCGTCGGCGTCGTCGCGTGCCAGGACGACCACCGCAATCGTGCCGTCGGGAGTGTCCGCCACTCGCACCGCGTCGATGTCGGCGTTCATGCGTCACCGGCCTGTGCGGACGGTGTTCGGTCGAAAAACGCGAGTTCGTGCAGCCGCACGTCGGCGGTCAGCTCCGGGTGGAACGACGTCGCAACCACGGGGCCGTCCCGGATCGCAACCGGACGCCCGTCCCAGGACGCAAGCACCGTCGCGTCCGCGCCGACCTCGTCGATGACCGGCGCGCGGATGAACACCGCGGGGAACGGGTCGGCGAGCCCGTCGACGTCCAGGGGGGCTTCGAAGGAGTCGACCTGGCGGCCGAACGCGTTCCGATCGACGGTCACGTCGAGTACATCAAGCGTTTCGACGCGGTCGTCGTTGGCGTCCGTCGAGGACACGATGAGGCCCGCGCACGTCGCCAGCAGCGGCTTGCCGGCGGCGACGTGGCTGCGGATCTCGGCGTCGATGCCCTCGCGGTCCAGCAGCCGGGAGATGGCCGTCGACTCCCCACCGGGCAACAGCAACACGTCACACTCCGGGACGACCCCCGCGGTCCGGATCTCACGCACGTCGGCGGGCTGGCCGTGAGCGTCGGCAGCGCGGCGGATCGCGGCGGCGTGTTCGGAGACGTCGCCCTGCACGGCGACAACACCGGCAGTCAGTGTCATACGCTGCCATATGCGGCTCCCGCGAAAAAACGTCTCGCTACGCGAAGAACTGTGCCAGCAACACCACCAGCCCGAAGAACGCCCCGACCGCAACGACGGACCGCGGGTCGATTTGGAGTGCGTTGGAGTCCTCGGAGTCGAAGTAGCGGACGAGGCCCGCACTGGACATCAGGCCGCCCGAGTTTTGACCACTGCTCATGGGTCAGTACTGTCAGCGCGCCCGCCTAAACCTTTCGAGTTGTCGCACCTCCGGCAACAGACGTGCCGTGAGAAACCCTTAACCACGAAGCCCGCCAATTCGGAGTATATCGATGACTGTCACCCTGAAAGACTTCTACGCGGACTGGTGCGGGCCGTGCAAGACTCAGGATCCGATCCTCGAAGAGCTCGAGGCGGACTACGACGAGGACGTGTCCTTCGAGAAGATCGACGTCGACGAAGCCGAGGACGTCGCAAACGAGTACCAAGTGCGTTCGATCCCGACCATCGTCGTGGAGAACGACGACGGCGTCGTCGAGCGGTTCGTCGGCGTCACGCAGCGCGAACAGCTCGAGGACGCAATCGAGTCCGCGGGCGCCTGAGCGCGCACACGTCACGCCGCCTTTTCCGCCGGCTTCGGTCGCGCCCAGCGGCGCCGCTGCATCCGTTCCGGTAGCCTTTCAGTCGTCCCGTCTGACCGTGGCACCATGTCAGCGGTGTCACCACCCGTCGCGCTCGCCGCCGGGGTCTCAACGGACGTGCTCGTCGTTTTCGGCGTGGTGGTGGGCGCGCTCGTGTTGTTCGTCACCGAGTGGCTGCCGATCGACGTCACCGCCATCCTCATCATGGTGGTGTTGGTGGTGCTGGAGCCGTGGACGCAGGTGTCGACGGCCGAGAGCCTCTCGGGGTTCTCGAACAAGGCGACCATCGCCGTGCTCGCAATGCTCATCCTGTCGACGGGCGTCAGCCGGACCGGGCTCGTCCAGCTCGTCGGCCGGAAGCTGTCGGCGTTCGCCGGCGAGAACAAGTCCCGACAGCTCGGCGCCACCATCGCCGCGGGCGGCCCGGTGTCCGGGTTCGTGAACAACACGCCCGTGGTTGCGATCCTCGTGCCCGTCATCTCGGACCTCGCGCACAAGGGCAAAACCAGTCCGTCGAAGCTGCTGATGCCGCTGTCGTTCGCGTCGATGCTGGGCGGAACGCTGACGCTCATCGGCACGTCGACGAACCTCCTGGCGAGCGAGACGACCGCCCGACTGGCCGACCAGCAGGGGATCGCGGGCCTGCACGCGTTCTCGATGTTCGAGTTCACACATCTCGGCGTCCTGGTGTTGGCGGTCGGGTCGCTGTACCTGTTCGTCGTCGCCCCCCGGCTGCTCTCCGATCGCGTCCCCGTCGAGGACGACTACCTCACGGAGTACGCGCTCGGCGACTACCTCTCGGAGGTCGTCGTCCGGGAGTCGTCGCCCATCGTCGGGCAGACGGTGCGGGCGGCCATCGACGCCGACCGGTTCGACGCCGACGTGTTGGGGCTGGTGCGCGACGGCGAGCGGTTCATCGAGCCACTCGGGCAGAAGGTCGTGCGTGCGGGGGACACGCTCACCATCCGCACCGGCCGTGAGACGCTGGCCGACATCGCGACCGTCGACGACCTCTCGCTGACGGGCGCGCCCGACGACGAGCGCGACCTCGAACCCACCACGCAGGACGAGCAGGCGCTCGTGGAGGTCGTCATCCACTCGGGGTCGTCGCTCGCCGGGCAGACGCTGTCCTCGTCGTCGTTCCGCGACCGCTACGACGCCAACGTGCTGGCGTTCCGGTCACGGGGAGAGACGGTCCACGAACGCATGGACGACCGGCGGCTCCGCGTCGGCGACACGCTGCTCGTGCAGGCACCGCGCTCGGGGATCGACAGGCTGTCGGCGAACCCCGATTTCATCGTCGCCCACGAGCCCGACGAGCCGGACTACCGGACGGAGAAGATCCCCCACGCCATCGGCATCGTCCTCGGGGTCGTGCTCGCGGCGACGGTGACCCCGTTTCACATCGTCACGACCGCGCTGGGCGGCGTCGTGGCGATGGTGTCGACCGGCGTCCTCCACCCGTCGGAGGTGTACGACTCCGTCGACTGGGACGTCATCTTCCTGCTGGCGGGCGTCATCCCCCTGGGCATCGCGCTCGAACAGACCGGGGCCGCACAGCTGCTCGGGGAGGCGATGGCCGCCACGGCGACGGTGCTTCCGGCGCTGGGTGTGCTGTGGGTGTTCTACCTGTTCACGGGCGTCATCACGAGCGTCATCTCGAACAACGCCAGCGTCGTGTTGCTGATTCCGGTCGCCGTCGAAGCCGCCGTCGAACTCGGCGCGAACCCGTTCGCGTTCGTGCTCGCGGTGACGTTCGCGGCGTCAACGGCGTTCATGACGCCGGTGGGCTATCAGACGAACCTCTTCGTGTACGGGCCGGGCGGCTACACGTTCAGTGACTTCTTCCGCGTCGGGCTCCCGCTGCAGTTGCTGTTGTCGGTGGTCACGGTTGGTGGCATTGCGGCCTTCTGGGGCGTCTAAGGCGGATATTTCTCGACGCGCCACTTGCCGTCCTCGACGTTGAAGCTGAACGTCCGCGACCCCTTATCGGACTGCACCATGAGCTTCCCCCCGGAGACGCTGTACCGCGTCAACATCTTCAGTTCGAGTTCCTCCCGTACCGTCTCGAAACACACCATGTGGCGGCCGTCGGCGACGTAGAACCCGATGTCCGTGAGCATCTGTTCGTCAGTCGACTGGAACTCCGCTCGCAGACGCGTGTCCGTCGCCTCGATCACTTCACCGCCGCCGCGATCGACCCACGCGGTGAACGCGTCGTTGAACGCGGCCGAAATGCTGTCGTCTGCCCACACTTGTTCCATGCGCGAAATCACGGCCGGGTGTGCTTAGCGTTTTGGGCTCTCACGGGAACCCAACGCTTAATTATCTAGTTGTACCATGTAGTGGTATGACGTTCGACTCATTCGCTGACGCAAACGAAGCCGAAGTCACACGCGCGATCACACGCCAGTGGACCGACGAGTTCCTCGACGACACGGAAACCGACGTGATCATCGTCGGCGGCGGTCCCTCCGGCCTGATGGCTGCCAAGGAGCTCGCCGACCGGGACGTAGACGTCACCATCATCGAGAAGAACAACTACCTCGGCGGCGGCTTCTGGCTCGGCGGGTTCCTGATGAACAAGCTCACCGTCCGGTCGCCCGCCGAAGCAGTCCTCGACGACCTCGGTGTGCCATACGAGTACGACGAAGAAAACGACGGGCTCGCGGTCGCTGACGCCCCACACGCCTGCTCGGCGATGATCACGGCCGCCTGCGATGCGGGCGCCCGCATCCAGAACATGACCGAGTTCACGGACATCGTCGTGCGCGACGACCACGCGGTCGCCGGTGCCGTCGTCAACTGGACGCCGGTGCACTCGCTGCCCCGTGAGCTCACCTGCGTCGATCCCATCGCGCTGGAAGCCGACGTGGTCGTCGACGCCACCGGCCACGACGCGGTCGTTGTCTCCAAGCTCCACGAACGCGGCGTCCTGGAGGCCGACGGCATCGAACACGTCGAGGAGCACGCCACCGGCATGGACCAGTCCGGTGACGGCGAATACGGCGCGCCCGGCCACGACTCCCCCGGCCACGACTCCATGTGGGTCGCCGACAGCGAGGACAAGGTCGTCGAACAGACCGGGAAAGTCCACGACGGCCTCGTGACCGCCGGACTCTCCACGGCGACCGTTCACGGCCTCACCCGCATGGGACCGACGTTCGGCGCGATGCTGCTCTCCGGAAAGGTCGCCGCCAACGCCGTCATGGACGAGCTCGCCGTCGACGAGCCGCGCGTTGACCTCCCCAGCACGGCCGCGCCCGCCGCAGACGACGACTAATGCACCCCGTTGCGCTCACGATCGCGGGCTCGGACAGCGGCGGCGGCGCCGGCATCCAGGCCGACCTCAAGACGTTCGAGGCCGGCGACGCCTTCGGCACCTCGGCGATCACCGCCGTCACGGCCCAGAACACGCACGGCGTCACCCACAGTGACATCCTTGCGCCCGAGACCGTGCGCGCGCAGATCGACGCCGTCACCACCGACTTCGACGTTTCCGCGGTCAAAACCGGGATGCTCGGCGACGCCGCCGTCGTCGACGCCGTCGCCACCGCGCTCGCGGAGACGCCGGCACCGGTGACCGTCGACCCCGTGGTCGTCTCCCAGTCCGGCGACCGGCTGCTCACCGAGTCGGGGATCGCCGCCGTCCGCGACGAGTTGCTCCCCCGCGCCACGCTCGCCACGCCCAACATCCCCGAAGCCGAGCTGCTTGCCGACACCGAGATCACCGACGAGACCGATCTCCGCGCGGCCGCCGAGGCGGTCTGCGAGCTCGGGCCGGACGCCACACTCCTCACCGGCGGCCACCTCGACGGCGACCCCGTCGACGTGTTCGCCGGCGACACCACCAGCGCGTTCACCCGCCCCCGCATCGAGACGCCCACCACGCATGGCTCCGGCTGCACGCTCTCGGCCGCGATCACTACGCGCCTCGCCCACGGCGACGCCCTGCGGCCGGCGGTCGAGCGCGGTATCGACGCGGTCGCAGCCGCCATCGACGGCGACCTCTCCGTGGGCGGCGGCGACGGGCCCGTCGACCACCGCCGCGCCACCGCCACACCCACCACGGGAGTCGGCGCCGGGATCACGGCCGTCCGGGACGTGGTTGCGATGCTCGAAGCCGAGTGGCCGCCCGCCCTGGTGCCGGAAGTCGGCATGAACGTCGCGGTTGCACCCCCGGCAGCCACCACGCCCGCCGACGTGGTCGCCGTTGATGGCCGCCTCCACGCCACCACGCGTGGCGTCCGCGCCGCCGGCGGCATCGAACCGGGGGCGTCGAGTCATATCGCCCGCTTCCTCCTGGGCGTGCGCTCCCACGACGCCGACGTGACCGCCGCCACCAACGTCCGGTGGAGCGCCGCCCGCGAGGACGCCCTGGGCGACCGCTGGGACACCGTCAGCGTCGACCGCACCACCGAGCCCGCGGACGCCGACGGCACGATGGATTGGACCGCACAACGCGTCATGGCGGACCGCGACAGCGCGCCCGACGCCGTCGTCGACTCCGGCGCTGTCGGCAAGGAAGCGATGGTGCGCGTGCTCGCCGCCGACGCGGACGCGCTCACCGCGAAGCTCCGCACGGTGGCCTCACTCGAACGTGACGCCGACGTCGCGTAGGTCGTCGTTGTACCGCGCGAGGTTGATCAACAGCGGCGTCAGCGACTCGACCTCCGCGGCGTTCTCCACCGGCCCGGCGTCCAGCGCGCGCAGCCCCGTGATGTCGTCTGCGAGCTCCGCCACGCGCGTTCGCGCGCCCTCGTCGTCACCCACAACGAGCGTGTCCGCGTCCAGTTCGGTGTCCAGGTCCGCGAGCCGGTCGGCCGCGAGGTTGTGGAACGCACCCACCACGTCGACACCGTCGGGTGCGGCGTCCGCCACCAACGCCGTGACGCTGCCCGCCGACGGCGGGTTGTAGTGGAGCCCGTCCTCGCTGCTGGAGATGCCGACCGCCGGCGAGATCACCAGCGTGTCCGCGTCGAGCCTGTCCGCGACAGCGCCCATGACATCGGTGACGTGGTAGGCGGGCACCGCCACCACCACGACGTCCGCGCGGTCGGCCGCCATCTCGTTGGCGAACCCCGTGAGCTTGCGGTCGACGCCTTGATCGGCCAACGTGTCCTCGTACGCTGCCGCCGTCTCCCGCGCCTTCTCGGGGTCCCGCGACCCGATCACGATGTCGTGGTCGCTGTCGGTGGCCCACCGCAGTGCTAGTCCCGCGCCGATGTCGCCGGTTCCGCCGAGCAACGCGATTCGCATACGCCGACGGTCGGCCGGCACCCGAATAAGGATTGCGTGGGCGTCTCACACCACGGCTCGACGGCTGGTCGCCAGCCGCCCGCCCGTGTCACTGCCCGAGAAGCGCCGGCAGATCGTTCACGGAGTCCAGGACGTGGTCGGCGCCGGCGGTGTGGTATTTCTGGCGGCCGGCCTCGCCGGTCAGCCCGCCGGTCAGCACGCCCACCGCGTGGTACTCGCGGCCGGGGTCCGCCTCGCGGGCGTTCAGCGCCGTCGCCACGTCGTCGAGCGTGTCCCCCACGAACACCACCGAGTCCGCCCCGGTGCGCTCGGCGAGCGCGATCAGCGCCCGGGGGTTCGGTTTGCCAGCCGCCCAGTCGTCCATCGTGAAGCGGCGCTCTCCCGGGATGTCCAGGCCAACGCGGTCCAAGGCCACGTCGGCTTCGTCGCTGGGCCGCCCGGTCAGCACGCACACCGGCCAGTCGGCGGTCAGCGCGTCGCCCGTTTCGGGCGCGAGCAAGCGGTCCTCGTCGTGGATGAACCCCGGCGCGGCCAGGTCGGGGTCGCCCCCCTCGAAGCGGCGGTAGTACTCGGTGCCGAGATACAGCTGCTGGAAGACGTCCCGCAGCCGCTCGGGCTGCCAGGCGTCGCGCACGCGCTCGACGGCGGCCGGGCCGAGGCTGGCGTCTACGACCGCCTCTGCGCCCGCCAGCCCGCCGCCGTGCTCGGCGATCGCGTCCGTGAACGCGCCCACGCCCCCGATGGTGCCGTTCTCCCGGGACGCAAGCACCCACAACGCAGCCGCGTCCGTCACCGTCCAGTCGTTGTTGAACCCGCCAGCGTCCTTGAACTGCTGGATGTCAGCCCGCTCGATGGTGTCGCCGTACACGTGCTCGACGGCTTCCACGATGGCGCGCCGATACGACTCAGCCACGTCCACGAGCACCCCATCCACGTCCAGGACAACCGCGTCAACCTCCATACGCCGGCTGTCGGGCGCACCCGGCAAGTCAGTTACGCGTCCCGCGCCACGAACAGCGTCCCTGACGCCACCGTTCGTCGCTCGCTCACCGGCACAACGACCGGCTCACCACCCAGCGTCGTGAGATAACACGCCGCGCCGACCGCCCCGGCAACGTCCACGACCGCCCGCTGCAGCTCGGGCGGACACCGCAGGGCGTACACGGCGTCGGCAGCCTCGTATACGGCCCGCTCGGGGTCCGTGACGTCGTCACGCACGAACCTGACCGTCTCGGGCACCGTACACGCCTCGATGTCGGTTGCCGTCACCGCACACCCGCGCTCCGCCAACGCCGCCGCGACGTCCGGTCGCGCTCCGATCCCGACCTCCACAACGCGGCTGTGGGCCGCCAACACCGCGGCGACCGTCGGTGGCTGTGTCACGGCGGGATGTTTATGCCATCCCACGCTTAACGGTACCCCATGCGGGTAGACATCGTCCCCGTCGGCGACGTGCCCGCGCACGTCAAACGGCAGGCATCGTCCAGCCTCCGCTCGGTCTACGACTGCGAGGTCGTCGTTGCCTCCGAACAGGACGTGCCGACGGCGGCGTACGACGAGGCCCGGAGCCAGTACCGTGCTGCGGAGTTCATCGACACCGCGACCCGGGCCACCAGCGGCGACAAAACCATCGCCATCACGCCCCACGACCTCTTCTACCGCCGCCGCAACTACGTCTTCGGGCTGGCGTATCTCGACGGCCGCGGCTGCGTCGTCTCCACGTACCGCCTCCAGACCTCAAGCGACGGTGGCTTCTCCAATCGGTCTTCGAGCGACGTCTTCGACGACCGCGTCCGCAAGGAAGTCGTCCACGAACTCGGCCACACGCTCGGCCTCGAACACTGCGACAACAACCGGTGTGCGATGAACTTCTCGCCCACCGTCCGCGAAGTCGACCGCAAGGAAGAGAACCTCTGTGGGAGCTGCCAGCGCACCGTCTTCTAACCGCCCTCGGGGCTGGTCAGTCCTCGTTCAACTGCTCGGCCCGCCCCGTGGCCTTCGCGGTGACCTCCGGCCGCGCTTCGAAGCCGAAGGCGATCCGCTCGCCGTAGTCCGGCTCGTGGACCATCCCCCGGTCGTGGCACCACGACACGAAGGCGTTGCCGGCATCGGTGTTGGGCACCGACAGCGAGACGCGCCTGCGGTCCGGCAGCGCGTCGGTCAGGCGCTCCCGGAGCGCGTCTAATCCCTCGGCCTCCGTCGCGCTCGTGACGACCGGCGCGTGCCCGGCGTGCTCGGCGAGTAGCCGGCGTTTCGCGTCGAGGTCCGTGGCGGCGTCCCGCTTGTTCAGGACGGGGACGAGTGTCCCCTCGGCGTCCGCCAGTTCGTCGCGACTCGCTTCCACCTTCGCGCGAATCCCCTCGCGGTCGTCGGTCGCGTCCACGACGAGGAGAACGGCGTCGGCCTCCCGGGCGGCCGCGAGCGTCGTCCGGAACGACGACAGCAGCCAGCGCGGCAGGTCGTTCACGAACCCGACCGTGTCCGTGAGGAGGACGCGGCGCTCGCCGACGGTCGCCCGGCGCGTCGTCGTGTTCAGCGTCTCGAACAGTCGGTCGCGGGAGGCTGCCGTGTCGGTGCGGTCGCCGTGGCCGTCGTTCTCGTCGACGGCGAGGTCGTCCGCGAGCCGCCTGAGGAGGGTGGACTTCCCGGCGTTCGTGTAGCCCGCGAGCGCCACGAGGTCGAAGCCCGACTCCCGGCGGGCCTCGCGGAGGCCGTCGTCGGCGTCGTCGAGCTGGTCCAGTTCCCCTCGAAGGTCCGTGATGCGCTGGCGGTAGTCCGCCTTCAGCTGTGCGGCCGGACGTTCGCCGCCGCTCCGGAACCCCTGTCGGCCCTGGGTCTCGCCGCGCTCGACGCGGGCTTGCGCTCGCGGGAGTTCGTACCGGAGTTCGGCGAGCCGGACTTCCAGCCGGGCGCGCTTGGTCTCCGCGCGCTCCCCGAAGATGTCCAACACGAGGCGCGCGCGGTCGACCACCTCCGCGCCGACGGCCTCCTGGAGGTTGTGCGCGCGCCCCGGGTCGAGGTGGTCGTCGACGACCACGAGGTCGGCGCTCCGGCGCTCGACCAGGCCTGCGATGTCGGCGACCGCGCCGTCGCCGAGGTCGTAGGTCGGGTCGCGGGGCCGCGCCTGCGTGCGTTCCGCGACGACCTCGACGCCCGCCGCCTCGCAGAGCGCACGGATCTCGTCGGTCTCGATGGGGGTGTCTGTTCGTCGCTTCGCGACGACCGCTGTCGAATTCCGTCTGTCTGTCATGTACGCGTGGGTGTCTCGCTGGGTCAGCAACCGGTCCCCGTCGTGACGCCCGCACGCGGCAGCCGCCGGCCGCCGGCGGCGGCCGGGTCGGACGCCCGGCTATCGGTCGAGCACGGTCATATGAACGCCAGCGGCGCCAAACAACAAAACCCTACCGGCCGCTTAACCGACGCCGTCACCCGAACGGGGCTCGCACGCCCCGGCCCGCATTCACGTCGTGTAGTAGTACTCGCCGTCGCGTTTCTGCTGTTTGTCGAGCTGGCTGTCGGGTTTGTTGATGCGCGGGCGGCCGAGGCGCTCGTCGCGCCGGAACGTCACGTCGAGGTTCGCGAGGAACTCGTTCATCCCCGAGCGCATCGCCTGGGGGGGCGACGCCTGCCCGTGTTCGGCGGGCTCGCCGTCGAACACCATCAGCCGGTCGCTCACCAGATCGATCATGTAGATGTCGTGGTCGATCACCATCACGGTGCTCTCGTTGTTCTCCGCGAACCGCCGGATGGCGCGGGTCGCGAGCACGCGCTGCTCGACGTCGAGGTGCGCGCTCGGCTCGTCCAACAGATAGAGGTCGGCGTCCTTCGAGAGGGTCGCCGCGATGGCGACGCGCTGGCGCTCCCCGCCGGAGAGGTCCGGCAGGCGTTGCTCCATGATCGGATCCAGTTGCAGCGGATCCGCGATCTCGGTCTGCCAGTAGCTCGTCCCCACGTCGTCCGTGACCGACGAGAGGAACGCGTCGACGCGCATCTGCTGGTCGGCCTCCACGTACTGGGGCTTGTACGCGATGTCCAGCCCCACGTCGAGGGCCGCGCCCGCCTCGCCGCCGACGCTCGACGGCTCCAGGCCGCCCGCGAGCAACTGCGCGAACGTCGACTTCCCGATGCCGTTCGGTCCGACGACGCCCAGCACCTCGTTGCGGTTGATGTCGCCGCCCTCGACGGACAGCGTGAACTCGCCGTCACCGTAGGACTTCGTCATGTCGGGATACGACACGAGCGTGTCCCGGCGGCTGGCCGACCGGGGGGCGTGCTCCTCGAACTCGATGGCCTCCGGGCGCACGCGCATGTTCTCGTTTTCGAGGTATCCGCGGAGGTACTCGTTGATGCCGTTGCGGACGCTTTTCGGCGGCGTCACGACGCCGTAGACGGACGGCTCACCGTACGCGACGTGAATGGAGTCCGCCAGCATGTCCAGGACCGCGAGGTCGTGCTCGACGACGAGCACGGCCTTGTCGGCGTCTTCGGCGAGCTCCCGCACGAGGCGCGCCGCGGTGACGCGCTGGCCGATGTCCAGGTACGGCGTCAGCTCGTCCACGAAGTAGAAATCGGCGTCCCGCGCGAGCGTCGCGGCGAGCGCGACGCGCTGGAGCTCCCCGCCCGACAGCGAATCGATCGCCTGATCCATCACCGGCCGGATCGACAGCCGGTCGACGAGGTCATCGAGCACGCCGCGCTCGTCGGTCGCCTCCAACAGCTGGCGGGTGTTGCCGTCGAACTGTGCGGGGATCTCGTCGACGTACTGGGGCTTTTTCGCGACGTCGACGTCGCCGTCCCGGACGGCCGCCAGGTAGTCCTGGAGCTCGGTCCCGCGGTATTCGTCGACGACCTCGTCCCAGTCGGGCGGCGACTCGTGGCGGCCGAGGTTCGGCGTCACTTCCCCGGCGAGCAAGTCGACGGCCGTCGACTTCCCGATGCCGTTGGGGCCAAGCAGGCCGGTGACCTTCCCGGACTCCGGCACCGGCAGCCCGTACAGCGAGAAGGAGTTCTCCCCGTAGCGGTGGGTCGGCTGGTCGTCGAGCTCCTGGGGGAGGTTGATGATCTCGATGGCGTCGAACGGACATTTCTCGACGCAGATGCCACAGGACTCCCCGAGACAGATCTCCTCGCTGATGTGGACTTGGTCGGGGTCGCCGTCCCCGGCGTCCTCGCCGCGGAGCGTGATGCACTCCTTGCCGGTGCGGTTCGGCGGGCAGTAGTTCGAACACTCGTAGTTACACCGGTCCGGTTGACACCGATCCAGGTCGACGACCGC
The DNA here is from genome assembly GCF_016917835.2 of Halobacterium sp. BOL4-2. Taxonomy (GTDB): domain Archaea; phylum Halobacteriota; class Halobacteria; order Halobacteriales; family Halobacteriaceae; genus Halobacterium; species Halobacterium salinarum. Next base: position 1,935,320 of record NZ_CP070332.2, on the reverse strand, counting down.
GATGCTGTCGTCCGCCATCGTTACAGGCTCACGCCGGCGGTCAGGAGCACGCCCCACGTGACGAACCACAGCGCGAACGTCATGAACGCGACGTAGAAGTAGTCTTTCGCGGAGAACTCTCCGATGTCGACGCCGAACGCCCGCATGAGACCAAGCTCGACGATAACCAGCCCGAGCAACACGAGCAAGCCCATGCGGCTGGTCGGGTCGGAGACGGCCACCTCCGACACGAACGCCGCCACCACCCCGCCGAGCGTGGCGATGGTCGTGACCGTCAGGCTTCGCCGATGAGCGGCCGTCGGGTCCAGGTTCTCTGCCATACGGTGGTGTGTGGTGGCCGCGCTCAAAAGCAGTTCGCTTGCCGGATGACGCCCCACCGACAGGTCACGTGAACAGTTCCCGTGAGACGACTTCCCGGTGCTTTAAGCGCGTGGAGTGTTTCGAATCGTAATGATGGCTGCAGACGACAGCGTACTCGAAGACCTCCCACCGAGCGCCAAACTCGTCTTCAAGGTCCTCGAATACGACGGCCCACTCACACAGAAACGCATCGTCGAGGAAACAATGCTCTCGGCGCGCACCGTCCGGTACGCGCTCGAACGGCTCGAAGACCGTGACGCCGTCGACGAAGACATCTACTTCGCCGACGCTCGCCAGAGTCTGTATGATCTCACTCCGGACGCTGCCCCGGAGGACGCCGACGCGGACGCCGAAGCAGCCTGAGAACTCCGTTCTGACGCCCCACACGCGGCGTCACTGCTGGTCGACGCTACGCGTTCGGCACGACCGTGATCATCCGCTCGGTGTCGATGGCGCGCTCTAACTCCTCGGCGATGGTCGAGCCACGAGACACCTTGATGTCGCCGCCTCGGCCCACCGTCGCCGTGAACAAGTACTCGCCGTCGGCCTGCACTTCGACGGTCTCACCGGCGCGGTCGTCGCCCATCGGGACGATGATGTGTCGACTCGTGATCTCCGGGGTCACGATCTCCCCCGCCTGCGCGTCGTCGGTGTCGCTGTCGGGGTCGGCTGCCGACTCCGTGGGGCGCTCGTCGAGCGTGCGCACGTCGATGTCGATGCCAAGCCGGTTCTCGATGTCCGCGATGCGGCCCCCGCCCTTCCCGATGACGTGGCTGATGTCGTCGTCGGAGACGTAGACGACCGCGTCGTTTGGCCCCCGAATGTCGACCGCCACGCGGTCCCGGGTGGCGGCCTGGATCTCCCGTTCGACCTCCTGCTTTGCGAGCTTGTCCACGCCGGACTCCCCGGCACCGCCGCTTTCGCCGTCGAGTGGCACGGTCACGACCTGGCGGTTGAACGTGTACAGCTCGTACGCCGGCACGTTCGTCTCGAAGTCCCGCACCTGGATGACCGGGCGCGCGAGGTCCTCTTCCATCAGTCCCTCCGGCACCTTCACCTCCGTGGTCACGTCGTAGACGGTCTCGACGTTGCCGGCCTCGATGTAGACGACGGTGTCCACGATCTGGGGGATCATGCCCAGCTCGACGCGCCCGACGAGCCGCTGGAGGGCGTCGATGGGGCGGGTGGCGTGGACCACGCCGACCATCCCGACGCCAGCCAGCCGCATGTCCGAGAACACCTCGAAGTCGTCGGTCTTCCGGACTTCGTCGTAGATGGTGTAATCCGGCCGCACCATCAACAGGGAGTCGGCGGTCTTCTCCATGGACCCACTCAGCGCCGTGTACTGCGTGACCTCCTCGTCGAGTTGGAGGTCCCGCGGTTTCTCCATGGTCTTCACGACGTTGCCGGCGTCAGCGAGGAACTCCGCGACCGCCTGCGCGAACGTGGATTTCCCCGCGCCGGGTGCGCCCGCGATGAGCACGCCACGGTCGCGTTCGAGCAGGCGCTCACGGAGGGCGTCGGCCTGCGTGTAGTCGTCCATCGTCGTCTTCACGATCGGCCGCACGGCGGTGATCTCGACGCGCTCGCTGAACGGCGGCTCCGAGATGGCGATGCGCAGATCCCGCACTTGCGCGATGGTCATGCCGTCCTCCGAGAGCTCGATGAAGGCGTCGTCGGCGCGCTTCGCGGTTGAGACGATCTCCGTGGCGTACTCCCGCACGAGCGATTCGTCGAGGGCGTCCTCGCCGATGGCCTGGTATTCGATTTCACCCACGTCACCGCGCTTGGCCTTCGGCACCATCCCCGCTTTCAGGTGGAGGCTCATCGTGTCCTCGTCGAGGTACTCCTCGATGGCGAGCGCCTCGAAATCCGGTTCCAGGGGTTCGAGGAACTCCACGTCGATGCCCTTGCCTTCCGCGACCTCCGCTTGCACGATGTCGCTGGTGACGAACGTCGCGTCGTGGGCGGCCGCCACGTCGCGGATGATGGCGTCGATGGCGCCCGCCGCCGCGCGCTTGATGTCGTCTTCGTCGGCGCGCTCGCCGACGTACTCGACGGTGATCGCTCCGTCGTCGGCGAGTTCGACGAGCCGCTGGAGTTCTTCGAGGGCGTCCCACCCGGTCTGCCGGCCGCCGTTGGCTTGTGCCTCGACTTCGCCCACGACCGCTTCGGGCACATACACTGTCGCGCCTTCGTAGGTCCCGTCCTCGACGCCCCGCGAGATGCGGCCGTCGACGACGACGCTCGTGTCCGGAACGACGTTCATTTCACTGTCCGTAGTCTCGGCGCACGGATAAGGGTGTTTGGCCGCGACCGGCGAGATCACCCCGCTGCCCGGCAGGCCACCGCCGAGCGCGGCCGCTGTGGGGTGGCAAGCAGTGAGATGGGACGTGCCCAGGTCCCCGACAAGTCCGGTGTGATGGACGGTGCCACTGACAGCGCCCCCGAGCGTGACCGCAAGCGTGGGATGGCGTGCGCGCCGTGGGGGTGCGGGATGGATTCGACTGGCGCCGGTCTACGGTGGCGCCGATTTCTGGTAGGCGCGCCGGACGTAAAAGTTGTATGGTGTATGTTAACATGCACATGAATTTCGATGACACACTGCGGCACCCCGTACCCTCGCGATCCCACTGCGTTCCGCGACACGAACGCTGATAGTACCCCGGTGTCGATGCACACACATGGCACACGCCACACAGTCTCCGGACGCCTACGACGCCCTCCTCGATCACTACGAAACCATCACCGGCCTCGGCGGTGCGGCCGGCATCCTCAGCTGGGATCAAGAGGTCATGATGCCCGAGGGTGGCACGCCCGCCCGTTCGACGCAGAAATCAGCGGTGTCGACGGTCAGACACGACCTGCTGACCGACCAGCAGGTCGCCGATTGGCTCGACGACCTCGCCGACGCCGACCTCACGGACGAACAGGCGGCGGTCGTCCGCGAGATCCGCCGCGAGCACGAACGCGCCGCCCGCGTCCCCAGCGACCTGATCGCCGACCTCTCGGAGAAGACCTCCGAGGCCCACCCCAAGTGGAAGCAGGCCCGCGAGGAAGACGACTTCTCGATCTTCGCGCCGGTCCTGGAGGACCTCATCGACCTCAAACGGGAGTACGCCACCCACATCGACCCCGACGCAGACGCCTACGAGGTCCTGTTCGCCGACTACGAGCCCTATCTCGACCTCGACACCGCAGAACGCGTGCTCGAACGCCTCCGGGACGAACTCGTCCCGCTCATCGCGGACATCCGCGACAGCGACGTGACCCTCGCGGACCCGTTCGCGGGCAGCCAGTTCGACGTGGACACCCAGGAGGACCTCGCCCGTGACGTGCTCGACACGCTCGGCTACGACTGGGAGCACGGCCGGATCGACACCGCCCCCCATCCGTTCTCCTCGGGCACCCCCTTCGACGCCCGCGTCACCACCCGCTTCGACCCCGAGAAACCCGTCGACGCCCTGCTGTCGACCATCCACGAGTTCGGCCACGCCCGCTACACGCTCGGGCTCCCCCGAGCGGAGTACGGTACCCCCCTCGGCGAATCACGCGACCTGACCGTCCACGAGTCACAGAGCCGGCTCTGGGAGAACCACATCGGCCGCTCGCCGGCGTTCTGGGAGGCGTTCCTGCCCGAGATGAAAACCCAGTTCCCGCAGGTCGAGGACGCCACCCCACGGGCGGCCTTCGAGGCCGCCAACGAGATCTTCGAGGACAACCTCATCCGCGTCGAGGCGGACGAACTCACCTACCACATGCATATCGTGGTGCGCTTCGAGATCGAGCGCGAACTCATCGAGGGCGATCTCGACGTCGCGGACGTGCCCGAGGCCTGGAACGACAAGTACGAGGAGTACCTGGGCGTCCGCCCCGAGACCGACGCCGAGGGCTGTCTGCAGGACATCCACTGGAGCCAGGGGTCGATCGGTTACTTCCCGACGTACTCGCTGGGCAGCGTGCTCGCCGCCCAGATATTCGCCGCGCTGGAGGCCGACATCGGCCCCGTCGACGAACGCGTCCGCGAGGGCGACTTCGATGTCGTCGGTGACTGGCTGGAATCCAACGTCCACCAGCACGGCGCCCGCTACACCACGCCCGACCTGGTTCGTGAAGCCACCGGTGAGGCGTTCACGGCCGACTACTTCCTCGATCACGTCCACGAGAAGTACGGCGAGCTGTACGACCTCTGACGCCGCGTCAGGCGGTGCGAACAGCCGGTAGTTATTTTATCGCGGCGACTACTACGATATGGTCACCTTTGGGGTGCTGCGCGAGGAGTGGGCAGCCCGGCAGCCCACACTGTGAGGGGCAGCCGTTTATCTGGCTGCCCACCGTCGGGACGAGTATGCGCGCAGCCGTCTATCAGGGACCCGGCGAGATCGCCGTCGAAGAGGTACCGAAACCCGACATCGAGTCGCCCGACGACGCCGTGATTCGCGTGACTCACACCGCGGTCTGTGGCTCCGACCTCTGGTTCTATCGGGGGGACAGCGACCGCGAGGCGGGGTCGCGGGTCGGCCACGAGCCCATGGGCATCGTCGAGGAAGTCGGCGACGACGTGACCTCGGTCGCGCCCGGGGACCGCGTCATCGCACCGTTCGCGATCTCCTGTGGGGAGTGTGAGTTCTGCCGGCAGGGTTTGTACACGTCCTGTGTGGAAGACGAGTCCTGGGGCAGCGAGGCCAACGGCGGGGGCCAGGGCGAGTACGTCAAGTGTCCGTTCGCGGACGGCACGCTCGTTCGGGTGCCGGACCGCTACGCCGACGACGAGGACGTACTCGAATCGCTGCTGCCGCTGACCGACGTGATGGGCACCGGCCACCACGCCGCCGTCAGCGCGGGCGTCGGCGAGGGTGACACGGTCGTCGTCGTCGGCGACGGCGCGGTCGGGCTGTGTGGCGTGCTCGCCGCCCAGCGCCTCGGTGCCGAGCGCATCATCGCGATGGGCCACCACGAGGACCGCCTCGAACTCGCCGCGGAGTTCGGCGCGACGGACACGATCTCGGCGCGCGGCGACGACGCAATCGAGCGAGCGCGAGACCTCACGCACGGCGGCGCGAACCACGTCATGGAGTGCGTGGGCGCGGCGTCCGCGATGGACTCCGCCATCGCCATCGCGCGGCCCGGCGGCACCGTCGGTTACGTCGGCGTGCCCTACGGCGTCGAGGACGGCGGGCTGGACGTGTTCACCATGTTCTCGGACAACATCACCATCCGGGGCGGGGTCGCGCCGGTTCGGGCGTACGCCGAGGAGCTGATGGCCGACGTGCTGCAGGGGACGCTTGATCCGTCGCCGATCTTCACGAAGACCGTCGACCTCGACGGTGTCCCGGAGGGGTACGCGGCCATGGACGACCGGGAGGCGATCAAAGTGCTGGTGAAGGCCTGACCGGTCCACCAGCCGGCGGCGGTGTCGTGGACGCGACTCCTGTGTGTGGTACTACCTGACACCTTGCAGTAGCTTGAAGTGATGGCGCGGTGTACCATGGCATGCATGTCGAGCGCACAGACTTCGGACGACTCCCTGCTGGACGAGTTCCTCGAAGACCGCGGCCACGACACCCGGACGTGGGACGAGAGCTACAACAAAAAGCAGTGTCCGGAGTGTGGTGGGCTCCACGACGTAGACGCACGAACCTGCACAGTCTGTGGCTGGGGACCGAACTAACGCCGGTCACGCGCACCGACCCGCGACCATCGCCTTGCGGTTCTGTCGGGAGCATCGTACGCCGCTGCGCGCGCCGCCCACCCCCGTGTGTGGCCGCTCCGGCGGCCGACGAAACCGGGTGGGTTTGACGCCCGGTTCGGAGTGGCAGAATTTCAATCGGTTTATACACCATTAGCTCCTCTAGTGCTGCAATGACGGACTCGGAGCCGGAAGTCACGCGGCTGTTCGGTGGTCCGGGGAGCGGGAAAACGACCGCGCTCCTCGACCACGTCGAGGAAATCCTCAGCGAGGACGACGTCTCGGTTCGAGACATCCTCGTCGTGTCGTACACGCGCGCTGCAGCCGCCGAGGTCCGGGAACGACTCGCCGAGCGACTCGACATGAACCCGCGATCCCTGCGGGGGAACGTCGCCACGATGCACGCCAAAGCCTACGAACTCCTCGGGTTGTCCCGTGGGGACGTCGTCGGCGAGAGCGACAAGGAGGCGTTCTGTGAGGAGTACGGCATCTCCTTCGAGGACGAGTACGCCTCCGGGTCGCGCCGGACGGCGCGCTCGACGACGCTGGGGAACAAGGTCATCGCCACCTCACAGTGGCTCCAGCGAACCAGCCGGGACGTCTCGGAGTGGTACGACGTTCCCTTCCGCTGGGACGACGAGGAGGTCCGCCTCCCCCCGGAGATCGACGAGAACGCACAGGTCGGGAACAAGTACACGCCGACGTGGCCGTCCAGCGACGAACGCCACGACATCCCCGAGGCGATCCGGGCGTGGCGGACGTACAAAGGCGAGAACGAACTCGTCGGGTTCGCGGACATGCTCGAACGCGTCGAGCAGCGCTCGCTGCTGCCGAACGTCGAGTACCTCGTCATCGACGAGTTCCAGGACATCACGAGCCTCCAGTACGACGTCTACGAGGAGTGGCGGCCCCACATGGATCGCGTCCTCATCGCGGGCGACGACGACCAGGTGGTGTACGCCTGGCAGGGCGCCGACCCCCGCCTGCTGCTCGACACCACGGTCACCGACGACCAGGTGTTGCCCAACTCCTATCGGCTCCCCTCCCAAGTGCTTGAGATCGTCCAACAGGAGATCAGTCACATCGACACCCGCCAGGAGAAAGACCTGAAACCCCGCAAGGAGGGCGGCAGCGTCGAAGCGATCGACAGCCCGTCGATGCTGGATCTCGTGCGGAACGTGCGGCGGACCGTCGAGGCCACCGACGACGACACGGTGATGATCCTGTTCCGGGCGCGCTACCAGCTGTTCGACTTCGTGGACGAGTTCATCGGTGACGGCATCCCGTTCCGCGCGCTCACCGACCAGCGGATGTGGACCGACCGCCTCCAACAGTACATCAACGCCGTCGAAGCCCTGGAGACCGACGACGACGTCAACGGCCTGGAGGCTCGCCGGCTCATGGATATGCTCCAGGATTCGGCGTTCGGCACCAACGACCGCAGCGATCTCCGGGAGGCCATCGACGAGGCCCAAGGCGAGAGCACTGATCTCACGGAGCTGACGTTCCCCGCGGAGTTCATCCGGGACTACGTGCCGTTCGTTCCCGGGCCGTCGGCGGCCGCCGACATGCTGCGGAAGGTCACGCGCTACCAGCGCCGCAGCATCGACGCCTACTTCGAGGGTGACTACCGTGGCATGGATCCGGATCGGGTGCGCGTCGGCACGATCCACTCCGCGAAGGGCCGCGAGGCCGATCACGTCTTCTTGGCGACGGATCTCACGGAGAAGGTCGTCGAGCAGATGGCGGCGACCGCCGACCCCGAGACGGTGCCCGACGACGTGGAGTTCACGAGCAAAACCAGCCCGGTGCCGATCCTGACTGACAACGAGCGCCGCGTCTTCTACGTGGGGATGAGCCGTGCCCGCGAGCGCTTGGTACTGTTGCAGGACCTCGTCGGCGGCGCGCCGACGCTCCCCATCGACGTGTTGCTGTACGGCGAGCGGACCGGACAGACGCTTGCGGACGCGCTGGACGCCGATACGCCGGTGCAGATCCCGTAACCAGAATGCGCGCTCCACCTTTCGCCACCGCGCTGGCGGACGCCGACGCCGACGCGTTCGTCCACGTCGGCCCGCCGGGTGATCCGGTGGTGTCGTATCTCGCCGGCACACAGCTGCCGTGTCGCGCGGCCGTCGTGTACGGCGGCCGGGTCGCAGTGGTGCCCGAGCGCAGCCTCCCTGGGGCGTCCGGGGTTCCGGCCGAGGTCACCGTCCTGGATCCGCATTCGGTGCCCGCCAGGCGGCTGCCGGGGTTGGCGTCGGACGCAGTGCTTGCGCCCCGCATGCTGCCCCACGACGCCGCGTTGTACCTCGAAGAGGCGGGCATCGACGTGTCGTCGACGGTCGTCCACAAGCACGCCCGCCGCAGCAAGACGCCCGCCGAGCAGAAGACCTTGCGGGAGGCGGTCGCCGCCGCCGAGGCCGGCCTTGGGGCCGCCGGCGGCTTGCTCGCCGACGGTGTTGCGGACGACCTCGGGACGCCCGAGGCCGTGCGTCGTGCGGCCAACGCCGGGATCGCTGACGACGGCGCGGTGCCGGCGACGACCGTGCGGCCGGCGTCGGCGGAGCCGGACACGCCGCTGCGTGTCACGGCCACTGCCGTCGTCGACGGATACCACGCGCCCGTCCGCCGGACGTTCGTCGCGGGCGCGGACGGCGGCTGGGATCGCCGCGCCACGCTGGGCTGTGAGTACGGCGTGGACGCCGCCATCGACGTCATCGAGGCGGGGGAGACGACCGCCGAGCGCGCCGGTGAGGAGGCGACCGCCGAGCTGGCGTCGCTGGGGTTCCCGCCCGAGGAGACCACCGTCGACGTTCACGGGGTCGGCCTGGAGCGCCGGGAAGCGCCGACCGGGGAGGCGACGCTCGCCGAGGGCGCGGTCGTGTCCGTGTCGGCGGGCGTGACCGACGACGGGCGCACGGTCGGCGTGTCGGACATCGCTGTCGTCGGCGCGGACGGCGCCGAGCGCGTCGGGTCGTTCCCGCGCTCGGTCGTGCCCAAAGCCGATTACTGAGCGTCGTCGTTGTCGGGTGGGTTGGCAACCACCGTGGCAGCGCTCTGCGCGATGAGCGCCGGGATCTCGGTGGGCGTGTAGACGTAGCGGTCGCACGCCAGGATGGCGGCAGCGAACCCGAGGAAGACCCAGCCGGTGTGGTCCCCGGCGAGCAGTGTTTCGACGCCCAGCATCCCGGCTGGCGCTGCGAACGCGACCGCGACGCCGAGGCTGACCGCATCGAGCAGCTTCACAGGGTGGTTGTGCGTGCGCAGGCGAAAAACAGTTGTCGTCGCCACGAACCGGTACGTTTTCGTGATGCGTCCCGAATCTGGAAGCGTGTTCACGGGAATCATCGAGGAGACAGGCACCGTCGAGCGTGTCGTCGACGACGACGACGGTCGCCGCCTCCGCATCGCAGTCACGGGTTTCGGCGCGTTCAGCCACGGCGAGAGCATCAGCGTCGGCGGCGTCTGTCTCACCGTCGAAGACTGGGGCGAGGACTGGTTTTCGGTGTTCACCGCCGCCGAGACGCTGTCGAAGACAACGCTGAGCGCCGTGTCGTCGGGCGACCGCGTGAACCTGGAGCGCGCGCTGCCCGCCGACGGCCGCCTCGACGGCCACGTCGTGCAGGGACACGTCGACACCACCACCGAGGTCGTCGACATCGAGCAGGTCGGCGAGGACTGGACGTTCACGTTCGCGCTCCCCGACGGCCACGCCCAGTACGTCGCGCCGAAGGGCTCGATCGCGCTCGACGGCATCAGTCTCACTGTCGCCGACATCGACGACGAAGCCGGCACGTTCTCCGTCGCCGTCATCCCGACGACCTACGAACTCACGTCGCTGTCCGAGCGCAGCCCCGGCGATCGCGTGAACGTCGAGGTCGACGTGCTCGCGAAGTACGTCGAGCGGATGGCCAGCTACGACTCCTCCGTGGACTCGGCCGGCGGCGCGCTGGACGCAGCCGAGTAATCCTCGGGGTCGACGCCCACACCGTCGTCCGCGATCCGCCGCACCGCCGGCTCGAGCGCGTCGCCGTCCCAGGTTGCGGCGTGCGCCGCGACCGCCGACGCCCCGGTGTGGTTGTACGCCGCCCGGTAGGCCCGGAGCTTCTTGCCGAGGACCGCCAGGAAGACGCCGTCGTAGGCGATGACGAACACCAGGAACGCGACCCCTTGGGCGACCCCGACGAACTCCGCGACCGGCTTGAGGTTGGTGACCGCCGTGTTGTACGTCGCGTGAATGAGCGTCGCGGTCACCAACCCCTTCACGACGATGGGACCGGCGTCGTCGGGGTTGAACTTCGCGAGGCCGAGGTAGTAGCCCGCGAACGCCGAGTAGATCACGTGGCCGGGGCCGGCGAGCGTTCGCAGCGCCGCCACCTGGAACGCCACCTCCGTGGCCTGCTGGCCGCCCGCGGTCTGCATGACCGACATGACCTCCCGCAGGATGTAGATCGCGTTCTCGACGGTGGCGAACCCCAGGCCCGCCATCGCACCGTAGACCGCGCCGTCGACGACGGTGTCGAACTCGTCGCTGCGGAAGACGTACAGCCGCACCGCCAGCCACTTCACGATCTCCTCGACGGGGCCGACGACCAGGAAATAAAACAGCGCGGACGTGGCCACGGCCGTGCTCCCCGTCATGGGGTCGCTCGACCCGAACAGCACGACCGAGGACATCGCGTTGATGGCGGCCGCAAAGCCCGCGAACAGGAACCCGAACACGAACGTGGCGACGAGCAACTCGATCGGCTCTTGGCCGGTCGCGTCGGCCAGCCAGATGTAGCCGGCGACGGCCAGCGCGGGCGCCACCGAGAGCAACACGTAGGCCCCGACGACGGGCCGGTCGAAGAACACCAGCCCCGTCGCGGTGGCGAACTGCGCGACGATGATGAGCGCCGCGACAACCAACACCCCGGGGCGAAGCCCCGTCCCGAGAGCGTTGTAGAGCCACGTGGCCGCGTAGTCGAGCCGACTACGGGGCTCCCACGTGACGACATCGTAGAGGTCCATGTCGTCGTCGGCAGCCCGCTGCACCGGGTCCTGGTCAGCGGTCATGTGTCCCGTCTTTCGCATCCACGTCCTTCATCGTTCCTTCCGACCCGACGTGTGTCAGTACTTGCCTCGACGATAGGTTTTGTGTGCTACCAAATCGACGCCACAACCATGTCATACAGTCACAGCCGCGGCCTGTTGTACACCACCCCAACCGACAGCGACCAGTCCGACACGACCCCCGCACAGCCCGCCGACGACTGAAACCCTGATACCGGTACGGGCGCAACCACCGCGTATGCAGCGCCACCAGCCCACCACCGCCGCCCACTCGCACGTCCAATGACCCGGGTTCGCGTCCGCGGCATCTACGCCACCGCGCTCACGCAGTTGCTCCGGAACGCGGGCCTCGACGTCGTCGCCGCATCCCCGCCCATCCGGGCACGGTTCCCGGACGCCGACCTCGGTGCCGCCGAACCCCACGCCGACATCCGGATGACGCCCGACCGCCAGGGCGTCGGCATCACCGCCCACGGTGACGACCACGCACGTGCCGTCCGCGCCGTCGTCGCCGACCTCCCCCGAGACACCTTCGTCTGGCCCGATCCCGTCCCTCGCGGCGCGGTCTTCGACGCCGCCGTCGACCACACCGTCGGCGGCGGCGCGATCCTCGACCTCGGCGACGACCGCGAGGCCTACCTCCCGTTCGGCGCCGTCGACGACCACGTCACCGACGGCGACACCCTCCGGGTCGCCATCCGTGATCCAGCCCCGCCCTGGCACGACGACCGCCCCACGGCCACGGCCACGATCACCGTTTCGGGCGCGCTCGCGAGCCTCGACCGCGGCGTCGACGCGCTCGTCGCCGGTGCCGCCACCGACCGCGCCGAGCTCGCCCGCGCGACGGAACTCCTCGACCCCGATATCCCCGACAACTGGGGTGTCTACTGGGAGTACGACGGCGCCGACGCGAGCCTCGACGCCCGCGGGACCGCCCTCGACACGCTAGCCGCCCGAGCAGACCGGCTGGAGGCCGCACTCGCCGACGCAGACGGGGGCGATACCCCCGGCCTCGTGGCCGCTCCGGACACCACGCTGTGGGCGTGGTTCGGCCGCGAAACCCGGTGTGCGCTCGACGACCACCGCCGCACGGTGGCAGCGACGATGCCGGGCCACCACCGCATCAAAGCCGGCAGCGACGCCGCCAGCGACGCCGTCGACTTCGCGGAGGCGCTGGGGGCGTCCGTCGACGAGTTCCCGTTCGGCGCGGTCACGGACCAGTTCGGCCCCAGCGTCGGCGCGTCGATCGAGATCCAGCACGGCAAACCCGACGGCGCGCTCATCTCGCTTGGCCGCGGCGAAGTCACCGATCGGTCCGCGGAGAACGCCCGCATCACCGTCGAGCGCGAGATGACTGGCGGCGGCACGTACGACGCCCTGGGTGTCGCCCGCGAGGCAGGCGACACCGCCACGACCCGGTTCACCGAGGGCAACTGGTGGTATCCGACTGTCTACCGCAGCGAGGACGGCGAACGCAAGGGGACGTATCTCAACGTCTGCACGCCCGTGGAAGTGTTCCCGGACGCCGTCCGATACGTCGACCTGCACGTGGACGTGATCAAACACGCCGACGGCACCGTCGAGATCGTCGACCGCGAGGAACTGCAGGACTGCGTTGCCGACGGCCTGGTCTCCGAGGAACTCGCGGAAAACGCGCTGTCGGTCGCCGAGCGCGTGCAGTCAGCCGTGGCTGAGTAACACGCTCCTTAGAAGTGTGCGTCGGAGCTGGGACTGCCCTCGCCGCGACCGCCGCGGCCGCCCTCGTTGCGGTCGATCCCCATGAAGCTCTCCGCCTGATCGCCGCCCCAGCCGCCGCCGTCGCCGTCGGTGAACCGCACGACGACATCGTCGACCTCGTCGAACTCCGCCGCGAGGTCGGTCTTGATCCGTTGTGCCGTCCGCGGGCTGATCCCACACCCGGAACACGCGCCGCCCAACTCGACGACGACTTCGCCGGCCGTCGCGTCGGCCTTCCTGACGGCGCTGGTCCCCCCGTGGCTCCTGATGATCGGCATCTGACCGACGAGCCAGGTTTCGACGCGCTCGTGGAGGTCTCCCGCGGCCGCTGTCTCGCTCATACCCGCGGATACACGCTCGATGCATGGTATACCTTCGGTTACTGCTCTTTCACGCCACCCGCCGGTAGACCGCGCGCTCACGGCGCGTGAGTGCTGTCACCGGTCCCGCCCGTGAGCGCCGACGCGATCGCGCCCTTCAGCACCACGTCGTCGCCCAGCGTCGTCAGCCGGATCTCCGGGACGTTGCTGAACACGCGCTCCTGGATGTAATCTCGGATCGGCCCAAGCACCTGCTCGGGGTTGTGCAGCGCGACCGCCCCGCCGACGTACACCACCAGCGGAGCGTACGCCTGGACGAGGTTCGTCACGCCGATCCCGTTCCACACCCCGAGTTGCTCGACGACGTGGGCGGCAAACGTGTCGCCGTCGGCCGCACACTCGAAGACGTCTTTGGCGGTGAACCCCCCGCTGTCCAGGGGCAGTGCCGTCTCCACGCCGTCGGCGTCGTCGGCCAACAGGCGCGCGTACTCGGGGATGTTGTTCCCCGAGCAGTACGCCTCCCAGTGGCCGTCCCGGCCACACCCACACGTCCGCCGGCCGCGCGGGTCCACCACCATATGCCCGAGCTCGCCGGCGTTGCCGTCCCACCCCCCGATCACGGTTCCGTCGACGGCGACCCCCGCGCCGATCCCCGAGGAGATCGTGAGATACGCCATGTCGTCCGGCGTGCGGTCGGCGTAGAACCGCTCCCCGATGACGCCGGCGACCGTGTCGTTGTGCAGGAACACGCGTTCCGTGTCGACCCCCAGCAGGTTCGCCAGCGGGCCGACCAGCGGGATCGTCTCCACCGACGCCGGCATGTTCGCCGGGGAGTCGATGGCACCGTTCGCGAGATCCAGGGGGCCGATGCTGCCGATGCCCGCGGCCTCGATCGCCGTCGGCGCGACGCCGGCGTCCGCGGCCGCCGCGCGCATCACTGCCAGCACGGTCTCCGTGACCGCGATCCCGGTCGGGCCGCTGGGCGTCTTCCGCCGGTCGACGCCGACGATGCGTCCGGATTCGTCACTGACCGCCCCACGTACGTTCGTCGCCCCGAGGTCGACGCCCGCGTAGTGCATTCACGTGTAGCGGCGGGTTCCGACCACTTAACCACTCAGTTTTCACGCAGGATCGTGTCCGCCCGCTCACCGGGTCGCAACCCACACCGTGCCCGGCCCGTGGAACCGCCCCACCGACGCCGCGTCCTCCATCGCGGACACGCGCTCGACAGCCACGCGCACGCGGTCCTCGAACGCCACGACGTTCGCGGCCGCGACCACGCGGCTGTCCCCCTCGGCCAGTGCCACCCGTTCCACGCGCCCTCGTCCGGCGACGTACACCGTTCGTTCGCCCGTGAACTGCGTCATCAACAGCCCCATGCCCCGCGTCGGCGCGTTCCCGATGCTGCGCGCACCCACGCTGACGCCGACCGGCGCCGCAACGAACCCGTCCCACGCCACCGACACCCGCCCCCCGGCAGCGCCCAACTCACAGGCCGCGATCTCCCCCGGGTAGTCAGGTGCGAACCGCACCACTGCCCCGCCACCGACCGCGCGCACCCGGACCGGCGTCACCTCGCGCTCGCGGGCAGTGTTGGCGACCGACCGCATCGCCCCCGCCCGCGACCGGTCGATGCGCACGTCCCCCGTGTGATCCACGAGCGCGCCCGCAGCGGCCAACACCGCCTCCTCGGCGTCCAGTGTAACCTCCAACAGCCCTCCCATCCCGTCGCCGACCGACGCCTCCATCATCGCCACCTCGGTCCGGGACCGCGACCACCGCCCGTCCGCCGCCGAACACGCATCATACGCGGTCGTGGCCCGCGACCAGCATAAGCATATGCCCGCCGCCCGCAGGTGCGCACATGCACGCCCCCGACCTCGCCGGCCGGACTGTGCTCGTCACCGGGAGCGCCCGCGGGCTCGGCCGCGGCCTCGCGCTCTCGCTTGCCGACTGCGGTGCCGCCGTCGCCATCCATTACCACACCAGCGCCGACGCCGCCGACGAGGCCGCCGCCGAAGCCCGGGCGCTCGGCGCACCGGCAGTCACGACGGTCCGCGGCGATGTCACCAGTCCCGACGCCGTCGACCACATCTTCGACACGGTCGAAGCCGACCTCGGTCCCGTCGACGTGCTCGTGAACAACGTCGGCGCGTTCGCGCCCACACACTGGACGGAGATCGACGCCGACACCTGGCACACCGTCCTCGACACCAACCTCACCGCGCCCTTCCTCACCGCCAAGCGCGCGCTCCCGGGGATGCGCGCCCGGTCGTGGGGTCGCATCGTCAACGTCGGCTACGCGTCCGCCGAGAAGGGACTGGTCAACCCCACGAACTTCCCGTACTTCGCGGCCAAACAGGGGCTGTTGATGTTCACCCGCATGCTCGCCGCCGACACCCAAGACGACGGCATCACCGCCAACGCCGTCTCGCCGTACGTCGTCCAGAACTCCGACGAGTTCCCCGCCGACGCACCACGTGGCCGGTGGGCGACCGTCGAGGACATCGCGAGCGTCGTCCGGTTCTTCTGCGACGCCGACAGCGGCTACGTCTCCGGCGAGAACGTCAACGTCGACGGCGGCTGGCTGCCCGAGCACGTGTAGCCGCCGAACCGGCCGCTACTCGCCCCGCTGGCTCCACGGGCCGACGCCGGCGAACCGCCCCAGCGCCCAGCCGGCGGCGAACGGCGCGACGACGGCCAGACACGCCAGCCCCACCCACCGACCAGGCGGCGGCTGCATCGCGAGGAACACGAGGTAGGCGACGCCGACCACGGGCAGCGACCGTGCGAGCAGCGAGCGCGACTCCGATGGCATCGCCTCGGTGTTTGCCCGCACTCGCTGAAGAACCCCGTGCTCGCTGCCGGGCACTCACTGGTTTTCGAGCGCGTCGATCACGCAGGCAGCGGCCACGACACCCTCCTTGGGGATG
Source organism: Halobacterium sp. BOL4-2 (assembly GCF_016917835.2). Classification (GTDB taxonomy): domain Archaea; phylum Halobacteriota; class Halobacteria; order Halobacteriales; family Halobacteriaceae; genus Halobacterium; species Halobacterium salinarum. The sequence goes on along the minus strand of NZ_CP070332.2, from coordinate 1,919,226 downwards.
GTGCGCGCGTCGTCGATGGTGACCGTGTACGTGTCCTTCACCGAGAACTGCCCCTCGATGGCGCCGACCGCCCGCCCCTCGGGGTCGTAGATGTCGTATTTGTTCGGCACGAGGTTCACCACGCCGATGAGGTGGCGGAGCGCCGACAGCACCGTGCTCCGTGACTCGATGGTGGCAAGCGCGTCGCCGGTGTCGGGGTCCCGGATCGTCCAGTTCTCCGCGAACAGCGAGTAGTCCTCATCGAGCACCACCACGTCCTCGCCGGTGGTGTCGTCGACGATGGTGTACGTGCCGCCGATGTCGAGTATGCCCCCCGCCGCCACGGTGAACGCCGGGTCACCGTCGTCGGTGACAAACGGGAACTGCTCTTTGAGCTTGAACAGCTTCTGTTTCGCCTTCAGCACCACCTCGCCGTCGGCGTCCCGGACGTCGTACTTGTTCCGCACGAGCGCCTGCCTGACCTCGAAGCTGTCGCCGTCGAGGTCGACGGCGGCAATGTCGTAGTCGGCCATGTCGTGTGCTGTTTCGGCCCACTGAAAAGCCTTCCCTGCGTTCGCTGGGACCGATAGACCTTCCGTGGTCGGTCCCCTGTGCTCTCCCAATGAGCGAAGAGTACATCGAGGTCCGTGGCGCCGAAGAACACAACCTCACGGACCTCGACGTGGAGCTTCCCCGCGAGTCGCTGAACGTCGTCACGGGGCTGTCCGGATCCGGGAAGTCGTCGCTCGCGTTCGAAACGATCTACGCCGAAGGGCAGCGCCGGTATATCGAGAGCCTCTCGGCGTACGCGCGCAACTTCCTCGGGCAGATGGACAAACCACAGGTGGAGTCCGTCGAGGGGCTCTCCCCGGCGATCTCCATCGACCAGAAGAACGCCGCGAACAACCCCCGGTCGACGGTCGGCACCGTCACCGAGCTCCACGACTACCTGCGACTGCTGTACGCCCGCGTCGGCACGCCACACTGCCCGGAGTGTGGCCGCGAGGTCGGCGAGCAGTCCGCCCAGCAGATGGTGCGGCGCATCTTCGACCTCCCCGCGGGAACGAAAGCGAAGCTGCTCGCACCGGTCGTTCGCGACCAGAAGGGCGCCTTCGAGGACCTCTTCGAGGACCTCGTCAACGAGGGGTACTCGCGGGTGGCAGTCGACGGCGAGTCCTACGACCTCGCGTACGACGACCCCGACCTCGACAAGAACTACGACCACACGGTCGACGTGGTGGTCGACCGCGTGACCGTCACCGAGGACGCCCGCTCCCGGATCACTGACAGCGTCGAAACCGCCCTCGACGAAGCCGACGGCGTGCTCAAAGTCGTCGTTCCGGACGCCGGACCCGACACCGAACTCGGCGGCGCGACGGCGCGCTCGACCGGCGACCTCGCAGACGACGCCGCCGACGACCGCCTCGTCGTGGAGTTCAGCGACGCCCTCGCGTGCACGCATTGCGGCATCGACATCAGCGAGATCGAGACGCGCAGCTTCTCGTTCAACAGCCCCCACGGGGCGTGTCCCGAATGCGAGGGCATCGGGAACACCAAGGAGGTCAGCGAGGACCTCGTCGTCGTCGACACCTCCAAGCCGATCAAAGACGTCTTCGAGGCGTGGAGCTACCAGCGCTCGTACTACCGCACGCGCCTGGACGCCGTCGCCGCGCATTTCGGAGTCAGCGTCGACACGCCCTTCGACGAGCTAGACGACGCCGTCCAGCAGGCGTTCCTCTACGGCACCAGCGACGAGGTCGTCTTCGAGCGCTCCACGAAAAACGGCACCCGCCGCAAGGAGAAGCGCTTCGAGGGCGTCATCCCGAACCTCGAACGCCGGTACGTCGAGACGGATTCGGAGTCCACCCGGGACCACATCGAGACGTACATGTCCGTGACGACGTGTCCGGCCTGCGACGGCACCCGCCTGAAGCCGTCCTCGCGGGCCGTCCTCGTCGACGGCACCCCGATCACCGACGTCAACCGGATGAGCATCGGCGACGCCCTCGCACAGTTCGAGGGGATGGAAGCCGAGCTGGACGCCCGGGACACCAAGATCGCCGCCGAGATCCTCAAAGAGATCCGCGCCCGCCTCGGGTTCATGACGGAAGTGGGCCTGGAGTATCTCACGCTGGACCGCGAGGCGTCGACGCTCTCCGGGGGGGAATCCCAGCGCATCCGCCTCGCCACCCAGATCGGGTCCGGGCTGGTCGGCGTACTGTACGTCCTCGACGAGCCCTCCATTGGACTCCACCAGCGCGACAACGACCGGCTGTTGAACACCCTCGAAGAGCTGCGGGATCTCGGGAACACGCTGATCGTCGTCGAGCACGACGAGGAGACGATGCGCCGCGCCGACACCGTCATCGACATGGGACCGGGGCCGGGCCGCCACGGCGGCGAGGTCGTCGCCAACGGCAGCGTCGCCGACGTCATGGCCGCCACCGACTCCATCACCGGCGACTACCTCGCGGGCCGCGAGCAGATCCCCGTCCCCGACGAGCGCCGCGACTACGACGACACGCTCACCGTCACGGGCGCCCGCCAGCACAACCTCCGGAACCTCGATGTCGACCTCCCGATCGGCGCGTTCACCGCCATCACGGGCGTCTCCGGCTCGGGGAAGTCGACGCTCATGCACGACATCCTCTACAAGGGGTTGGCCCGCGAGATGAACGACAACACGAGCGTCGACCCCGGCGACCACGACGCCATCGAGGGCACCGAACACGTCGAGACGGTGCGGCTCATCGACCAGAGCCCGATCGGCCGCACGCCCCGCAGCAACCCGGCCACCTACACCGGCATCTTCGACTACATCCGGGAGAAGTTCGCGCAGACGAAACTCGCCACGCAGCGCGGCTACAAGAAAGGGCGGTTCTCGTTCAACGTCAAAGGCGGCCGGTGTGAGGCCTGTGGCGGCCAGGGAACCCAGAAGATCGACATGAACTTCCTCTCGGACGTTCACGTGCCCTGCGAGGAGTGTGGCGGCGACCGCTACAACGACGAGACGCTCGACGTCACGTTCAAGGGCAAGACGATCGCCGACGTGCTCGACATGAGCGTCGAGGAAGCCCACGACTTCTTCGAGGCCGACAGCCGGCTCGGCCGCCGCCTCCAGTTGCTCGAAGACGTCGGCCTCGACTACATGCGCCTCGGCCAGCCGTCCACCACGCTCTCCGGCGGGGAAGCCCAGCGCGTCAAGCTCGCCGAGGAGCTGGGCAAGCAGTCCTCGGGGGACACGCTGTACCTCCTCGACGAACCCACCACCGGGCTCCACAGCCACGACGAGCGCAAGCTCATCGAGGTGCTCCAGCGGCTCACCGACCGCGGCAACACCGTCGTCGTCATCGAACACGAGTTGGATCTCGTGAAAAACGCCGACCACGTCGTCGACCTCGGCCCCGAGGGCGGCGCGGCCGGCGGCGACGTCGTCGCCACCGGAACCCCGGAGGCGGTCGCGCGCACCGACGACAGCCACACCGGCCGCTACCTCCGCGATAAGCTGCCGGCGGTCGACCGCGAGGGGCCGCGAAGCGGCCGCGAGAAACCGGCGCTGAGCGACGACTGATCCGCCCGCGAACTCAAACGCGCGTTTGAACCCGCCAAGGCGTAATACCGCCGCCCCGCGTACGGCCGTGTATGCACCGCCGACCGTTCCTCTCGCGGCTCTGTCTCGGGGCTGTGGCCGCAACCGCGGGCTGTCTCTCTCGGCGCGACGACCGCGACCACTCAGCCACGTCACGCACCCGATCGACGGGCACGGATGCGTCGCCCCCGCGCTCGACCGACCGCACGCGCGTCGCGGCCGGCGACACCGCCCGCCGAACCGTCGGCACCGGTAGCCTCGATGCGGGCGGGCTCCGGCGGCCGGCCCGCATCGCGTTCACCAACCCCACGAGCGAGCCACACGACGGCACGCTCACGATCTCCCGGCGCGACGAGCGCGTGCTCGACGAGCCGGTGACCCTCGCCGCGGACGCGAGCCTGGTCGCATCGCTCACCGATCTGGACGCCTACACCGCGCGGGTGTCCGGCCCCACGCTGCGCGGCGAGCAAACAGCCACCCTGCGTCCGGGCGGGTTCACCTGCAACGCCACGAGCACCGCCATCACCGTCCAGGACGACGCCACGCTTTCGTCCACGCGCGTCTCGACGCGGATGGCGTGTCCGGGGGTCGTGACCGACGACGTGGCGGCCGGCGACACCGCGACTGAGACGGTGGGCGCAGCCGGTGCGGGCGGCGACTACGCGTTTCGCCTCCGGAACGCCACCGCGGCGTCGTGGACGACGCGGCTCCGCGTCGACACCGACTCGACACCCCGCTTCGACGGCGTCTACACCCTCGCCCCCGACAGCACGGCGGTCGTTCGGCTGCGCGACCGCCGCGCGTACACCGCCTCGATGCGAGTGCTCGGGACGGAAGCCACGGCGACCGCTCGGGTCACGCCGGCCGACTTCGACTGCCCCAGCGCCGCAACGCGGGTGTCGATCGACGCCGCCGGCAGCCTCTCCGTTGCCCGTGACCCGTCGGCGTCGTGCACCACATCGTCCGTGTAGCTGCCGTACGCAGCCGCCAGCCGCGAGGGAGAAGACCTTTGCTGGCCACCGGACTACCACGCGATGATGTACGACTTCGTGGTCGTCGGTGTCGGCCCCGCCGGCGCGCGGTTCGCCCGGCGCGCGGCCCAACAGGGCTACGACGTGATCGCGTTCGAACAAGGAGACCTCGGCACGCCGCTCGCGTGCTCGGGCCACGTCAGCCTCGACGTCTGGGAGTTCGTCCCCGACGAACACCACGACGCCCTGTTCCAGAACGACATCCGGGGGGCGCGCTTCCACCTCGGCGGCGCGGACTCGTCCGCCCACCCGTTCTACAAATCCACCCCGATCTCGAACGCCATCGACCGCGTCCACCTCGACGAAGTCCTGGCCGAGGCCGCCCGCGACGCCGGTGCTGACGTCCGCGAACACCACACGGTCACCGACGTCACCGAACACCGCAACCGGGTCACCGTCACCGCCCGCGGCCCCGACGACTCCATCGACGTCACCGCGAAGATGGTGGCCGGCAGCGACGGCCCGCGCTCCCGCGTTCGGGACGCGCTCTCGCTGCCGGAGCCCGACGAGTTCCTGCACGGCGCGCTCGCGTTCGACCCCGACCCCGACCACCAGGACTTCGTGGACGTCCACCTCACCGTCCCCGGGTTCTTCGCGTGGCGCATCCCCCGCGGCGACGCCGGCGTCGAATACGGGCTCGCAGCCGCCCCCGGCGAGGACGTCGCCGGTCGCTTCGACGACCTCGTCGCCGACTACGGCGTCGACGTCGAACACCGGTGTTCCGGTCTCATCCCCATCGGCCCGCCGGACACCGTCACCAGCCACCGCGGGTTCCTGCTGGGCGACGCCGCCGGGCAGACCAAACCCTTCACCGGCGGCGGCATCCGCTACGGGATGACCGCCGCCGACGCGGCCGCCCGCGAACTCGACCCCGACCGCCCGGGCACGCTCGCGGGCTACGAGCGCGCCTGGCGGGACGCCCTCGAACGCGAGATCACGCTCGGCCACCTCGTGCGGGCGGGCTACTCGATGCCGACGCCCATCCAGTCCGCCGGCCTGCGGCTGTTCTCCGGGGAGATCGCGGTCGACATGGACAAGCCGACCAGCCTGTTCTCACTCGACCAGGCGCGGGCGCTGCTCCGGTAACACAGCCCTACAGGTAGTCGAAGGCCTGCTCGCTGCCCGCGTCGAATCCGAGCCGCTCGTGCGCCCAGTCGAAGACGCCGTCGTCGGCGCGCGCCTGCAGGAACTCGACGATCTCCTCGCCTACGTCGGCCCCGTAGAGTGCCTGTCCCGACCGCATGCGCTCGCGGACGTCGTCGGTCTCCGCCACGTGGGTGATCATGTCCGCGACGAACGCGCCGCTTGTCGGGGGCACCAGGAGGTTGGTGTTCGCGTCGAACACCGTCTCCGGGCGGTCCGTGCTGAACCGCGCCGTGAGACACAGCGCCGCCTCGATCTCGTTGAGCTCCTCCTGCATGCTCCCGGAGTCGGTGAACTCCGCGAAACACTGCCCGGATTCGAGGAACTCGTAGACGTGGGCGTGTTTCTTCCACAGCCCCGTGAACAGGAAGTTCTCCCGCTCGTCGGCCAGCCGCTGGAGGCGCTCCCGGTAGCCGTAGTTCTCCAACGCCCGCTTGGTGGCGTTCAACTCCACGAAGTTGACGCTGTAGCCGCGCTCGACCAGCTCGATGACGCCCTCGACGATGGCGGTGAACCGCTCGGGCAGGAGGTTCGCGCGCCGGTGGATGTCCACGCGCAGCCAGTCGTCGCGGGCCTCCAACACCGGATACACGTCGAACACGCTCTCGCCGTCGTGATCGCGTTTCATCTCGATGGCGTCCACGACCGAGTTCCCGACCACCGGCATCCGCTCGTGGCCGTCGACGCTGCGCGGATACCCCTCGCGTTCGAGGTGCTCGCGGTTCAACGCCACGGGCGCGAACTGGTAGATCGACGCCGCCGAACCGACGAACGTGTCGTACTGCTCGGGGAACGGCTCGGTTCGCTCGACGTGCCAGTCGCCGCGCCACTGCTCGCGGATCACGGCCGCCGGGTCGTCGGTGGTCTCGTACGCCGGCGCCATCCCCCGCAGCCCGGCCTCGTTGTGCGCGACCTGCTGGTTCGTGGCGAACATCCACGCCTGCGGGAAGACGCCGGCGGCGTGTGTGTCACCGTGCACCATCGGCAACACGGTGGTGTCCGGCCACGCCTCGAGGCGCTCGGCCAGCGTTTTCACCGCCAGCATCATCTCCGCGGTCTTCTGGGTCAGATCGCCCCTGATCCCCAGGTCGGCCGCGATGTGGGGCTCGATCCCGTACTCTTCGAGGCCGTGCCCGAGCACGTCGTCGTAGTGCTGGCCGGTGTGAATCACGAAACACGGCACGTCGTTGGCTTCGGCCGCGGCAACGACGGGAGCCTGCTTGTAGAAATCCGGCTTGGTCGCCGTCACGACCGCGAGCACGAAGTCGCCGCGGTCCATCTGGGCGGCCAACCGGTCCTCGTAGATCGTTGGGGCTGCGTCCATGCCAGCGCGTTCGCCGAACACGGTAATAACAGTCGTGTTCCCGAGCCCGCCGCCGATCCGCCAGCCGCCTAGTACTCGGGCCGTCGGCGCGACCGCTCGCCGGTGTCGACGAACGGCGGCTCGACCACCGCTGCATCGACCCGGTCCCCGTCCGCCGCGACCGCGAGCCCGCCGTGCCATTCGCTCACCACGGCGAACGCCAGCGGGTCGCCCCGCATCGGACTCTCTGCCGCCCGCGTCACCTCGCCGACCCGCGATCCGTCGGCGTACACGGCCGCCTCGGAGGCCGGCAGTGCGTCGGGCGCAAGCCCCACCAGGCGGCGGTGGGGCTTCCCGGCAGCCGCGGCGTCACTCCCGTCGAGGCGCGCGAGCCCGAGCGTGGCAAGCGTTCGACCGGCGAGCTCGGACGCGAACAGCGGCGTCCCGGCTTCCAGCGTCAGCGTCTCCCAGGTCTCGCGGCCGAACGGCACGGCGTTCAATCCGCGAACCAGCAGCGTCTCGAACACGTCGTCGGCGTCTTCGGCGGCGCACACGACCAGATACCCCTCCTCGCCGGCGAGGTCGTCGTCGCGCACGACCGTCACGCCGCCCTCCATCTCCCCGCGGACGAACCGCAGGCGCTCCTCGGGGGGGCTTGCCCGGTGCAGCACGCTCGCCACCTTCTCAGTGGCCTGTGGGCCGTGGACGCCGAACGTCCCGAACTCGCCGGTCGATAGCGTGACCGCGGCGTCCCGGCTGCCGGCACGCTCGCGCCACCGGCTGGCAACCCTGTCGCCCTCGCCCGCCGGCACGAGACCCAACAGCCGGTCGTCGGTCGCAAACACGTATCCGTCCGCGCGCACACGCCCGTCGTCGCAGACGACCACGTACGCGCCGCGCCCGTCCTCGGTCGGCACGCCACCCGACACGCCGGCCGCAACGACCTCGTGGGCGTCCTCGCCGGTCGCCACGACAACGTCGAACGCGTGTTCGGTCACCCCGGCCGCGTTCCTGACGGCGCGATGCGTGCGGTCGGGACGCCCGTACTCGACGGGCACCGCCCGCCCCGCCACCTCGCGGAACGTCGCACCGTGCGCCTCGTGGGCCGCCCTCACCACAGTCATATCCAGTATCTCGCCGCCCGCAGGGGGTAAACCCACCGCATCGATCAGAGGCCGATCCGCCGCCGGATCGCGTCCAAGACCGACGACTCGTCGGTCGCGTCGTCAGCCGGGCGGGCCACAACGCGCTCGTCGACTCTGAACTTGGTTCTGCCCTCCGCTTCCTCGGCGTGCACGAGTCCCGCGGCCGTCAGCGACGCCAGCGCGGCCTCGATGTCGTCGATGCTGACATCCACGCCCGTCCGCAACTCGAAGACGGTCATCCCGTCGCCGGGGCGTTCAGCGAGCGCATCGAGGACCGCAACCTCCGTCTGGGGGCGGTCTCGAAACTCGCGCTTCGCAGGCATACGTTACCGAACGGTCCCCGGTGTCTTAGCCGTGTCCCTGAACGGTAGTCTTTTGCCGTTGGGCTGGGTACGACGCTCCCAATGGGTATCAGGTGTTCCCTGCTCGGGCACGACTACGGTGAGTCGTTCGTCGAGCGGGACCGCGAGGAGCGCGGAAACGAGGTTGTGGTGACAGAACGCGAGCTCCGGGAATGCCAGCGCTGTGGGTCCGAACACGTCACAAGCGAGAACACCGAAGTGCGGCCGCTTGCGGACTCCCAGTCGACACCTGACTCCGCGGAGGACGGCGACACCGACGCCACGCAGGCAGCCGATGGCACCAGCAGCGCCGCGTTCTCGACCGCCAGCGAGGCCGTCGATCACACGACCACCGACGCATCGGCGTCCAGCAACACCACACCGGCGGACGGCAGCGGCGCCGACGACGCGGTCATCCTGGAGGAGTCCACGGCCGACACCACGGCCGACGAGGACAGTCCCGGCCGCGACCAGTGGACGGAGCCCGCCGACCCCGAGGTCGATCCGGACAACCCCACAGCGGCGGCGTCCGCCGACCCGGACGACGAGGCCGTCGAGTTCGTCGACGCCGACCCGGACGCCGACGACGATGCCGCCGGCGCGGACACGTCCCAGGCGACCGCCGACGCGACCACGACCGCAGCCGACGACACGCCGGCGGACCGCGACCACGGCGAGTGGCCCGAGCCCGACGGCGAGGACGAGGGGTTCGACGCAACCCCCGACCGCGGCACGGACCCGGCCGGTGACGCCGATGTCGTCGCGCCGACCGCGACCGACGCCGACACCAGCACCTTCGAGTTCGAAACGACGGCGGACCCCGACCCGATGGACGAGACCGAGTTCACAAGCCCCGGAACCGTCGACACCGACGGCAATGACGACCTCGATTTCACGCTGTTCTGCCCGGAATGTGGCTTCGAGCAGTACGCCGCCGGGGCCAGCCTGCGCGCCGGCGACATCTGCCCGGAGTGCAAGCGCGGCTACCTCGGTGAGGACCGCTGACGGCACACGAAGGGACTAAAACCCTCGCTGCCGTTCTCGCGGTCATGAAGGAGTACAAGATGCGGCGGGGGGAGTATCTCGACGAACGCGTGTCTGATATGCTGGCGACTGTCGAGGAGTATTTCGGCGACGTCACCGACACGAAACGGTTCAAGGACAGCGACCTCTACGTCGTCGAAGACCCCGACAACCCCGTGTTCAAGCGCATCGTCGCCGGAACCGTCGAATACGCCGGGAAAAAAGACAAGCTCGGCGTCCAGTTCGAGGAACGGCCCGCCGAGGACGTGATCGCCGAAGGCAACGCCGACGCGGCCGCCGACGCCGTCGACGCGAAAAACGACTTCCTGCTCGAGGCGACGGGCCGAGACGCCAAGTCCCGCCGCGACTCCATGAAGCGCAGCGTCGAAGACGACGCCGAAAAACCCGACACCGTCTAGTCGACCGCCGTTCTGCCGTCCTCTCCGTGGTCACAGCCGCCGCCGACGCCACACGCATCGGCGCGGCGGTCCGTACGGCACCACTCGGCCGCCGGCTCTGCCGAGCAGTCAGGGCCGGTTGAGCTTCTCACGGCTGATCCCGATCCCGTTCGGCGTGACGATCAGCTGGTCGTCGCCTTTCTGCACGATGTCGCCGCCGACCTCCCTGGCGACCTGGCGCAGCTCGTCGATGACGTGTTCGACGGTCCGATCCTCCGTGCGAAGGCGCGTGATGTCCGCGACGACGAGATCCCCGTCGTACACCGCGTCCTTGATCGCGATGACGTCTTCCTGGCCGTCGATCTCCGCGATGTGCACGGCCACGCTCGCCTCGCCGGCGTCCGCATTGAAGTCGTCCGCGTCCAGCTCGACGTAATCCTCGGTGGAGCTGCCGTTCCCACGGAGGATCTTATTCATGAATCCCATACGGTAGACACCAACCCGCCGCGTTCATAGTTCTTGCGTCAGACGGGGTGAACCGCCCGGTTGCGCACGCTCGCGCCGCCTCACCCCCGATCACGGTGGGGTCGACTGCCGGTTCGATCAGGTCTTTGCTGCTGCAGGCGCTCGCCCCGAGCGTGACGTTCAGCATCTGCGTTCGAGAACCCTACACCGCCGACGGCGACCAGCAGTACCGTTTCGGGGTTGCCGTGACGACCCGACTCCCCGGGGTCGGCGTCCCCTGTCCACACGTCAACGAGCACGGCGCGGTCGCCACGCAGAGCGTGACCAACCCCCGACTGGGGTCGGCGGGCGTCGACTACCTCGCCGACGGGCTCGGCGTCGAAGACGCGCTGCAGGCACTCCTCAACGCCGACGACAACAGCTCCGAGCGACAGCTTCACGGCGTCGGCCGCACCGGGTCGTTCGCGTTCTCCGGCGACGACTGCAACGGCTGGTACGGCGACCGTGCCGGCGAGAACTACACCGTCGCCGGTAACCTCCTCACTGGCGACGCGGTCGTTGAACGCACCGCCGCGGCGTACGAGGACCAACGAGTCGACGGTGCAACCGACGCCGAAGACGCCGACCCGCTTGCCAGCCGCCTCATCGACGCCCTGGGCGCGGGACAGGCCGCTGGCGGCGACAAACGCGAGGCGCTCACCGTGCAGAGCGCGGCGGTCACGGTTATCGACACGGGCGCCGCGGAGTCACCGTACTGGAACGACCTCCGGGTCGACGCCAGCGAGGATCCGATCGTCGACCTCCGGGAGACGTACCGGCTCGCGAAAGCGGGCTACGAGGACGCCATCGAACTGTACGACGACCCCGACGACGAGGACGCCCCGGCGACGGGAACCGACTGACGGACCCGGGTCACCCCGACGGTCAGACCGAGAACTCGAACAGCTCGTCGCCGACGTGATGCAGCGACGACACGACCTTCCCGGACTCACCGTCCATCTCGGTGCCGTCGACGAGCGCCCGCCCCACGGCCAGCGTCTTGCCGTGTGCTGCCTCCTGGATCACGACCAGGTCGCCGGCAGTGATCTCCGGCGATGCCGCCGTGATCCCGGGTCGCATCACGTCTGCACCGTCGCTCACGAACGACACAGCACCGGCGTCCACAGTCACGACCCCCGTCGACGGGTCGGTGCGGTTCGCGCCCGCGACCGTGACGAACGGCTCGCCGTCGGGATACCACACCAGGGGGTCGCCGTCGACGAGCACGATCTCGAACTCCTCGTCGGCGAACGTCACGCGCTCGTAGGCGTCGCCATCCAACTCGACACCCAACCCCGTTCGGAGCGCGTCGCCGATCTCGTCGATGTCGTCGCTTCGCAAGTGGTGCCGTGAAGACACGTCCATACGTGTCCTCGGGGCGCCTCCAGCCATAAATCGACCGCTGTCTGCCCAACGGATAAGTGCCCGCCCGGTGAACAACCGCGTGATGTGGGCCGACCACGATCCCGTCACCTGTATCGCGTGCGGCGACACCACCGCACGCAGCGACGCCCGCGAGTACGACAAACACGGCGACCGCTGGACGCGCACGGACAAGGAGTTCGAATACCTCTGTAAACCCTGTTTCCGTCGGCTCACCAAACACGCCCGCGATGGCCTCGAAGCGGCCCTCGACGACGCCGGCGCGGGTCGGGTCCCCGACGACGAGTTCCTCGCCCGGTTCCTCGACGCCACACGCGAAGACACCGCCGAACGCGAGTAGGGTGGCGACACCACTAACTACGCCACCCGGCTACTGGTAGCCATGAGCGATTCTGAACCCGCCCAGGGGTCCATCGAGGACCAGGGTCCCGTCGAAATCTCGCCCGAACTCGCCCGCCAACTCGAAAACAAACGCGACGACCTCTTCGAGAAGTTCGACCTCCACGACGAGTTCCCGCCGGACGTCGTCGCCGAAGCCGAAGCCCGCACCGAAGACGTCCAAGCGGAGATCCAGGCCGAAATCGAGGACCGCGCGGACATGCGCCCGCTGCCCACGTGGACCGTCGACCCCGTCGACGCCCAGGACTTCGACGACGCGATCTCCGTGCTGGAGCGCGACGACGAGTACGTGCTCTGGGTGCACATCGCCGACGTCACCCACTACGTTCACCCGGACTCGGAGATGTGGGCGGAAGCCATCGACCGCGCGAACACTGTCTACCTCCCCGGGTACACCATGCACATGCTCCCGCCGGTGCTCGCCGAAACGGTGTGTTCGCTGGTGCCCGGCGAGGACCGCCTCGCGCACACCGTCGAGATGCACCTCGACAAGGACGACCTCTCGTATCAGACCATCGAGATCTACAAGTCCGTCATTCACAGCGACGAACGGCTCACCTACAAGGACGCCGAACAGCGCCTCGACGACGAAACCGCGCCCCTCCACGACGACCTCTCGCTGGTGTTCGATCTCGCCGACCAGATGCACGAGCAGCGCAAGGCCGAGGGGAGCCTCGTGCTCAACCCCCGCCGCGACCGCGCCCACACCATCATCGAGGAGTCGATGCTCAAGGCGAACAAGGCGGTCACCCACGAACTCATGTGGAACCGCGGCGTCGAAGCCGTCTACCGCGTTCACCCCCAGCCGTCCCCCGAGGAGTGGGACGACGCCCTCCAGGAGATCCAGGAACTCAACGGCGTCTCCATCCCCGGCGACGCCTGGGACGACCCCCGGAAGGCGGTCAACGCAACCCTCGAACAAGCCCCCGAGCGCCAGCTCGGCAAGATCCAGTGGGCGGTGATGAAGGTGATGCCGCGCGCGCGATACATGAACGATCCCTTCGGCGGCCACCACGCGCTCAACTTCGAGATCTACGGCCACTTCACCAGCCCCATCCGCCGCATGAGCGACCTCGTGAACCACTGGATCGTCTACCAGAACGACGTTCCCGAAACCCTCATCTCGCTCTGTGACCGCGCCAGCGACAAACAACAAGCCGGTGAAACCGCCGAACGCGAATACCGCGACTTCCTCGAAGAGGTCGGCCTCGACCCCGACGCGGTGAACAACCGCGGCGTCACGGTCGTCGACTCACCGACGACCTCCTCGTAGCCACCACAGACGGTGCCTCACACCGAGCCAGGGGGTCGGACACAGCCGTAACTGTTCTCTCTCGACTCGGCACCACGACACTACGGACCGACGCGTCGCTTTGCGGGCAAATACAGGAGTGGACTCGCTGGGATTTGAACCCAGGGCCTCTTCCTTGCGAAGGAAGCGATCTACCGCTGATCTACGAGCCCGCATACTGGTTGAGCCGGTGGCTGTACTTCAGACTTCTGCTTCAGCGCGTATGCCATATGCGACACGCACGTGTCGCTGAGTGGTGTGTTGATGTCGGTGATACAGCGAGTTGCATAGAGCACACCAGTGTTGGCTCGGGGGATTTCGTCTCAGCGACATCTGATTGATCCTGGCTGCGTTTCACATACCGGATGGGCGGAGAGACGGGGTGTAAGACGCCGGTGTACAGCGTTCAAAACCAGCACAGGAACGAGGGGTCACCCCCATATATGAAGCTTCAAATAGAGTTGTTAAAAGTAAAAAGAAATAGAAAATGATAAATGAGAGCAAAAGTACTAATGTTATATGGATTTGAAAGAAAGTCCGGAAGTCTCGCACAATGGTCAGGATAACACCGAAGAGCACCAAATGAAGAACGGGGTCGTCGTCAAAGGACCGTAGCACTACGAGAGGTCAAGTGGCGGCGACCAGTGTAGCGCGGAGCCAACGACCACAGGTATTTGACGGTCTAAGTCGAGAAACGACTGTACTGCTTGTGGAGACGCCGTCACTGGCGAAGTGAAGCCGCCGTAGAGTTGTTGATCGATTTCATCGAAGCTCGGGTTGTATACACCACCGAGACAGCCGTTTTCAGAGGGGAGCATCTCAATTGAGAACTGGTACATCCGATCCTCAGTTGATGAAGTCGAGTCTAGATGTGCGACAACGGGAATCCCGCTCTCGGTCTGCGTGACCTGATTCCCGCCGTCGCCGATTATCATGTACTTGTCGTCGGCACGCCCGTACCGCTGGACGATCGCGAGCGCGGACCGGGGCGAAAACCCCTGGTTGACGAACCGGGCGATGTTCTGGCCGATGAGCATCGCCGCGTCGTTGCCGATCGGGCGCACTGTGATGATCCCCGCCTGAGACCCCGCGTCGATGAACGCACGGCCGAGTTCGTACGACGAACACCCGTTCAACAGGAACACGCGTGGCGGCGTCGTCGTGGCGGCGATCTGATCGAACGAGAGCGCGCCGTCCGTGCACACGAACTGGGTGCCGTCCCGGACGTGGCCGATGTAGTGAAAGAAATCGGTGTCACCCATTGACGTGAGCACGTCGGCGAGCTCCGCCCGGGTGGCGTTGCGCGTAACCGAAACGTCGAATTCGAGGCCGTCGCGGTTCCCGTACAGCGAGAACTCGCTGTATTCGTCCCACATGTCGTCCTCGTTGCACACCACGTTGACCGAGACGGAGTCGGTCGAAGAGTGGCTGAACCGGGCGTCGTAGGCGTCGGCGATCAGCTTCGTGTCGCCGACTGGAACCCCCGGGCCGATGTACGACGTCTCCATGGTGTCCGTCTCGGGCACCGCGACGAACTCGTCGGGGATCACACCGTGGCCGCGGGTGTCCGATGCGGTGTCGGTCGTGGAGCGCATGAACTCGTCGACGGCCGCCGAGAGCGCGGGCGCTGAGTCCGGCGTGGCGTCGGGAAGCGTGCGGACGACCGCCAGGTCGTTCGCGAGGAAGGACAGATGCTCGATGGGGCGAGGGTCGTCGGCGACCATGACCGTATGCCGCCACCGGGGTGCCGCCGCGAGCACCGTCTCCTGGGGGTACTCGGTGTACGCTTGCAGGCGGGCGGCCAGGGGCATGTCATAGAGCCGCTGCAGGTCGTCCCGCGTCCAGTCGAAGGCGGCCGTGAGTGTGTCTCGGGCGGGCGTGTCCAGGTCGTAGAGCCCGACGGACCGAACCACGCAGTCCAGCGTGAACACGTGCTTGAGGAGGGCCCCGGCGGCCCGGCCGAGCGTGTCCCGCGGGAACGTCGCGATCTGGTGCCCGCCGGCGGTCACGGACGGCGTCGACGACGGTTCGACGCGGGCCCCCAGATAGAACGCGAGCGGCGTGACCGCGTACACGGCACCGAGCTCCGGCGGCACGCCGACAGTCACGTCCACGTCCGGGCGGGACAGGCTGTGAGTGGTCGAGTCGGGCTGGCCGACGGTCAGTCGGGGCGGGTGGCCCCGAAGCGTCGGCCACGACCGCTCTGGCGACGGCGTCTGGAGGGCCGCGCCGAACTGTTCGACTGCCGCCATCACGTCCACCGGGTCGGTGGTGGTTGTGATCTCGCCGATCGGGTGGGAGTGCTGGCTCCGGACGCCGATCTGGAGGTCGTGTGCGTCCGGGAAGCTGACCGTGACGTCGTCGAGTGTCATCGTCACCGTGGTGGTCGTCCCGCCGGGCACTCGGACGTACGTCCGGACCGGCGTTTGGAACTCCAGGAGGCGTGGGTCGTCGTGTGAGACGGTGACCGACTGGGGTTCAGTGAGGGCGTCGAGGGGGTCGCCCGTGGCGTCATCGCGGATGAACACCATGCTCGGCTTGGCGGTAGTGAGCCGGTCGGTGTGGACGCGCGCGGCTTCCTCGACGGGAAAGAGGAACGTGGACGGATCCGTCGGCGTCGGCGCGACCCGGGTCGGCGTGCGCATGACGACGCGTCGGTTGTAGATGTTGTCGTTCAGCGCCAGGCCGGTGTGGCCGTCGGACAGCGGAACGATCATTTCGAGGCAACTGGCCGCTGGCACGGTTACACCGTCCACCCCCAGTTGGGTGTGGCGGCACACCTGTGGGGCGGTCGCAGCGACTCGGCGACGCGGTGACGCAGGGGGAGTGCGTGCAGTCCACACCGATCCAGGGTACCGGCGGCCGCAAGCATCCCGGAGCCGAAGCCGGCGGGCTGGCGGCGCGTGTATAACAAACCCCCGACCATTCTCATGAGTTGTGTGTGCACGGTTCGTTCATAAAGCTTAGCAACACGATGAAAGAACGCCAGAACGCGCTCGGAGCGGCCGCCAACCGCACACCCGGGGCTGGCGGAGTGCGTGTACGAACGCCTCACCGGTAGAAGTCGCCGTGTCGGAGCACGGCACTGATGAGCACCGCGATGGGAATGATCTCCAGGCGGCCGACCCACATGTTGATGATGAGCATGCCCTTCGCGAGGGCGGGCATGCCCGGGCTGGTGATGCCGGCATCGAGTCCGACGTTGCTCTGCGCGCTCATCACGTCGAAGAGTACGTATTCAAGCGGGTGCTGTGGTGAGAGCGCGGCCAGTAACACGGCAACCCCGATGGCGAGGAACGCCAGCCACAGCACGAACACGAGCGTTGCCTCGGCGTACTCGCGTTGGGCTTGGTGCTCGCTGAGCTTCCGGTCGCCGATTCGGAGTGACCGGATCGCGGACGCCGGGCGGAACACGTCCCGGATCTGCCAGGCCGTCCCCTTGATGAGGGTGATCACGCGGATGAGCTTGATGCCGCTGACGGTCGAGCCGGCGGCAGCGCCGGTGAGCATCCCGAGGCACGCGAACAGCGTGGGGCCGGTCTGCCAGACGCGTTCGGTGCCGCGGCCGATCGTCGTGGTTCCGAACCCGGTGTTCGAGGTGGCGGACACGAACTGGAAGAGGCCGATACGGAACGACGCCGCAAGCGAGTCGTACTGGCCGGTGTAGAACAGGAGCGCCGACAGCACGGCCGCCCCCACGGCGAACCAGGCCACGACCCACCGCGTCTGGAGGTCCGCGTACACGTTTCTGAGGTCGCCCGTGAACAGCAGGTAGTGGACGGGGAACGCGATGCTGCCCGCGATCATGATGGGGACGGTGGCGTACTCGATGGCGGGGGAGTTGTACGCGCCGATGGAGCCGGCGCGCACCGCGAAGCCGCCGGTTGCGATCCCGGTCATGCCGTGGTTGATGGCGTCCCAGGGTGGCATGCCGGCCAGGAGCAGCAGCGCGATCGCGCCCAGCGTGAGGCCGACGAAGAGCCGCCAGATCTCCTGGACCGTGGTGATGATGCTGGGGTGGATCTTCTCCGAGCGCGCCTCGCTCTCGTAGAGCGTGTACGAGCCGCTGCTTCCGTCGCCCCGGCGCAGGATGGCGACGGTGAGCACGATGACGCCGACGCCGCCAACCCACTCGGTGAGCGACCGCCACCAGTGGAGTGCCCGCGGGAGGTCGCCCTCGGTGGTGGCCATGGTCAGGCCGGTTCCAGTGAACCCGCTGATCGTCTCGAAGACGGCGTTCAGCGGGTGCAAGAACACCCGCGTTGTCGCGTTCAGGGGCGGTGTCAGCCCGGGCAGCAGTTGGAGGCGCATCGTCCACGCCACCAGGACGAACGGTAGCGCGCCCAGGACCCCGACAACGGCCCACGCGGTGGCCGCGGTCACCATGGCGTCGGGTTTTTTCGGCGGTCGGGCACCCCGACAGAGCCGCGCCAGCCCGGTCCCGATGCCGCCCATGACGGCTGCGGAGACGACGAACGCCGGGATCGCGAAGAACTCGCCGTTGACCGTGACAACGGCGACCGACGCGGCCAACAGCAGCGACACGGCCTGGAGGATGCGGCCGACGTCGCGGCCGACTGTGTCTACGGCGACGTGCATCCGGTGTCACGGTGGGTCTGGCTGGGCATGCTGTGCGTTGCGGTCACCCCGAGTGTGCGCGGCGCGGGAGATGGATGGATGTGTCACCTGGGAGGTAGCGAACCGGCACACGATAAGGGTTGGCGTTCCGGCCGGACTGCGGCGGGCAGTCGGCCACGCGGGAGCCCGAGGGGGAGGGCGGACAGTGCCACGCGACGCTGACACCGCCGTGTGGGAAGTACAAAGGTGTTTAGGCGGCCCTAAACTAGGGCGGGGCGTGACCTATGAACGACACCACGGACGCGTGCACAGCACCACACGACGACTGCGGGATAGCCGGTGAGACGCTGGAGACGGTGGCGTTTCTGGCACGCTCCGAGCACCGACTCGGCGTCCTCGCGTTGCTGGACGGCACCGCGCGGACGCGGAGTGACCTCGAAGCCCACACCGACGCGACACGGGTGACGCTGAGTCGGGTGCTCAACGATCTCACCGAGCGCAGCCTGATCGAACACGACCCGTCGTCGAACGCGTACACACTGACGCAGTTCGGCGCGCTGGTGTACCGGGACTTCGACCGGCTGCTGGGGACCGTTGCGGTCGGGCAAGCGCTGCCGTCGGTGATCAACAGGCTGCCCGTCGACTGGTTCGGCTTCGACCTGCAGTGTCTCGCCGGCAGCGAGCACGTGGGCACCGAGCAGGCCGACCCGCTGGCCGCCGCGCGCGTCGTTGCGGGGGCGGTGGGGGCGGCGGACTCGTGTCGGTCGCTGCTCGGGACGTTCATTTCGCTGCCGATGTACACCTTCGGGGAGGCCGTCCGGAAGGGCACAGCGCCGTCGGTAACGGTGATCGCGGATGCCGAGGTGGCGACCACCATGACCGAGGACGCGGCACTGCGCGAGCGCTGGGAGGCCATCGAGGCGGGCACCGACCGAACCACGTACTACCGGATCGGGGAGCGTGTCCCGTGCAGTGTTGATCTCATCGACGGGGAGACGGTGTTTCTGACTGTGAACCGCCACCAGGACGCTGGGTTCGACGTTCTGCGGTCGACACACCCGGACGTGGTTGCGTGGGCCCACGCCACGATCGAGTCCATGCAGGCGGGAGCGGTCCCGCTGTCGCAGGCCGCGCGTGCCGATGACTGACCGTGGCCGCAACACGGTGTGAACAGTGTTCGCGGCGTGATGGACTGTGCAGGAGGAATCACTAAGGCTGTTTAGGTTGGCCTAAACATATGGCGCGAAGACGGCAGATCCTCGCCGGGGGCGCGAGCCTCATCGCAGCTAGTCTCGCCGGCTGTACGTCCAGCCAATCGCCGACCGACGACGGTTCGACCACCCAGACGGACGCGGGGTCCGATTCGTACACGGTGACAGTCGAGCCGAACCCCCCACACACCTTCGAGTCGGTGCCCGAAACCTACGCCGCGATCCCCAGCGTCTGGATGGACATCGGGATGGCGTTGGGCATCCAGCCGTCGGCCACCGCCAGCCTCGGCCGCGCCCCGCTGAAGTTCTACGACGCGCTGCCGGACGTCGCGTTCCACAAAGCCGAGATCGAGCAGCTCGCGAGCGACTCCGAATCCGGCTACGACAAGGAGAACTTCTACGCCGCGGACTGTGACGTCCACCTCATCGACCCGCGGATGCTGAAGTTCTACGCGAACTGGACCGACGACGACATCGCAGCGATCGAGTCCAGTGCGGGTCCGTTCATGGGCTCCAGCATCCGGTTTGCGTCCTCCTCGGCCGTCGGTGACGGCCCCTTCTATGACCTCTACGAGGCCTTCGAGAAGGCCGCCGAGATCTTCCAACGCCGGGCCCGCTTCGAGGCCTGGCAGTCCATCAAAGCCGACCTCATGGACACCATCAGCGACGGCCTGCCCCCGGAGTCAGACCGCCCCACGGTGGCGGCCATCTGGCGCGGCGTCCGTCCCGACACCGGGCAGTTCCGGATCGCGCCCCTCGATCCCGACCAGAACAACACGCTCACCTACCGCCGCCTCGGGATGCAGGACGCGTTCGCCGGCGCCGTCCCCGATGGCCCCATCGGCTACGAGGAGCTGCTGGACGTCGACCCGGATTACATCGGCGCGGTCGGCGGGCTCACCTCCCAGACCCACGCGGAGTTCGTCGACACCGTCGTCGAGCCCTTCGAAGCCAACCCCAACGGGCAGCAGCTCACCGCCGTCGAGAACGGGAACCTCGTGCGCACCGGCGGCCAGTTCATGGGACCGATCGTCGACCTGTTCTCCACGGAGGCCCTCGCGAAAATGGTCTACCCCGACGCCTTCGGCTCGTGGCCGGGCTCACCGACGGAGATCCCCGCGTCCGAGCGCCTCTTCGACAGACAGCGCGTCGCGGACGCCATCAACGGCGTCGGGCTGTAGGCAGCGATGACAGCCAACACGGACGCGTCGGCCACGCGGCGGCTCGCCACGCTCGCCGCTGGCAGCCTCCTCGTGGTGCTTGCCGCGACGCTGCTGCAGGTGAGCTTCGGCGCGTACCCGATCCCGATCGCGGACGCGTGGCACACCGTCTTCGACCCCGAAATCTGGTCCAGCGCGGGCGTCTGGCGGGCGTTCCTGCTGGGCGACCAGCTCCCCGAGTGGCTGTCCCGCCGGCAGGTCGTCGTGTGGAACATCCGACTCCCCCGCATTCTCGTCGGCACGCTGGTGGGCGCGAACCTCGCGGTGTCCGGCGCGATCTTCCAGATCGTCACCCGCAACGAGCTCGCCAGCCCCTACATCCTCGGCGTCAGCAACGGCGCGGGCATGGTCGTGTTGCTCACGCTCACGCTGTTCTCGGGGCTGCTCCCGGTGATGCCGCTGCTGGCGGCGCTGGGCGGCGCAGTGGCGTTCCTGATCGTGTACGCGATCGCGTGGAAGAACGGCACCAACCCCGTCCGGCTGGTGCTCGCCGGCGTCGTCGTCAGTACCGTCTTCGGCTCCGTGCAGCGCGCGCTGTTCTTCTTCATCGACAACCTCGGGGTCGTGATGTCCGCCCAAACGTGGCTGTCGGGATCACTGCTGGGGACCGACTGGGCGCAGGTCCGCATCGCGTTGCCGTTCACGGTGCTTTCGCTGGCGCTTGCGTTCCTCGTGACCAACGAACTCGACGTGCTGTTGCTCGGCGAGGAGACCGCGGAGTCGCTGGGCATGCCCGTTGAGAAAGTGCGGTTCGGCGTCGCCGGGATCGCCATCCTCTCGACGGCGGCCGCGATCGCCGTCGCGGGCCTCATCGGCTTCGTCGGCCTGATCGTCCCCCACATGGTGCGCAACATCGTCGGGAACAACACCCGCGACCTGCTGGCCGGCTGCGTGGTGCTTGGCCCGGCCTTGCTGGTTGGCGCGGACGTCGGCGCGCGCCTCGCGTTGGACCCGGTGCAGTTGCCCGTCGGCATCATCACGGGCCTGGTCGGCGGCCCGTACTTCCTGTACCTGATGCGGCGAACGGAGAACCTCGGTGACATCTGACTCATGACACGACAACCCGCGAACGACGCGACTGGAACCGACACGCCCGATCGCGGACTCAGCGGCACGGACCTCGTGGTGCGATATCCGGGCGGTGACGACCCCGTCATCGACGGCGAGTCCGTGACCGTGCCGGTCGGCGACGTGACCGCGCTCATCGGGCCGAACGGCAGCGGCAAAAGCACGCTGTTGAACGCGCTGGCGAACAAACACAGCCCGGCCGACGGCACAGTGCTGTTGGACGGCCACACCATCGACGAACTGGGCTCCAAGGAGCTCGCGCGGCGACTCGGCTTGCTCTCCCAGGAGAACGTCACGCCGGGCGGGATCTCGGTGCGCGAACTCGTCGAGCGCGGCCGCTACCCCCACCAGGGGTTTTTCGACTCGCTGACCGACGCGGACCGCGCCGCCGTCACGGACGCGCTCCGCGTGGCCGGCGTCGACCACCTCAGCGGGCGCGACGTGGGGAGCCTGAGCGGCGGCCAGAAGCAACTCGTCTGGATCGCGATGGCGCTCGCCCAGGACACCGACGTGTTGTTGCTGGACGAGCCGACGACGTTCCTGGACCCACACCACCAACTCGAAGTGATGGACATCATCCAGGCGCTGCGCGACGACCACGACACGACGGTCGTGGTCGTCCTACACGACATCAATCAGGCCGCGCGCTACGCCGACCACGTGATCGCACTCAAGGACGGCACGATCCACGCCCGTGGGCAGCCGGCCGACGTCGTCACGAAAGAGACGCTGCGAACGGTGTTCGACATCGAAGCCACGGTGTCGACCACCAGCCACGGCATGCAAGTGGTGCCCATTGAGGCGTTACACGACGAGGACGGCACCGACCACGAGCACGCGCCCGGGAGCCGGACGCCCACCCGGGAGACCGCTGCGGACGGCGGGACACCGCCCGCGGAGTGAGGGCGGCGGATGCGGACCCCACTGTGGGCGCGGTGCAGGCGCGTGATCCGGGGCCGGGGCGTGCACACCGGCTGGTGTGAGTGTCCCAGCCGTGGTAAACAGAAACACCTATGGATGGAAAATGGTGAACCACGTGATAGATTATGACTGTTACTGATCGCGGACTCCTGATCGCGGTCGCGGGCGGAGTGCTGAACCTCGCTGTCATGACCCTGCACAGCCAGCCGATCATCGCCACCGCCGCTGCGGACCAGTCCGGTGGTCTCGGTGTGCTGGGGATCTGGGCGCTGGTGTTGGTCGGGCCGTGGCTGCTGGGCGCTATCCCCACGCACATGTACGCCGACCACGGCGTGGTCTGTCCGCTGCTTGCAACGGGCGTGCTGACCGGGGCGTGTCTCTGGAACGGCATCACGGCACCCCCATCCGAGTCGCTCACCAGCCTGTACTACGAGGCGTGGCCGTTTTTCCTCGTGGTGCTCGTGGTTGCGGGCATCGCCGAGCAGTGCCTTCGAACGGGGCACGCGGTGGACAGCAACCGCTCCAGCCAGGAGTGACACACCACCGGGCGCGGACCACCGAAGCCGGTGGAGGAGCCACGATGGAACGCAGAACACGGGCGCGAAGGGATTTGAACCCCTGACATCTTGGTCCGGAACCAAGTGCTCTGTCCGCTGAGCTACGCGCCCACACGTGCACATAGCAGGGTGGTCGGTATAACCGTTGTGAGTCGGCGCCGGGCGCGGCGCGGCGGGGAAAAACGGGTGCCGCGTGCGTCAGGGCGTCTCGTCGGTTTCGATGGAGAACGACGCCGTCGGGTGCGCGGTACAGGTCAACATATACCCCTCTTCGATCTCGGCGTCACCCAGCGACTCGTTGTTCGAGTGGCGGATATACTCGGCGGCGTCCTCGCCGTCAGCGACGCGGCCACTGCAGGAGACACACTGGCCCTGCTGGCAGGCGTACGGGAGGTCCCAGCCCTCGTCGACGCCGGCATCGAGGATGCTCTCGTTGTTCGCGACCTCGATGGTCTCGCCTTCCTTGACGTACTCGACCTCGTAGTACTCGACGTCGTCGTCGGCGATCGCGTCCGGATCGAAGCCGTCGTCTTCCTCCTCGCCGTCTTCGAGTTCCGACTCGGCACCGCCAGCGACAGCGCCCGCGCCCCCGCCGCCCCCGATGGATCGGTTGTACGGCTCAGGGAAGTCCGTCTCCGGCACTGTGGACGCACGGTGTTCGAGGACGTCCTGTGCGATGTCCTCCGCGGGCGGCTTGGATGAGCCCTTCGCGAGATGCAGGACGACGAACAACAGTGTCACCCCCAGGCCGAGCGTGACACCCAGTGTGGTAACCATGCGTAGCGGTATGGAAGCGCAGTTTAACAGTATTGTGATTGCGCGACCACGGTTCTCCGGGCGAATTTTGAGGGTGTGGGTCGACAGGCGGGTATGGACGTTGCAGTCCTGCTGTTCGAGGGGTTCGACGAACTGGACGCCATCGGCCCGTACGAGGTGTTCCGCACGGCCGCGGAGCTGGGCGGCGACCTCGACGTGTCGATGCGCACGCTCGTGCCCGACGAAGGCGTGACCGCGCGCCACGGCCTCACGGTGGCGCCCGACGACGTGTTGTTCGGGGTGCCGGATCTCGTCGTGGTGCCGGGTGGCGGGTGGACCGACCGTGATCGGCCGGGCGTGTGGTCGGAGGTCGAAAACGAAACCCTGCCCGAGCGACTCGACACCCTCCACGGCGGCGGCGCGACCATCGCCTCGGTCTGCACGGGCGCGATGCTGCTGGCGGACGCGGGGTTGCTCGACGGGCGGCCAGCGGCCACGCACGCCAGCGCGGCCGATGACCTCGCGGAGTACGACGTGGACGTGCGCGATGAGCGGTACATCGACGACGGCACGGTGCTCACGGCGGCGGGCGTGACTGCGGGCATCGACCTCGCGTTGCACGTCGTCGAGCGCGAGTGCTCGGCGGGGCTGGCGGAACAGGTCGCCACGGAGATCGAGTACGCGTCGACGTACTAGGCGTCGTCGCCGGTGCGGGCGACCTCGTGGCGGCCGAACCCGTAGCGCAGCCGGTTGGCCAGGCGGCGCGCGAACCGGCCGGTGTCGCCGCCGGTACTGCGGGAGCCGAACCGCTCGGAGAGCGCCTGGGAGACGAGGGGCACCGGGACCTCCTGTTCGAGGGCTTCCTGGACGGTCCAGGTGCCCGTGGAGCCGCCGGCCACGTGGTCGGCGACGGTGCCGAGATCGCTGCCCTCCTCGCGGAACGCTTCCTCGCAGAGCTCCAGCAGCCACGACCGGATCACGGCGCCGTTGTTCCAGGTTCGCGCGACGGCCTCCAGGTCGAGATCGTAGCGCCCCTCGTGGAGCAACTCGAACCCCTCGCCGTAGGTCTGCATGAGCGCGTACTCGACGCCGTTGTGCACCATTTTGACGTAGTGGCCGGCGCCTGCCGGCCCCATGCGGTCGTGGCCGTCCGGGCCAGTGGCGACGGCGTCGAAGACGGGCACGAGGTCGTCGTACGCCCACTCGGGGCCGCCGACCATCAGGGAGAACCCGAGTTCCGCGCCGGCGGGGCCGCCCGAGGTACCACAGTCGAGGTACGCGAAGTCGTGTTCCTCGGCGCGGCGCGTCGAGTCCTCGAAGTGGCTGTTCCCGCCGTCCACGACGACGTCGTCGGAATCGAGGTGCGGCGCGAGTTCGTCGAGGGCGGCGTCAACGGGGTCGCCCGCCGGCACCATCAGCCAGATGCGCTTCTCGGCACCGAGCTCCGCGGCGAGTGCGTCCAGCGTGTCGGCGGGCGTCGCGCCCGCGTCAGCCGCGTCCTCGCGCGCAGCCGCGTCGATGTCGAACGCGACCACGTCGTGGCCGGCGTCGAGACAGCGGTCGACGACGATGCGCCCCATGCGGCCGAGGCCGACGACTCCGAGTTCCATGGGTAGCAGTTCCGGGCGCGGTAAGTAGGGGTTGCGGTTGGTCGCGACACACAGCGAAACTACGGCCGGGACGCGTTAGCCCTCGGGGATGCGAACGTTCCGATGTGGGGGCTGGTGCTCGGCGCCGCCACCGCGCTCGCCGGCGTGACAGCCGCAGACACCAGCCCGCCGTCTCCGGCTGACTTGCACGACGCGCTCCGGGAACGCCGGGGCGCGTCGACGAACTGGAGCGTTAGTCGAGCGCCCGGCGCGGCACGATGCGGGGTTTGTCGTCGTAGCTGACGGCGGCGTCGACGCCGAACACGTCCGCGAGCAGGTCCTCGGTGACCACGTCCTCGGGCGGCCCCCAGTCGTAGACGGTGCCGTCATCGAGGGCGACGAGGTAGTCCGCGAACCGCGCGGCCTGCTGGAGGTCGTGGAGCACCACACAGACGGTCACATCGCGGTCCTCGTTGAGGGTGCGGACGACCTCCATCACGCGGAGTTGGTGGTGCAGGTCCAGATACGTCGTCGGTTCGTCTAACAACAGTACGTCGGTGTCTTGTGCCAGCGCCATGGCGACGAACGCGAGCTGTTTCTGGCCGCCGGAGAGCTCCGAGAGCGCGGTGTCCCGGAGGTGCTCGACGCCGGCGAGGTCGATGGCGCGGTCGATGGCCGCGTGGTCGGCGTCGTTGAGGGCGTCGAGGAACCCCCGATGGGGGTAGCGGCCGTGGGTGACGAGGTCGCCGACGGTGAGCCCGCCGGGCGCGTCGTTCTCCTGTGCGAGCAGGCCGAGTTCGCTGGCGAGTTGTTTCGGCGAGCGGTCGTGGACTGCGGTCCCGTCGAGCAGAACGGTGCCGGCGTCCGGGGCCAGCTCCGCGGAGAACCCCTTCAGCAGCGTGGATTTGCCGGAGCCGTTGGGGCCCACGAGCGCCGTGACTTCGCCGGCGGGCACGACGATGTCCGCGCAGTCGACGACGGTGGTGTCGCCGTACCCGAGTTCGAGGTCGGTGCCGAGCACTGCGGCCGACTCCACGGGGTCTTCGTCGGTGTCGGTGTGTGGTCGCTGTGGCATGGTTAAAACTCGTTGAATGATTCGGTGCGGCGGAGCAAAAGCAGGAAGTACGGGCCGCCGACGAGCCCGGTGACGACGCCGACGGGGACCTGGACGCCGCCGAGGCCCAGGCGCGCGATCACGTCCGCGACGACGACGAGCGCGGGGCCGGCGAACAGACACCCCACCAGCAGCCGGCGGTAGTCGCTGCCGACGACGGTCCTGACGGCGTGTGGCACCACGAGCCCGACGAACCCGACGAGCCCGGCGACGGAGACGGCGGCGGCGGTCGCGAGGATGGCGAGCACCGACAGCCCGAACCGGATGGTTTCGACACGCATGCCGAGCGCGCGGGCGCGGCGCTCCCCGAGCAACAGCACGTCGAGGTGGCGGGCCGCGACGAGCGCGACCGGCACCACGAGCAGCGTGGGAACGACGATCAATTCGACGTCCGTCCAGCCGACGCCCGTGAGGGTGCCGGCCAGCCAGGAGACGGCGGTGCGCATCGCGCCGTTGGAGTCGATGAAGTAGAAGACGCCGGTCTGGAGGCTGTTGAAGACGGTGCCGACGACGACGCCGGCAAGCACCAGCCGGACGGGCGTGGTGCCACCGCGCCAGGCGACGGCGTATACGAGGAGGAACGCGCCCGTGCCGCCGAGGGCTGCCGCGACCGGCAGGAGGGAGGTGCCAAGCGAGAACACGATCGTGATGACGACGGCGAACCCGGCGCCCGACGAGACACCGAGGATGTAGGGGCTGGCGAGCTCGTTGCGGGTGATGGCCTGGAAGATCGCGCCGGCGACGGCGAGGTTCGCGCCGACGAAGACGGCGACGACGACTCGCGGGAGGCGCTGGGTCCAGACGACGGCAGTCGCGTCCGAGAGCACTGCGGTGTCGTGGTAGACGCCGAGGAGTTCCGCGTGGCCGTCGCCGAGCAGGATGGTTGCGAGCACGTCGGGGTTCGTCCAGACGGCGCGGTCGAACAGCGCCCGCCACACCGTTTCCAGCGGCATCTGGTAGCCGCCGTAGCGGACTTGCACGAGCGCGCCCAGCACGACGGCGGCCGTGCTGGCGACGGCGATGCCGGCGAGGGCCCCGTCGAAGCTGGGACGGAGGCCGGTTCGCGTGCGGGACTGGCGTGACATCGTGGTGCTAGTCGGTGATTATCGACGCGAGTTCGGTGCGGTCGAACAGTGTGGTGGTGACCTGGTCGTAGAGGGCGGTCGCGAGGCGTTCCGTGAGAAACAGGTGCTGGATGGGGCCGAGGTAGATGGGGCCGCCGCGGTAGACGTCGCCGTTCTCGACGGCGGTGATGCGGCCCGCGGTGTCGTGGTTCTGCAGGAACGAAACGACGGTGTCCTGGAACTCGGCTGCGGTCTTGTCCTCGTGGCCGCGCACGAACAACACGTCAGGGTCGACGTTGAGCAGCGTTTCGGCGTCGATCTCCGAGCGCTGGCTCTGCGAGAGCGCGTCGATGCCGGAGTCGGCGATGGCGTCGCGGACGTTGAGGTCGTGGAACGGCTTCTTGTTGGTGCCGGCGCCGCTGAGGAGGTACGGCGAGAACGAGGTCGGTTCGTTGGAGCCGCCCCAGACGAGCGCGCCGCGTGGCCCCTCGCTCGGGAGGGCGGTTTCGAGGCGGTCAAGCGCGCTGTCGTGGAACGACTGGAAGGCGTCGAACCGGTCGGTTTCGTCGAAGAGTTCCGCAACCGTCTCGAAGGCCTCGTACAGCGAGTAGTAGTCGTAGTCGTGCCAGGCGTCGGTGCGCCGGAAGATGGTGTTTCCGAGGAACGGTGCGGACCGTTGGGTGAGGAAGTCGATGTCCCCGCGGTCCAACTCGAAGGTGCTCGTGAGCCAGTTCGGATCCATGAGGTAGACGTCCGGATCGAGGTCGAGCAGCGTCTCACGGGTGACGCCGGCGTCCACGAGATCGACGAGCCCGGACGTGTCGACGCTGACGCCGTCGAGGGCGTCGTAGGCGTCGGTGTGGAAGCGGTCGCTGTTGCCGACGGCTGTGAGCGCGTCCCCGTGTCCGAGCGCGACCACCATGTCGGCGTAGCCGGACTCGTAGACGGCGACCGTGTCGGGGACGGCGTCGAACTCGACGTCGCCGACCGGCTCCATCGAGACGGAGTACGACCCGGAGCCGGCGGTCGTTTCGTCGGCGGTGGCCGTGGCGGAGTCGGCTGCCGTGGATTCGGCGTCGGAATCCGGGCTCGAACAGCCCGCGAGGAGACCCGCAAGCGTTGCGGCACTGCCCGCCTTGAGGAACGCTCGTCGTTGCATATTGGTTTTGGCCCACCTAAAATACAAAAGCGCGTCGATTTTTCGAACGGGGACACGAGCGCGCACACAAGCGCTGCGCGCAGCGTCGGCAGACACCGCTGCCAACAGCCCAACCGCCCGAATCCGTCGGCGAACCGCACGCGGACGGGAAGGTTTATCACCGCGCCACCGCACTTCGGAGGTATGCGCGTCGGTTCCACCGTAGTACGTGTGTAAATCGATTTCTCGGGCCGCGAACCCGACACACCGGCCAGCAGCGCGACCGACGCCCCGCTAGGTACCCATGACAGAGCTTCCGGACAGCTACGACCCCAACAGCATCGAACCGAAGTGGCAAGACGAGTGGCAGGAACGCGACGTGTATCGGTTCGACCCCAGCGAGTCGGACACCCAATACGTCATCGACACGCCGCCGCCGTACCCCTCGGGGAACCTCCACCTCGGGCACGCGCTCGGGTGGTCGTACATCGACTTCGTCGCCCGATACCGCCGCCTGAAAGGCGACGCCGTGCTGTTCCCGCAGGGATGGGACTGCCACGGCCTCCCCACGGAGGTGAAAGTCGAGGAAGTCAACGACATCCACCGCACGGACGTCCCCAGCGACGAGTTCCGGGAGATGTGTATCGACTGGACCGAGGACCGCATCGACGAGATGAAAGCGACGATGCAGGAACTCGGGTTCTCCCAGGACTGGGACTCCGAGTACCGGACGATGGACCCCGAGTACTGGGGGAAAACCCAGGAGTCGTTCTCGGAGATGGCCGACGCCGGCATGGTCTACCGCGACGAACATCCGGTGAACTGGTGTCCGCGCTGTGAGACCGCCATCGCCGACGCGGAAGTCGAGAACATCGACCGCGAGGGAACGCTGCATTACGTCACGTTCGACGGCGTGGACAACGGCGACATCGAGATCGCGACGACCCGCCCCGAGCTGCTGGCGGCCTGCGTCGGGATCGTCGTCAGCCCCGACGACGACCGCTACGCCGACCGCATCGGGGACACCTTCGAGGTGCCGCTGTTCGGCCAGGACGTCGAACTGCTCGCCGACGACGACGTCGATGCTGACTTCGGATCGGGCGCGGTCATGGTCTGTACGTTCGGGGACAAGCAGGACGTCGAGTGGTGGATGGACCACGACCTCGACCTCCGCACGGTGTTCACCGAGGACGGACACCTGAACGAGGCCGCCGGGGAGTTCGCCGGGCTCGCCATCGACGACGCGAAAACCCAGGTCGCCGAGGAACTCGACGACCAGGGGTATCTCAACGACACGGAACCCACCGAGCAGAGCGTCGGGTCCTGCTGGCGTTGTGACACCGCCATCGAGATCCTCTCGAAAGAGCAGTGGTTCGTGGAGGTCGACCAGGACCGCATCCTGGACGCCGCGGCGGACGCGGAGTGGGTGCCCGAGCACATGCACGAGCGGCTCGTGGAGTGGACCGAGGGCATGGACTGGGACTGGGTGATCTCCCGGCAGCGGGTCTTCGCCACCCCGATCCCGGCGTGGGAGTGCAACGAGTGTGGCCACTGGGAGATCGCCGGCCGCGAACAGGCACCCGTCGACCCCACCGAGGACGACCCGGCTGTCGAGGCCTGCCCGGAGTGTGGCGGTGACGACTGGGCCGGCGAGACGGACGTGATGGACACGTGGATGGACTCCTCGATCACGCCCCTACACCTGTCGGGGTGGCCCGAGGGGACCACCCTCGACGAGTTCGAATCGGTTGATCTCCGACCACAGGGCCACGACATCATTCGCACGTGGGCGTTCTACACGCTGCTGCGGACGGGCGCACTCACCGACGAACAGCCCTGGGACGACGTGCTCGTCAACGGCATGGTGTTCGGCGAGGACGGCAACAAGATGTCGAAGTCACGGGGGAACTTCGTGCAGCCCGACGAGGCGATCGCGGAGTACTCCGCGGACGCCGTGCGACAGGCGCTGGCGCTCGGGGGCCGCCCGGGAAGCGACGTGCAGTTCCAGTGGAAGGAGGTCAAATCCGCCTCCCGGTTCCTGACGAAGCTCTGGAACATCACGAAGTTCTCGACGGGGCATTTCGACGAGGACACGCCCGCCATCCAGGACCCGGCCTACCGGGACGCCGACCGCTGGCTGCTCTCGGAGCTGTCGACGGTCTGCGAGGACGTCGACGAAGCCATGAGCGAGTACCGCTTCGACCGGGCGCTGCGCAGCCTCCGGGAGTTCGCCTGGGAGGACCTCGCTGACGACTACGTCGAGCTCGTGAAGGGGCGGCTGTACAACGGCCGCCCGGGTGAGCGCGCCGCCGCCGAGCACACGCTGTACACGGCGGTGACGGCGGTCACGCGACTGCTCGCGCCGTTCAGCCCGCACGCCACCGAGGAGATCTGGCAGTCGCTGCCGGGCACCGAGGGCAGCGTGCACGCCGCGACGTTCCCGAGCGTCGAGTACCGCGACGCCGACGCCGAGCTGGCGGGCAAACGCATCGCGGAGGTCGCCCGCGAGATCCGCGCCTGGAAATCCGACCAGGGGATGCCGTTGAACGCGGACCTCGACCGCGTGGAGCTGTACTTCGACGACAGCGACGACGACGCCGCCAGGCTGGACACCTACGACCTCAGCGAGACGGTCAACGCCCCGATCCGACTGATCGATGGGCGGCCGGACGTCGAACTCGTGCCCGTCGACGTCGACGGCGACGACTCGGAGATCGGCCCGGAGTTCCGCAGCGACGCCGGCACCGTCATGGAAGCCATCGCGGCGGCCGACCCGGCGGCGATCCAGGCGCAGATCCATTCCGGTGACACCGTCACCGTCGAGGCCGACGGCGAGTCCTTCGACCTGGACGCCGACTGGCTGACCGTCACCGAGGAGTATCGAGCGTCCTCGGGCGAGGAAGTGACCGTCATCGAGGCGTCGTTCGGCACCGTCATTATCTACGAGTAACCACCGCCATCGCCCGGAACCCGACCGCTTTTTCTGGTGGCCGACGGACTGCGAGTATGGACCCCCGCGTCGAGGAACACGCCGAGGTACTGGTCGACTGGAGCGCGCGCATCGAGGCCGGCGACAACGTCGTGTTGAGCGTCGGTCCGGACGCCCACGAACTCGCCGTTGCGGTCGCCGAGCGGGTCGGCGAGCGCGGCGCGAACCTCGTCACGACGTACGCCTCCGGCGAGATCGATCGCGCCTACCAGTTGGGCCACGAGGGGGACTTCGACGCGGACCCCGCTCACGAGCGCGCGCTCGTGGAGCACGCCGACGTCTGTCTGTTCATCGGCGGCGGGCGCAACACCAGCGCAGCGGCCGACGTGCCCGCCACGACCCGGGAGGCCTACAACACGGCCCACGGTGAGATCCGCGAGGCCCGGATGGACACCGACTGGGTGAAGACCGTCCACCCGACGCGGTCGCTGGCCCAGCAGGCGAACATGTCGTTTGCGGCGTACCAGGAGTTCGTGTACGACGCCGTGTTGCGCGATTGGGAGGCACTCGCCGACCGGATGGCGAACATGAAGACGATCCTCGACGAGGGCAGTGAGGTCCGGCTCGTCTCCGGCGAGGACACCGACCTCACCATGCGCATCGCGGGGCGGCAGGCCGTGAACTCCGCGGCGTCGGTCGCCTACGATTCGCACAACCTGCCGTCCGGAGAGGTGTTCACCGCGCCGACGGCGACCGAGGGGGAGGTGCACTTCGACGTGCCGATGACGCTCCGCGGTGAGCGCGTGCAGGGCGTCCACCTCACGTTCGAGGACGGCGAGGTCGTCGACTACGCGGCCGCCCAAAACGAGGGCGTCGTCGGCGAGATCCTGGAGACCGACGCGGGCGCGAAGCGCCTGGGCGAACTCGGCATCGGCATGAACCGCGGCATCGATCAGTTCACCGACTCCATCCTCTTCGACGAGAAGATGGGGGACACCATTCACCTGGCGCTGGGTCGCGCCTACGAGTCGAATTTCCCTGCTGGCAGCGAGGACGAGGCCAACGAGTCCGCTGTCCACGTGGACATGATTACCGACGTGAGCGAAGACTCGTACATGGAAGTCGACGGCGAGATCGTCCAGCGCAACGGGACCTTCCGCTGGGAGGACGGATTCAGCGAGTGAAGCAGGCTTACCGGACCACAGCGGGGAGCCGGCCTGTCCGCAGTACCGCGAGCGTGCGTGGCCGGTCGCCGTCGCGGTTTTTGGCGTAGGTTTTACGACGGCGAGCCGGTGGCTCGCCACTGTGAGAGATACGAGCTGAGGGGAGTAAGCCCCCTTCTGTTCGGCCCGGCATTCGGCTGAGCGTCCACGCGGCCCCTTTCGGGTGGTTCGGGCTACCATGCGCGCGTGGACTTGCACCGGCGGGGGTTGGCCGTTCCATCGCTCCCCTCCCATTGGGGTGTCGATCACCGGTCCGTGGCCGCCGGCGTGGCGGCCACGCCCTCGGCGGGTTAACTGCCGTCCCTTTCGGGGTGGGTCGCGCGCCTCATCGGTGTGGGAGGGACGTGTCGTGTCTGTTCCAGTGCCGGCGGTCTCCCGCCCCGGACGTGTGTCCGGCCGCGTGCCCGAACGGGTGGGGGGACTTTCCTCATGCCTCACGGCACGGGAGCCGGGCTCCCTCTGCCCAGTCAGTGTACGAGCGGTGTGTCGTTAAGCAGTTCGGTTCCGTGAGCCGGACGGCTGGCGCAACCACGTCAAAAAATATGAAGGAAGAATGCACTGGAAGAAAACAGTATCGGGCTCAAACGTCGACCACCCTGCTCCAGTCGTCGGATATTTACCCCGTCAAGAAGTAACAGATGCCAGATAGTAATTGTTCACGGTTTTGAGTACCAAGGGAAGGCTTGAAGTCCGTGGTTGGCGTAATAGGCTTCGTATGGGCCAAGGCCAGTCAGTAATCCTTTCCTTCGAAGACGGCGCTCGAACGGTCGAGCTCGCGCGGGAGTCCGTGGAAGCGTTCGTCCAGAACGGCCAACGGGAACAGCCAGGGAGTATGCGAGACGCATTCTACAACCGCACCAGCGCGTTCGTGCGCCTCGAATCCACCAGGGGCCGGGGTCGACTGCGCGGCTGTGCGGGCGCTCACGGCTCCATCCACGAACTCGGCAACCACGACCAGCAACTCGGGCACGCGATCGTCGAGGCCGCCATCGAGGCGGCGTCGGAGGCGTCCTGTGGCTCCGAGGTCGAAGACGCCGAACTGCCGAACATCCGTGTCTCCGTCTGCACGGTTTCGAATCTCGTACTGACTGACGACCCGATCGAGGACATCGAGCTCGGCGTCCACGGCGTCGCCATCGACGGCGACGGCCAACACGGCTGGATGTATCCCACGCTCCCCGTCGAGAACGACTGGAGCGTGTTCGAATACCTCGACCGCACGTGCCGGAAGGCGAACCTCCCGGACGGCGCGTGGCAGGACGAGGACGTGATGGTGACACTCTTCGAAGGCCAGGTGTTCCGAGAGACCGGCGACGAGGACGACCCCGTCGAAGAACTTACTGCCTGAACGAGACGGCACGGGCGTCCTGACGCGCGCGCGCCGCGGCGTCATCGATGTCGAACGCCATGCTGACCGTTCCGTCCACCAGCAGCGGCTCCAGCAACGCGGTTGCGTCCGCGGGGGCCGGCTGGCTCGCCAGCGCGACGTGGTGGCCGCCATCGGGGGTTCGGTACACTGCCTTCGTGCCCGAGAGCTTCCCGCGCTTGGCGGCGGGTTCGCCCGCGACCTCGACGATATCCAACCCGAAGTCCACGGGCGTGGCGTTCGAGACGAACCCGCCGACGCCGAACCCGTCGACGACATCCCGGAGGCCGCGGAGGTCAGTGGGTGTCAAGCCGCCGGAGACGAACACCGACACGTCGCTGTTCCCGCCGGCGTCGAGCGCCCACTGGACCTCCCGCGCGATGTGGCGGAAATCCCCGCGCCGCGAGGACGTGGTGTCGAGGCGAACCGCATCGAGGTCGTCGCCGAGTTCGTCGACCGCACGCAACACCTCGTCTTTCTCGTCGCTGTACGTGTCACACAGCGCGATCCGCGGGACGTCGTCCGCGACGCCGTCGGTGAACGCCCGCCACGCGGCCTCCTGGTTGCCGCGACCGAAACAGATCACCAGCGCGTGTGGCATGGTGCCGCCGGGCTCCCGGTCGAGGACGTCACCGGCGGCGACGTGTGAAAAGCCGTCGAACCCGCCGATGAGGGCGGCGCGCTCGACGACCGCGGCGATCGACGGGTGGACGTGGCGCGCGCCGAAGCTCAACAGGTGGCTGTCGGGCGCTGCTCGGCGCGCCGCAAGCGCCGCGGTCGCCATCCCGGAGGCGTGGGACAGGAACCCCAAAAGCGCCGTTTCGTAGCGCGCGAACGACTGATAGGGGCCGGTGATGCGCATCACCGGCCCGCCATCGAAGAGGGTGCCCTCCGGCAGCGCGTGTACGTCGACGGGGACGTCGGCGAGCAGCTCGGCGGCGTCCTGCAGGCCGGCCAGTACTTCGAACTCCCCGGTGGGGAACTGGTCCGCGGTGACCTCTGCGACCACGTGGGGGTTGCGGTCGGCGTGCTCCAATGCCTCAAGCGTGCGGTCGAAGTACGCGTCGGTCGCCCGGCCGCGCTTGATGGCGTCAGCGCCCACGATGTCGAAGGTCACGGCGCAACCCTCCACGAGTGCAGCATACACTCGCGTTCAACCGCCCGGGCGAAAAACCCTCCCCTCGAAGCCAGTTGCGCTGGCACTCCCACAACGGCCAAAAAGCAGTCCGCAATCCGGAGCCGTCCGACTACGACGAATCGTGAACGGCGTCCAGTTGGTCGACGGTCGGGGCGTTGACGATGGTGACGCGACCCTCGGTGGTGGTGACGCGGAACGCGTCGGCGTAGCCGCTGTCACTGTCGTCGGGGATGCGCCAGACGTTCGGGCCGGCGTCGGAGACCCGTTCGGCACCGTGGTACTGGAGGAGCTCCCGGTAGGCGTCGGCGAACTCCGTGGCGTCACTGGCCGAATCCCACGTGGACGCCCACACGTACGCGGTCTCGCTGGTGTTCAGCGAGTCACTGGCCGCGTACGGGACGAGTTTGTCGCCGTCCCAGCCGTCGGTGTACGGGTGGCTGTAGTTGTAGAGGTCGAGCGTGTCGTTGTTCCGTGCGGGCGCCAGCAGGTGGGCCGTCGGGATGACCACGTCTGCCGGCTGACCGGTGGCCTGCGTTTCGACGTAGCTCGGATACCACAGCATCGTGAACAGGCCGGCCTCGCCGAACGACGCGAAGTCGACGCTGTCGTTGCCCGTCTCGGGCACCGTCCACGCGTCGGTGGACGTGTCGGCAACCGACACCGGCGTCGGCTCGTCGACGCCGTAGCGGTCGGGGTGGATGGTCTGCTCGGTGCTCGCCGGCGGGTTCTCGTAGACGTCGTTGACCGCGTCCCAGCCGCCGGACTCGTAGAGTTGCTCGACGAACACGGGCCCGTCGCTGTACGGCTGGAGCCGCGTCAGCGCGATGCCGGTGTGGCGGTCGCTGCCGGACGGCGACTCGGAGTCCGTCGGCCGCAGGCAGTCCCAGTCGCGCTCACAGCGCTGCTGGTAGCGGTGGTCGACGTAGTTGCCGTCGCCCTCGATGATGCCGTCTTTGGCGTTGTGCAGTTCCTGCGTGGACTGGTTCAACTCGGAGGTGTTGAACCGGTGGGTTTGCAGGCCGTGGAACAGCTCCTGTGAGAGCGTGATCTCGTCCATCTGCGGGGACTCGGTGTCCTCGGAGACGATCGCGATGCGGTCCTCGCTGGGGGAGTAGTAGCCCAGCACGGAGCCCGCGCGGTTCGACGCGAGCACGTCGATGGCGTTCTCGTCTTCGCCCACCATGAACATCGCCTCCCATTTCACGTTCTGGTGGAGGGTGCCGTTGCGCGTGACGTTCTCGTAGGAGGCCGCCGTGTCGTTGGCGAACTCCTCGCGGGAGATCACGTCGACGGGCACTGATTGGTTGAATTCGAGGCCGCGAACCACCTCGACGCGAGCCATCGACCGGTTCACGACGGTGTGCAGTTCGGAGTCGTTGAGGCCGTCGGATCTGTCGACGCTGATCGATTCGTTGTACCAGTAGCCGCCCTCCCAGCCGAGCGTGTCGGCGTCGGGGTCGTCGTAGCTAAACGATGCGTTCGAGCCGGGTTGTGTCGTGGTCCCGGCCACGTCGGTCATCTGTTCGGTAGTCGGCGCTGTCGTTGTCGGGTCCGTCGTGGCGTCGCCGGACATGCCACCCTGGCAGCCGGCCAGCACCACGAGACACACCACTGCGACAGCGAGTAGTCGCCGTGCCATCGGCTAATCCTCGGTGTCGATCACCATAAATTCAGGTGAACAGGAAACCCGGCCCGGCGGCGTGTCGACAGGATCGCCGCGACGTGTAGGTACTTGCCCGGGGGCGGCGAACACGCGACCATGGATGTCGACCCAGCACACACCGCGGTCGTCGTCGTGGACATGCAAAACGGGTTCTGCCACCCGGACGGCAGCCTCTACGCGCCCGCGAGCGAGGACGCACTTGCGGCCGTGACGGCGCTGGTGTCGCGGGCCCGGGACGCCGGCGCGCGGATCGTATACACCAGAGACGTGCATCCGCCGGGACAGTTCGAGCGCACCACCCACTACGACGAGTTCGAGCGGTGGGGCGAGCACGTGACTGCGGGGTCCTGGGACGCACAGTTACACGACGGGCTCACGGTCGCGGCCGACGACCACGTGGTCGAGAAACACACCTACGACGCGTTCTACGAGACCGAACTCGACGGCTACCTGACCGCCCACGGCATCACGGAGCTGGTGTTCTGTGGGACGCTCGCGAACGTCTGCGTGCTTCACACGGCGGGCTCGGCGGGCGTCCGGGACTACCGCCCGATCCTGGCGGCCGACGCCGTCGGCTACATCGAGGCGTCACACAAGGAGTACACCCTCGATCACGCCGAGTGGCTGTTCGGCGAGGTCGCCGACCGGGCGGCGATCGCGTTCGCGTAGTCCGTCACAGCACGCCGGCGTCGGTGCCCTCCTCGGGGGAGAGCAGGTAGAGCGCGCCGACCAACGCGACGATCAACACCGCGAGTCCGACGGCGACCGACAGCGCCGCCCGCGAGGACGAGAAGTCCCCCGGTTTGAACACGATGACACGGCGGGTGACGGCGATCACGGCGGTGGCGACGACGATCCGCAGAACGCTTTGCTCGCGGGTGTACGCCACGACGGTTCGGTACACTTCCACGATGATGAACAGCAACAGGACCGTGTCGACGAGCGCGACGACCTCCCCGGCGTTGGTGATCGCCCCCGAGAGGATGAGCCCGCCGATGGTGAGTCCGAGATCGAAGACGCCGACGGCGAACAGGAACACGAGCACGTAGGCGGCGACGATCTCGACGCCGCCGATGAGGCGCTCGGTGAGTTCGACGTGGGCTTCGACGTCCATACACAACGCCCGCGGGCCACCCGCACGAATTGCCACCCAAACTCATTCGGTATCGGCTGCGTGCGTGTCCACGGCGACGGCGACGCGGTCACCGACGGCGTGGTCGTGGCCGGGTGCAACGACCGTACACCCGAGTTCGTCGCGCCCGAGCCACAGCGACAGCCCCTGGACGGCCGTGTCGTCGACGGTCACACCGACGGTGTCCCGCCACGCGACCGTGCGCTCGCTGACCCGGTCACCGACCGCACGCCCCAGAACGGCGACGGGGTCGGCGTCGGTGGTGGCGTAGCCGGTCTCGTAGTGGGGGAGGCCGCCGTCGACGACACCACCGCCGTCGGTTGCCAGGCCGGCGTACCCGTCGCCAGGTGCCGGATGGGATGGCGCGTCGAGGCGCGCCCACGTGTCGCCGACGGCCGTAACCGTGGCCGTGCCGTCCCAGGGTGCCGGCCGCACTGCAACGTCGAGCGTGACCGGCAGCGACCCCGAGGCGCGAACGGCGTTCTGGCCGTGCTCGCGGAACCCCAGGTGGATGTGGTTGGTGACCCAGGGTGCGAAAAACCCCGACCGGACCAGGCTGCCAAGCGACTCCCCAACGGCGACCGTGTCCCCCGGGCTGACCGCGGGCTCGACGTGGAGGATGCGCGCGAGATGCGCGCCGGTGTCGATGACGATGAGGTGGTCGGTGTCGGTGGCGTACGGGCGCTGGGGGCACGCCACGGTGCGGGTGTCGACGACCGCGCCGGCGACGGGGCTGGGCGCGGCCAGCGCGCGCCCGTCGGGGCCGTCGCTGCCGTCCGGATAGAGGTCCACGGCGCAGCCGGCGTCGTGGGCGGGGTACGGGGAGTTATACCGCGACACGCGCGGGTACAGCCGCGAGAGCACGCTGCCGTCGAGGACAACCATGCGGGTGTGGTTGGAACCGAGAGGGATTACTCGGTTCGGTTCCAACCCGACCCCATGCGAGTGGTTCGAGGGCGCGCACCCGGACGAGACGCCGACACCGCCGTCACCCGCGACCTCCTGGAGTGGGTGCGGGCCAACAGCGAGCCGGCGGTGCGCGTGTGGCCGCCCGGCCGCGTCGTCGCGTTCGGTCGCCGGGACGCGAACGAGGCCGGCTACGCGGACGCCGTCGCGGCTGCCCGCGATCGCGAGTTCCCCACCGTGGAGCGCAGCGTCGGCGGGCGCGCGGTGGCGTACACGGAGTCCACGCTGGCGTTCGCGCGCATCACGCCGGCCGAGGACATGCGCACCGGGCTGGACGCGCGATACGACGCGATGGTGGGGGATGTCATCGACGCGCTGCACGCCGTCGGGGCGACGGGAGCCAGGCCGGGCGAGCCGGCGGCGTCGTTCTGCCCGGGCGATCACTCCGTGCAGGCGGACTGCGGGAAGCTCGCGGGGGTCGCCCAGCGCGTCACCCGGGGCGCGGCGCTCACGTCGGGCGTGCTCGTGGTCGACGACCGACGGGTGATCGCGGACGTGCTCGACGCGGTGTACGGCGCGCTCGGCGCGCCGTTCGATCCCGAGTCGGTGGGCAGCGTGCGGGCCGCCGGCGGCGACCCCGCGGACGCTCGGGACGCCGTCGAGCGCGCGCTCGTCGGCGACCACGATCCCACGGTCGACGCAGTCCACAGCACTTAGGCTGGGCGGCGGCGAGTCCACAGTATGCGAGTCATCCGGGACGCAGTGCTGGCCGACGGGCGCGTCAGGGACATCCGACTGGACGGCGAGCGCATCGACGCCGTCGGGACCGCCCTCGACGGCGAACTGTTCGTGGACGCGAACGCGGACTATCGGGTGCTGCCGGGGATGATCGACGCGCACGTGCACTTCCGGCAGCCGGGCTTCGAGCACAAGGAGACGTGGGCCAGTGGGTCGCGGAGTGCGGCCGCTGGCGGCGTGACGACCGTCGTCGACCAACCGAACACCGCCCCGCCGACGGTGACCGGCGACGCCGTCGACGAGAAGGCGGCCCACGCCGCCGCCGACAGCGTCGTGGACTGGGGCGTCAACGGCGGGGTCACCGGAGAGTGGGATCCGGCGTCGCTGTTCGACCGGTCGCTGTTCGCGCTCGGGGAGGTGTTCCTCGCGGACTCCACGGGCGACATGGGGATCGACGCCGCGTTGTTCCGGGACGCCTGCCAGCGGGCGGCCAGCGAGGACGTCGTCGTCACCGTCCACGCGGAGGACGCCGACCGGTTCGACACCGCGGCGAAGTCGCGGAGTGACGCCGACGCGTGGAGTGCGTACCGGACGCCCGAAGCAGAGGCCGCCGCCGTCGAGCGCGCGGTCGAAGTCGGGACCGAAGCGGGCGCGACGATCCACATCGCGCACACGTCGACACCCGAAGGCGTGGACGCCGCGGCGGCCGGCGGCGCGACCTGCGAGGCGACCCCCCACCATCTCTTCCTCTCCCGTGACGACCTCGACGACCTCGGGACGTTCGGCCGCATGAACCCGCCGCTGCGAAGCGACCCCCGCCGGGAGGCGCTGTTCGAGCGGCTCGCCGACGGCCGCATCGACGTGGTGGCGACCGACCACGCCCCCCACACCCGCGCGGAGAAAGCCGCCGACATCTGGGACGCCCCCTCGGGTGTGCCGGGCGTCGAAACGGCGCTCCCGCTGTTGTTGGGGGCTGCCCACCGCGGTGAGCTGAGCTACGAACGCGTGCGCGACGTGACGGCCGCGAACCCCGCGGACGTCTTCGGCCTGGAGCGGAAGGGCCACATCGCGGCCGGCCGTGACGCCGACCTCGTGCTTGTCGATCCCGACGATGCACGGGAGATTCACGGCGACGACCTGCACTCGAACTGCGAGTGGACGCCCTTCGAGGGACACGTCGGCGTGTTCCCCGCGATGACGCTGGTCCGTGGGACGACCGTCTGGGACGGCGACACGGTGTCGGCGTTCGACGGTCGGAACGTCCGTCAGTAGCCGCTCAGACGCCGTAGGGCGCGCCCGCGATCGCTGCCCCCGCCATCCCGCCAGCGCCGAACGCGATCACCAGCGCCATCGCCTGCCGCCCGCTCTCGGCGGTCCAGGTGTCGGAGATGCCGAGTTCACGCGAGAACCCCTCGACGGCGTCCCCGGACAGCAGCACGCCCGACCACCCCATGAGACCGACGGCGAACGGGAGGGCGGCAAGCGGGAACGCGACGCCGCTCGCCTGCCGGGGGCTCACGCCGACGCCGAAGTGGAGCGCGTAGAACAGCGCGAACGCCGTGGCAGCACCGTAGCCGGCGGCCCGCGCGAACAGCCCCCAGTCGCGGCCCGCCGCCTCGACGCCCGCCTGTGACATCTCAGTCGACCGCCTCCCGCATCCGGGGGTCCAAGGCGTCACGCATGCCGTCCCCGAGGAGGTTGAATCCGAGCACGAGGATCGCGAGGAACAGCCCCGGGAACAACGACATCCACCACTTCCCGGTCAGGAGGCCGTTTGTCACGCCGTTCGAGAGCATCAGCCCCCACGACGGCATCCCGGGGGCCGCGCCGAACCCGAGAAACGACAGCGCCGCGAAGTCGATGATGGCCAGCCCGTAGTTCAGCGTCGACTGCACGGTCACGGGCGCCAGCGTGTTCGGGAACACGTGCCTGGCGAGCACTCGGGCGTCGGTCGCGCCGAGGGCTTCGGTGGCTTCGATGTACTCGTCTTCGAGCACTTTCAGTGCCGCCCCCCTGACGACGCGCGCGAACCGCGGCGTGTACACGAGCGTCAACGCGATGACGACCTTCCAGAGGCCGGCACCGAAGATGGCGACCAGCGCCAGCGCCAACAGCAACGACGGGAACGCCAACAGCACGTCCATCGTGCGCATGATGACGTTGTCCGTGAGGTCGCTGTAGTACGCCGCGATGATGCCGAGCGCCACGCCCAAGAACGTCGACGCCGCGACCGTGACGGTGCCGTACTTGATCGCGATCCAGGCCCCGTAGAGCGTGCGCTTGAAGATGTCGCGGCCGGCGGCGTCCGTGCCGAAGAGCTGTTGGGTGGCACCGCCGGAGCCGGCCCAACCGGGGGCCAACCGGTCCCCGACGGTGCCGAGGTTGGACGCGCGCAGCGCGCTCAGGTCGTAGGAAACCCGCGCGATGATCGCGACGGCGAGCATCCCCAGAATGATCGTCAGCCCGATGATTGCGAGCCGATTCGACAGCAGGTTCGAGAGGAACTGCGACGACCGCAGCCGGTCGAGCAGCGACCGGTCGGCGAGCGCGCCGTCGTCCGTGGATTGGTCGGTGTTCGTGCTCATGTGTCGTTATTGCTGGATGCGGGGGTCGAGGTAGCTGTACGTGACGTCGACGAGCAGGTTCACGAGCGTGAACAGCAACGCGAACGTCAACACTGTGCCCTGGACGAGCGGGTAGTCGTTGGCGTTGATCGCGCTGACGAGGATCGTGCCGATGCCCTCGATCCCGAAGACGGTTTCCGTGAGGACGGCCCCGCCGAGGAGGCTGCCGAACTGGATGCCGATGACCGTGATCACCGGCACCAGGGCGTTCCGGAAGCCGTGTTTCATGATCGTGATCTTCGAGCCTTGGCCTTTCGCGCGCGCCGTCCGCATGTAGTCCTGGCGCACGACTTCCAGCATCGACGACCGCATCATCCGGGAGATGAGCGCCATCGAGTAGATGCCGATGGTCGCCGCCGGCAGGATCAGATGCATGACCGCCGACACCCACGCCGAGACGTTCCCCAACAGGAGCGTGTCAACGGTGAGCATGCCGGTCAGCGGGAGCGTGACACCGAACAGCGACCAGGAGTCCGCCAGGAAGATCGTGGACTCGATGCGGCCGGACGCCGGGAACACTCCCAGGAACGTCGAGAACGCCAGGATCAACAGCGGACCCGACCAGTAGATCGGCACCGAGATCCCTGAGAGCGCGCCGATGCGACCGAAGTGGTCGGTGAGCGTGTCCTGTTCGACCGCCGAGATCACGCCCAGCGGGATGCCCAGCAGGATGCCGATGGCCTGCCCGTAGAGCGCGAGTTCGAGGGTGACCGGGATCTTGTCCGCGAGCACGCTGCGGACGGCGGTGCCCTGTGCGACCGAGTACGACTGTCCGAAGTCGAACTGGGCGGCGTCGACGAGGAACCGAGCGTACTGGACGTAGACGGGGTCGTTCAGCCCGAGCTCCTGGCGGAGTTGGATGACCTGCTGTTGGGGGGCGCGCTGCCCCAGGATGACCCGCGCGGGGTCGCCGGACGCCAAATGCAGGATCACGAAGACGAACGTCGCCACGCCGAACAACACCGGCACGAGCAACAGCAGCCGTTTCAAGATGAAGCGCTTGGAAGCCATGGATGAAGCGTGTCAGATGAGTGGCGTCAGTGTGTCAGTCGGCCGCCCGGGGCGCGGTCACGCCAGCTCGACGCGGTCGAGGAACGGCCCGCCGACCGACGTCGGCGTGTACGACTCCGCGACGACCGCCTCGTTGACGCCGCGAATGAGGTCGGCGTAGTCGAGATACACCCAGGGCGCCTGATCGTGGGCGATCTGTGAGGCCTGATGGTAATACTGCTGGCGGGCGGCGTCGTCGTAGGTCCGTTGGCCCTTGTCGACGAACTCCATGTAGTCGGTGTCGACCCACGCGGAGACGTTCGAGACGTTGTTCTTGTCCTCCCAGGCGATGTAGTTCTGGTCGGCCGGGACGTCGTCGATGTCCGTGCCGGGATGCAACAACACGTACATGAAGTTGTCCGGGTCGGCGTTGTCGGTGTACCAGCCGCTCAGGCAGGCGTCGTGGCGGCCGTCGTACGTGTACTCCAGGTACGCGCTGAACTGCGAGAACTGATTGATCTCGACGTCCACGCCGATCTCGGCGAGGTCGGATTTCACCTGGGTCGCGGTCTGGATCGGGTTGGGGTTGTAGCCCCGCGGGTTCGAGAACGTCGCAAGCTCGAAGGACAGATCGGTGACGCCGGCGTCCGCGAGCATCGACTCGGCCTGCTGGGGGTCGTGGGGGTACGAGTCGATGTCGTCGTTGTGCCCCAGCACGTCCGGCGGAAGGGGCTGGTTGGCGGACGCGGCGAACCCCTGGTAGATCGAATCGACGATCTCGTCGCGGTTGATCGCCATGGAGATGGCGCGCTTGACCAGTGGGTCGCGGAACGCCGGTTTGCGGTCGTGGTTGAACGCCATGTAGCCGACGTTGATGCCGTTTTTCTGCCGGACGCTCGCCGAGTCCGCGGACGAGACCTTCTGGATGGACTGGGCGTCGAGGTTGTCCGTGATGTGGGCGTCACCGTTGATCAGCCCCTGGGCGCGGGTCTGGTTGGAGCCGGTGGTTTTGAAGATGACCGCGCTGACGCTTGGGGCCCCACCCCAGTAGTCGTCGAAGGCAGTGAGCCGGACGCGCTGGGTTTCGTTGT
This sequence comes from Halobacterium sp. BOL4-2, assembly GCF_016917835.2. Classification (GTDB taxonomy): domain Archaea; phylum Halobacteriota; class Halobacteria; order Halobacteriales; family Halobacteriaceae; genus Halobacterium; species Halobacterium salinarum. The sequence continues at coordinate 1,874,681 of NZ_CP070332.2, read as the reverse complement.
CGAGCTGGTCGAACTCGAAGGGGCCGGTGCCCACGGGGTCGGTGCCCAACTCCGGCTGGGCGTCGGCACCCAGGCTCTCGATCTGGTCGCGGGAAAGGATCGCGGCCGCGAAGATCGCGAGGTTCCGGAGGAACGGCGCGTACTGCTGGGTGAGGTCGATCGTGACCTCGTAGTCGCCGGTTGCCTCGACGCTGTCGACCCAGTCGCCGAACGTGATCGAGGCGTACCCGGAGCGGTCCGACCCCAGGTAGTAGTCGTACTCGTCGTCGATGAACCGGCGGATCGTCGCCTTCACGTCGGTCGCCGTGAGGTCAGCGCCGGAGTGGAAGGTGGCGTCCTCACGGAGCGTGAGGGTGGCGGTTGTTCCATCGAGCGTCCAGTCGTCGGCGAGGCCGCTCGTGAGCTCGCCGCTGGTGCCCGGTTTGAACTGGATCAGGGTGTCGAAGATCTGGTTGGTGACTTTCGACACTTCCCCGCTGGTTGTCTGCTGGGGGTCGTAGTTCTGTGGGTGGTCACCCCGTGAGTACACGAGCTCGTCGCCACCACCGTCGCCGCCTCCCCCTGAGTCGGTGCAGCCGGCCGTCGAAGTCGCCACAACAGTCGCCGCACCGGCGGCTTTCAGGAAGCCACGGCGGCTCACGGTATCGTCTGACATACGACTGTATGGCACGATGGCGTACTTAAACATATCGGAGCGCGCCGCTCGGCGAATCACCCGACGACAGCGGACCGCGAGTTACGCCGAGCCCGCGTCGTCGTAGAGATGGCAGGCGACCGGCTGCTGGTCGCCCGAGAGCCCCGGCTCAGTGCGTTCACAGGGGCTCTCGAAGGTGGCCGCGAGCGCGTCCTCGGCGGCGTCCCAGTCGGCCCTGGCGAGCGCGTCGAACGCGGTCGCGACGACCTCGCGGGCGTCGCCACTGGGTTCCGTATCGAACTCGCGGTCCCAGAGCGCGTCCACGAACGCCGCGCGGTCGGCCGCCCGCCCACCATCGGACGGCACGCCGGCGGCCGCGCCGTCGGGCGACGAGGCCGCTGCGGCGTCGGCCCAGACCGCGTCCAGTGGGATGTCGCGGTCGGCGACGGACTCCCGGAAGTCCATCACCGCGCGGAACGCGTCCTGCTCGATGTCGAGATCCGCGGGCGGGATCACCGACGGACACCGCGTCCGGAACCGGCACCCCGAGGGCGGGTCGATCGGACTGGGCACGTCGCCCTCCAGGATGATGCGGTCGTCGGTGGTCGCCAGCGGGTCCGGGTCCGGAATCGAGGAGAGCAGCGACTTCGTGTACGGGTGTTTCGGGGTCGAGAACAGCTGTGCCGTCTGCGCCGTTTCGACGATCTTGCCCAGGTACATCACGGCGATCCGGTCGCAGATGTGGCGCACGACCGAGAGGTCGTGGGCGATGAACAGGTACGTGAGATCGAACTCGTCTTGGAGGTCCTCCAGGAGGTTGAGGATCTGTGCTTGCACCGAGACGTCCAGCGCGGACACCGGTTCGTCGGCGACGATGAAATCCGGGTCGACGGCCAGTGCCCGAGCGATCCCGACGCGCTGGCGCTGCCCCCCGGAGAGTTCGTGGGGATACCGGTCGTACTGTGACGGGTCGAGACCGACGGCGTCCATGAGATCGATCACGCGGTCGCGGCGCGCCTGCCGGGTGGACTGCGCGCCGGGGTTCGCGGGGAGGTCATGGATCTGGAGGGGTTCGAGAATGGTGTCCCCGATCGACTGGCGTGGGTCAAGCGACGACAGCGGATCCTGAAAGATCATCTGCATGTCCGTGCGCGTCGCGCGCAGCTCGTCGTCGCCGAGGTCGGTGACGTCGTCGCCGGCGAACACCACCCTGCCGTCGGTGGGCTCCACCAACCGGAGGATCGACCGCCCGGTGGTTGATTTCCCGCAGCCGGACTCCCCGACGAGCCCGAGCGTTTCGCCCTCGTAGACGTCGAGATCGACCCCGTCGACGGCCTTCACCGGCTCCTGGTCGCCGCCCAGCACCGAGTCCAGCCAGCCGTCCGCCCGCGAGAAATGTTTTTCGAGCCCGCGCGAGGACAGCAACGGCTCCCCATCGAACGACGCCGACGCCGCGGTGACGGCGCCGTCGTCCACGCCGTAGGCGTCGGTGTCGAACGACTCCTCGACGCATTTCGACCGGTGGGATACGTCGTCGGGCCCGTGTTCCATGTACGGGATGTCGTCGCCGACGCAGGCGTCGCTGGCCCACGGACACCGCGCCTCGAAGTGACACCCCGAGGGCAGGTCGATGAGATCCGGGACGTTCCCCTCGATGGGGTGGAGTCGGTCGGCGTCGTCGCGGGGAATCGACTCCAAGAGCGCGTACGTGTAGGGGTGGCTTGGGTTGTGGAAGATCTCCTTGACGGGCCCCTCTTCGACGATCTCGCCGGCGTACATCACGGCCACGCGGTCACACGTCTCGGCGACGACGCCGAGGTCGTGGGTGATGAACAGCACGGACATCCCGAACTCGTCCTGGAGGTCGCTGATGCGGTCCAGGATCTGGGCCTGAATCGTGACGTCGAGGGCGGTCGTGGGTTCGTCGGCGATGAGCAGCCGGGGGCGACACGCCAGCGCGATGGCGATGAGCACGCGCTGGCGCATCCCGCCGGAGAACTCGTGGGGGTACTCGTCGAGGCGCGTCTCCGGCTCCGGGATGCCCACCGCGTCCAGCACGTCGACGACGTCAGCGACCACTTGCTCGTCGGTGTCGCCCCGCGAGATCGCCGCCCGGAGGCCGTTCAGCCACGAGTCAGTGGGCTGTTCGCCGTAGCGATGGAGGCGGAGGCTCTCGGCGACCTGTTCGCCGACGGTGAGCGACGGGTTCAGCGACGTCATCGGGTCCTGGAAGATCATGCCCATCTCGCCGCCGCGGAGATCCCGCATGGCGCGCTCGGGGGCGGCAGTGAGGTCGACGCGCGCATCCGTGAGTCGGACGTGCGCAGCGCCGTCCGGCCGGTCGCGGAGCACGTCCAGGGGGTCCGCGGAGGCGTCGACGGCGGGATCGTCGGTGTCGACGGTGGCGGCGGTGAAGAACACGAAGCCATCGAGGGCGTCCAGGACGGCCGCGTCCAACTCGTCGCCGATGGCCCTGGTGTCGTCGTCGGGGCCGGAGGCGTCGATTCGGTCGGCGAACTCGTGGAGTCGTGGACCGAGGCCGCCGGGGTCGGCTTCGAGGTCGGCGGCGATCCCGCGGAGCTCGCGTGGGGCCGCGTCGACGGCGTCGTCGCCACAGAGATCGGCCGCGAGCTCGCGGCACGCGGACACGACGGCGAACGGATAGGTGGCGGCCGCGTCCGCGTGGGCCGCGAGCACCCTGGCGGCGATGTCGGGGTCGGTGATCGTGACCCCGCCGCCGACAACGTCTCCGGGGTCGTCGACGAGTTGCATCGCGGACAGCGCGGTGACGCTCTTCCCGGAGCCGCTCTCCCCGACCAGTCCGACCGTTTCCCCGTCACTGATGTCCAGATCGACCCCGTCGACGGCCTTCACCGCGCCCCGGTCGGTGTCGAACTGGGTGCGGAGATTCGAGAGAGAGAGGATGTCACTCATTGGCCGCCAACTGTGTGAAGCGGAGGCATATAGCTTCCGCCAGACACCGAGACGGAAGCGTTTTGCGTGTGGGGTTTCGTCTCACACGCAGACCCACCGCCAATGCCACCACACGACACCAGCGACGCCGGCGCGTCCCCGTCGGCCGCAGCCGACCCCCCATCAAACTGGGACGCGCTCATGGACGACATGGCCGCGATCGCCGACGACTACCGCGATCGTGGCTGGAGCGCCCACGAACTCCACCCGGGCGATGTCAACGTCTCCGCGCCCACGGACGACGCCGCCGGGCGCGGCGGCATCGAGTTGCTGGTGCCGGACAACGAGTTCGAGCCCGTGGCGGCCGCATTCGACGCCGCCGACGGCTTCGACACCACGCGCGTGTTCCGCGCGGACACCAGCGGCACGGTGTTCTTCGTCGCCGCCGTGGAGGCGGCGGCCACGGAGACCGCCGTCCTGGTGCCCGCCTACTACAGTCCACCCGAACACGAGTCGTTCACGACACACCTGCGCTCGGCGGCGGGCAGCGTGCGCCTCCACGTCCGCCCGCTCGACGAGCGCCGCGTCCTCACGTTCGCACACGACGCCCCCGAGCTGTTGCTCCCCGACGGGGGCTAACCACCGTGCTCGATCGTGTGCCCGCAGTTCGGGCACTCGACGCCGTCGTGGCGGAGCGCATCGCTTGCCGCGCGCACGTCGCGCATCACCGACGAGATCCGCTCCTCGGCCGCGAGCTCGTCGTCGACCGCGAGGTCGACGCCTTCGACCTCCAGGAGGAATTTCGCGACCTCCGTCACCTCGTACATCAGGTCGTCGAGTTCGTCCGCGGTGAAGAAATCACACATCGCCCCGTAGAGGAACGTCGCACCCGCTAACTCGACTTTCTCCTCGAAGGACGCGCGCGCCTGGTTGACCGCCTGCGGGCTGTACGTGTCGGTCATGAACGACACGAGGTCCGGGAGGTTGCGTCCGATCTTCGTCATCTCGACGCCGGTCTCCGTGCGGAAGTCCGCGCACAGCCGCGCGATCGCCCACTCGCGGGCGGTGATATACGTGCGCTCCCGGAGGAAGTCGTTGACGCGGTCGTACTGCGCGCCGTCCATCTTCGAGAAGCGGTCGTAGGTCCGCACGTCGGCGGGCGGCTCCGTGGTGTCGGACTCGCCGTCGCCGTGGTCGACGGGCACGGCCACCGGTTCGGCGTCCCACTCGTCTGGTGACGGCCGCTGATCTGGCATACTGGTCCGGGTTTGCTGTGGTTCGCGCAAAAACGTGTCGCCGTCACCGACCGGTCGGAGTGCCGAACGTTTTTGATGAGGGATGGTGACACTCACGATATGAAAGTGCTGGTCGGGATTGGGGGTGCAGACGACTCGCTGGTTGCGCTCGAAGAGAGCGTGCGCCGGGCCGTCGACACCGGGGACTCGCTGACCGTCGGTGTGGTCGCGAACCCGGAGAGCAACCGGGATCCAAGCGCGCTCGTCGACGCCGCGACCGCGGCGCTGGCCGACGCCGGGCTCCCGACGGACGTGCGGGAGCTGTCCGGCGATCCGGGGAGTGCGTTGGTCGAGGTGGCCGAATCGGAGGATTTCGACCAGATCGTGCTGGGCGGCGGGAAGCGGAGCCCGATGGGGAAGATCAAGCTCGGCCACATCGCCGAGTTCGTGTTGTTGAACTCCCGAACCTCGGTGAAGCTGGTGCGTGACGATGCCGGGTGAGCGCGTCTACCCGGAGGACGCCGCCGGCTCGTTCCCGACACCACCGCTCCGGATCACCGACAGCGACGGCCGCGAGATCACCGTGGACGCGTTCACGGGCGACGCCGACGCGGAGATCGACGCGCTCGTCGCGATGTACGACGACTTCGACCCGGAGGATCGCGCACAGGGCGTGCCGCCGGTCGGTGAGTCGCGCATCCGGGAGTGGGTTGCCAGCCTCCTCGAGCAGGACGGGTTCGACGTGGTGGCGTGGCACGGCGAGGAGATCGCGGGTCACGCCACGCTCGTCCCGGACGACGACGCGACCTACGAGCTGGCGATCTTCGTCCACCAGACCTACCAGGGCGCCGGCATCGGAACCGAGCTCATCAACGCCCTGCTGGGGCACGCGCAAGCGAGCGGCGCGGCGCTCGTGTGGCTGAGCGTGGAGCGCTGGAACCGGCCGGCGGTCGCGCTCTACGAGAAAGTCGGCTTCGAGACGGCGTCCGCCGAGAGCTTCGAGATGGAGATGGCGATCCGGCTGAACGACGACACCGGGTAGCCGGTCGGGGCGGCTCAGACGGACAACACGGGTTGGCTGGCGTACAACAGGACGTACTCGGCGGCCCGCTCTAGGACGTCCCCGGTCTCCTCGCGCATCCCCTCGCGGGGGATCACGACGAAGTCGGCGTCGATGTCTGCGGCCGCGTCGAGGATCACGCTGCCGGGGTGTTGGCGCTTGCGCGAGGTCGAAAAGCCGTACGCGATCGAGGAGTCGACGGCGACGCCGTCCGGGGCGAGGGCTGCGATCTCGTTGAGGAACGTGTTCGTGCCCGCAGCCACGTCGTCTTCGGCGACGTCACCGGTTCCGATGGCGCGGGTCACCGTCTCCCCGAGCACGTACAACGCGTGAGCGTCGGCGTCGTACCGGTCGGCGACCGTAACAGCGTACTCGGCGGCTGTGACCGAGGCGTCCGTGCCATCAACGGGGGCGAGCACGGTGTCGACGGTGAGGGGCATACGTGAGCGTGCGCCGTCGGGGTACTAAAGCGCTCCGCGTGAGGGTTTAAGATGCCCCGCGGGAAACACACGGTCATGATAGACACGGTTGTCATCGCGACCGACGGCTCGGAGAGCGTCGGGCGCGCTGTCGACGTGGCCCTGGACGTGGCGGCGCGGTTCGACGCCGCCGTCCACGCGCTCTACGTGCTGGAGGCGAGCGACGTGGAGTCGGCCCCCGACGAGGTCAGAACGGACATGCGGGACGCCCTCGAAGAGCGCGGCAAGGACGCCGTCAGCGCGGTTGCCGACCGCGCCGACGTGTCCGTAACGACCGCCGTCCGCGCGGGGCGGCCGCCCGCGGAGATCAGCCAGTACGCCCGCGACGTGGACGCCGACGCGGTCGCAACCGGCACCCGGGGCCGGCACGGCGAGAACCGGTTTCTCATCGGGAGCGTGGCCGAGCGCGTCGTTCGCACCTGCCCGGTCCCGGTGTTGACCGTTCGGCAGCTGGCGGACACCGACGCCGAGCAGACGACCGCGTAATCGCCGCCACAGCGCGCCCTAACCGCGGGGTTCTTCACCAGCCCACCCCAGGCTGGTGTATGGAAGACTGGGTCATCGACGACGAGGACCTGTCCCTGGAACGCAAGAGCCTGCTCCCCGGACGCGGGTTTTTCGTGCCCGACGACATCCACGAGGCACGGAAAGACGACGCGGTCCGCGAGCGCGTCGAGGGCGCCGACGTGATCGTGGTCGCGGACCCCGACGCCGACGGCCTGGCGTGCGCCGCCATCCTGCGGGAGGTCTACGGCGACGCCGCGCTCATCCCCGCCGGCCCCCACGAGATCGAGGACGGGCTGCGGCGTGCCGTCGAGTACGGCAACGAGGACTGCCGGCTGTTCGTCTGCGACGTCTGCCCCGACCGTTTCGAGTACGTCGAGACCGAGCTCGCGGACGCCACCGAGCACGCAAGCGAACTGCGGTGGTTCGACCACCACCAGTGGACCGCTGAGACGGCGGCCGCCGTCCGGGACGCGGGCGTCGACCTCGTGGTCGGCGACTCCGAGGAGGAATGTACCGCCGACGTCACGGTTCGCAGCCTCGACGCCGACATCCCCGAGCGCTTCCGCGAGCTCGCCGAAGTCACCCGCGATCACGACCTCTGGCTGAAAGACGACGACCGCAGCGACGACCTCGCTGACTACTCCTACTGGGCGGACACCGACGAGTACATGGACACCATCCAGGAGTACGGCGCGGACTTCCCCGACGACGTGCTGGCGTACATCGAGCAGCGCCGCGTGGAGAAACACGAACTCATCGAGCGCGCGGTCGACCGCGCGTCGATGAAGCAGATCGACGAGTGGACCGTCGGCGTCACGTACGGCCGGTGTTCGCAGAACGAGGTCGCCGAGGCGCTCCGCGAGCAGGGCGCTGACGCCGCCGTCGTCGTCAAACCCTCCGGGAGCGCGAGCATCCGCGGCACGGAGACGTTCGAGCGCGCCCACGAGGTCGCCGGGCAGGTGAACGGCGGCGGCCACCCGAAGGCCGCGGGCTGCAAGCCCGACATCTACGACGACATGCTTGACTACGCGGCCCACTGGACGAGCCAGGGCACGACCGCAAAGCAGGTCATTCTCGACGCGTTCCGCGCGCTCCCCGACGAGCCGGCCGACGCCGAGTAGCTGTCGGGGCGTTTTTCGGCGCCGCCGCCGTCCGCTCAGGCATGAGTCTGGACTTCGACGCCGACACCCCCGTCGTGGGGATGGTACACCTCTCCCCCCTGCCGGGCGCGCCCGGGTACGACGACGGTAACCGCCCAGCCATCCGTGACGCCGCGCTCCGGGACGCCAGCCGCCTCGAAGCGGGTGGTGTCGACGCCCTCCTCGTGGAGAACTTCGGGGACGCACCCTTTTACGCCGACGACGTGCCGAAGCACGTCGTGGCGTCGATGGCGGCGCTCGTCCGTGACATCACCCGAGAGATCGAGGTTCCGGTCGGCGTCAACGTGCTGCGCAACGACGCCGAAGCGGCGGTCTCGATCGCCGCCGCCGCGGACGCCGACTTCGTGCGCGTGAACGTCCACACCGGCGCGCGACTCACCGATCAAGGCGTCGTGGGCGGCCAGGCCGCCGAAACAGTCCGTCTCCGGGACCGCCTGGACGCCGCCGAGGTCTCGATGCTCGCCGACATCGACGTGAAACACTCCGCGGCGCTGGCCGAGCGCCCGCTGAGCGAGGGTGTCGCCGAGCTGCTGGAGCGCGGCCACGCCGACGGCGTGATCGCCAGCGGCGCGGGCACCGGCCACGCCACCGACCACGACCACCTCCAGGCGGTCGTCGACGCGCGGGACCGCCTGGACGCCGACGCCCCCGTCTTCGTCGGCAGCGGCGTCACCCAGGAGACGGTGGGCGCCACGCTGGACCTCGCCGACGGCGCGATCGTCGGCACCGCGCTCAAGGAGAACGGCGAGACGACCGCGCCCGTCGACGGCGACCGCGTCCGGGCGCTCGTGGACGCGGCCCGCTAATCCGGGAGGTCGCTGGGGCACGCCAGCCCACCGCGCGCACCCTCGCGGGTGCAGTTCTGTGCGGCGGCTGCCGCGGCGATCCGGCCCGCGTCACGAACGCCGGCGTCGCCGAGGACCCACGCGTGAACCAGCGCCGCAGTGAACGCGTCCCCGGCGCCGGTCGTGTCGGTCACGTCGACGGCACGGGCCGGCGCGTGAGCGGTGGTCGCGGGCGTCGCGAGAAACGCCCCGTCGCTCCCGTCGGTGACAGCGACCCGGGACGCCCCCATGGCGGCGAACTCACTGGCCGCGCGCTCCGGGCCGACGCCCACATGGGAGTCGGCGGCGCCCGCGTTCGCAACGAACAGATCAGCCGTCGCCGCAGCGGCGCCGACGGTGTCGGCTGCCGCCCCGCGCCCGTCGAGTTCGGCGCGTGGCCCCGCGAGGTCGAACGCCAGCGCCGACACCGCCCCACTGCGGCGCAGCGCCACGAGATCGCGGACCACGCCGTCGGGCGCGTACGCGCTCGTGAACACGCAGTCGGCCGCCCGGAGGGCGTCCCGATCGCTGCTCGTGAGCGCCACCCCCGGGACGGCGTCCCCACCGGCGACGATCATGCGATTGCCCTCCGGGCCACGAAGCACGAGCGCGTACGACGTGGCGTCGTCGCCGCGCCGAACCCGGGTGGCGTCGACGCCCCACTCGGCCAGCGACGCGCGCACCCGATCCCCGGCGTCGTCGCGGCCGACCCGGGACACCACCGCGGCGTCGTGATCGAGGGCGGCAAGCGCGCACGCGACGTTGGCAGCGACACCGCCCGCGCGCTCGGTGTAGTCCTGGACGAACGCGCCGCCGTCGGGAGCCGGGAGGTTCGACAGCCCGTACACGCGATCGAGCACCGCGCTTCCAACGGCGACAACAGCGGCCATGCGGACCTACTGGTCGTGGGCTCCCGCGAGCCACTTGTCCGAGTACGCCGTCCCACACGAACAGTAGGCGTACGCGTGGATCACGTCGCCGTCGGCGTAGAGCCCACCCACCTCCTCGTTCTGGGCCTCCGCGAACGAGAACACGAACTGAACGGTGTGGTCCTCACCCGGCCCGTCGACGGCGTTCGGACAGCGCCCGTCGACGAGCGCGGCGTCGACGTCACCGGGCGTCTGCATCGCTGTCGATCCGAACTCCATGGCCTGCATGCCGGTCAGCGTCTCGAAGACGCTGCGGCCGGACTCCCCGTCGACGACGAGCACGACGCCCGGCGTGTCCGACTGGGCGCCCCGGATGTCGGCGACGCGCTCGGCGTCGGCGCGGTCGGCCAGCGTCTCAGCGTCGGACACGTACGACTCCGCGAGATACAGCGCGACGTGGTCGGTGCGGTCGCCCGCAAGATAGGCGTCGTAGTCGCTCACGCGCCAGGATACACGATGACCGCGAAAAAGCGTGGCGTTGTTACTCGTCGTCGTCGCCGTCAGCGCCCAGCAGCTCCGCGACAGGCTCCTCGCCGTGTTCGTCGATCGCGACGTTGAGCTGCGCGACAGCCTCCGAGACCTCCTTCCCGCGGACGGTGACGCGCTTGCGCTCGCCGTCCTCGTCGGGGTTGAATCCAGCGCCCCCCTCCAGCAGGACTTCCATGAGGTCGCTGCCGTCGACGTCCTCCCGCATCGGCCGGCCGGCGTCGTCGCTGCCGCCCGTGATTTCGACGGTGTACCCGTCGAGGCCGACGGCACCGCCATCAACCGCAGCGCCGATCTCGCGACCGATGAATCGGTTCGCGTCCTGTCCGTCAACCTCGAATTGGTAGGTGCGTCCCGACTCGGGGTCGGCGACGGCGACCTGGAACGTAGCCATGCGTGCAACCAGTCCGGCGTGATTCAAAAACCCGTCGAAGCCGCCCAGGAGCGACGCTAACGGGGTTCAGACACACTGCCGGGGGATCACCCCGAGAAGCGGCCGGTGAAACGCACCGGTCGTGTCGCGCCGCGGCGGCGCAAACGACACCACGACACCCGTCGGAGCAGCTTAGAACGGGTAGTCGCGGGTCTCGCGCTGAATGCTCACCCACTTCTCCTGGGTGAACTCGTTGAGAACGTACTCGCCGTTGTACCGGCCGAGCCCGGAGTTCTTGTACCCGCCGAAGGGAAGGTGGGGCTCCTGGTTGACGGGCTGATCGTTGATGTGGATCATGCCGGTGTCGATGCGGTCGGCGATGTCACGCGCCCGACCGGTGTCGCCCGCGTGCACGCTGCCCGAAAGCCCGTACTCGGTGCTGTTTGCGATCTCCACGGCTTCGTCGTCGTCGGAGAACGGGATCACCGGCGCGACCGGCCCGAAGTGCTCGTTGCACGCCGCCGCCATGTCGTTGGTGGCGTCCGAGAGCACGGTCGGCTCGACGACGAGACCGTCGTGGTCCCCGCCGGTCTCGAGCGTCGCGCCCGCGTCGACGGTCCGCTCGATGTAGTCCAGGATCTGATCGCGCTGGCTCTCGTCGATGATCGGGCCAACGACCGTGTCGGCGTCGTGGGCCGTCCCGGTCGGCAACGCGGCCGCACGCTCCGTGAGGCGCTCGACGTACTCGTCGTAGACGTCCTCGTGGACGACGTGGCGGTTGATCGAGATGCAGATCTGCCCGGAGTGCAGGAACGATCCGAAAACCCCGCTGTCCACGGCGTCGTCGAGGTCTGCGTCCTCCGTGACGATGTGGACGTTGTTCCCGCCGAGCTCCATCGCCGGCAGCGCGAGGTTCTCGCCCGCCGTCGCGGCGACCTGGCGGCCGATCGCGGTCGACCCAGTGAACGAGATCACGTCGGCGTGGGGGTGACCGGCGATCCGGTCACCGATCTCGCTGCCCTTCCCCGTGACGACGTTGAACACGCCCTCGGGCAGCCCCGCAGCCTCGAACACCTTCGCGATGAGCAGGCCGCCGGTCACCGGCGTGTTCGACGCCGGCTTGAGCACGACGCTGTTGCCGGCCGCAACCGCCGGCGCGACCGCGCGGATCGAGAGGTTCAGCGGGAAGTTCCACGGCGAGATGATCCCCACAACACCCTGGGGCTCACGCACCACGATGTTCTCCTTGCCCTCGACCACGGACTGCTTGTGGTCGCCGTTCATCCGCGTCGGGAACGACGCCGCCTCGTCGGTGATCCCGACCGACGCCTCGAATTCGGCCGCGCCCTTCGTGTACGTGGTTCCGGACTCCGTCGCCAGCAGGTCGACGACCTCGTCGCGATGGGATGCGAGGATCTCGCTCGCCGCCGCAACGATACGCGCACGCTCCTGGGGCGGCGTGTCAGCCCACTCCGTCTGTGCGTCCGCGGCGGCCTCGTAGGCGGCGTCGACGTCGTCAGTCGTCCCGGCTGGGATCTCAGTGAACAGCTCGCGTGTCGATGGGTCATCGACTTCGAGCGTCCCCCGATCTCCCGGCGGGACGTACTCACCGTCGATGTACTGTACGTTCCAGTCGACGTCACCGAAGTCAAGGTCGGACATCAACGTGTAATTGGGGACGAGCCACCCTAACCCTTGGCCCCGCGGCGGATACCGAGTGTTGAAGCGCGAACCACACTTCGACCCACCGACGCACCCAAGCAGCGCCCGACGATACACTCCTACGATGGACCTTCGGTTCCTCGGCGGCGCACGCGAAGTCGGCCGGAGTGCCCTGCTCGTCGACGAGTCCCTCCTGCTTGACTTCGGGATGAAGGCCGACACGCCACCCCAGTTCCCGGTGTCGACACCCACGCCGGACGCCGTCGTGGCGAGCCACGGCCACCTCGACCACGTCGGCACGATCCCCGCACTGCTCTCCGGCACGCACAGGCCCCCGATCCACTGGACGCCACCGACGTACGAGCTCGCGCTCACACTCGCGCGCGACACCCTGAAGCTCCACGGCGGAACGTACCACTGCCCGTTCATCGAGAACGACATCAAGCGCGTCACGGAGGTCTCCCGCACCCACGGGTACGGCGTCCCCTTCGACGCCGCAGGCTACGAGGTCACGTTCTACAACGCGGGCCACGTTCCGGGCAGCGCGCACGTCCTCGTTGACGACGGCGACACCCGGCTGCTCTACACGGGGGATTTCCACACGACCGATCAACGCCTCGTCTCGGGGACGACCGCACGCCCCGACGCCGACGTGGTCGTCTGTGAAAGCACGTACAGCGACGTGACCCACGACGACCGGGACAGCGTCGAGACGCGGTTCGCGGAGAGCGTCAAGACGACGCTGTGGGAGGGGGGTACGGTCGTCGTCCCGGCGTTCGCCATCGGACGCACCCAGGAGCTGCTGCTCGTCTGTGACGCCCACGACATCCCCTGTTACGTCGACGGGATGGGGAAACGAGTCACCGAGATGCTCCTCCAATACCCCGGGTTCGTCCGTGACGGCGATGCGCTCCGGCGCGCGAAGTCCCACGCCAGGTTCGTGACGGGCCGGGACGGACAACGCAAACGCATCGCCGACCAGCAAGCTGCGATCGTCACGACCAGCGGCATGCTGTCTGGCGGTCCCGCGATGACGTACATCCCCGAGATCCGATCGAACCCCGTCAACAAGATCGCGATGACCGGCTATCAGGTCGCCGGCACCCCGGGGCGGTCGCTTATCGACTCGGGGCGCGCGGAGATCGACGGCCGAGTGCTGCCCGTGAGCGCGCAGGTCGAACAGTACGACTTCTCCGCGCACGCCGACCACGCCGGCCTGCGCGCCTTCCTCGACGACTACCGGGACGCCACCGTGCTCGTGAACCACGGCGACGACTGCGCGGCGTTCGCGGACGCCCTCCGTGACGCAGGGTTCACCGCACGTGCCCCCGAGCGGGACGACACCTGTCCGGTCTGACAACCACTAAGAACGCCGAGCATAGGCTTAACTTGCGGCCACGCATACCCCGCAGACATGACCGACGACCAACACGACGCCAGCGAAGAACGCGCGCACCTCGACGACGTCGAGGACGGCGCTGGCTGCACGGAGATCTGGGAACGGCTCTCCGGCCACCGAGCGGACGCCACCGAGCCCGACCGCTGATCCGCCACAGATGGTAAACGTTTAACCGCACCATGCCCTCACGTGTACTCGTGGGCCGATAGCTCAGCCCGGCAGAGCGTCTGGCTTTTAACCAGACGGTCGAGGGTTCAAATCCCTCTCGGCCCGTTCGACCGCTGTTCTCCGTGACCGACTCAGTTCGCGCGCGTCAGCCACGCCACACCCACACCAACTGCGATCGCAGCGACAGCCCCACTGATCTGGAACGCTGTCACCGCACCACCGGGACCGTACTGCCACGGCATCCCGACGAGCGTCGCTGCGCCAACCAGCGCAACGAACGCCCCGACACTAACTCCCAGAACATCTAGCGTGTCTGCAGCGCCGTTCATACCGACCCAGTCACCACCGATTAGGTTAACCCTGACGGATCGCCGCCCTCAGTACCGCGACGGGAGGAACGAGAACATGACCAGCAACACCGCGGCCGCGCCGGAGAAGATCGTAACCCCACGCAGTCCGTCCATGCGCTCGGCGAAATACTCCTGTGCCTCCACATCGCTCGCGTAATCCTCGTGATCGGTCGTCAACTCGAGCACAGGCTCGCCGCTGGACCCCGACTCGATGTACGCCGTATACTCGGTGTCCTGCACCTCAGTGGTCTCGCCACTGCCGAACTCCAGCTCGTTCGTCCGCGGCGCGAACCACTCGACGGTTACCGCTGACTCCGACACCGACGCCACCGCGGTCTCGTTGTCGTTGCCATCGTAGGTGACCGCGTCACCGACGCTGAACGCCAAGACGTCCTGCTCGGGGAGATACTCCTCGCGGGGCACGAGCGTCTGCGTCTCCCCCTCGGGCACGATCACGTACGTGGTCCCGTTGCGCTCGACGGTCGGCCGATCGACCGACTGCACCTCCCGCAGCTCGAACGCCCCCACGGACGCGTTCGTCACACGCACCGTATAGTTCTGCCCGGACACCGCCACCGAATCGTTTGCACTCCACGTCTCCGTGTATCGCGCCGATTCGTTCTCCCACGTCGCTGTCGCGGACTGCGCGGACACCTCCGAGAACGTGTACTCGGTCCCCGACATCACGCGCTGCTCGCCCTGCGTGATGCTGTACTCCGGATCATCCAGCGACACGGACGGCTGCTCTGCCGCCCCAAGTAACGTGTACGACCCCACCGCAAACACAAGGAAAATCGCGACGGATACCACCGCAGCACGTCGTTGCATACTCGAACCCTTGGGAGGGGTGCGTATAATCGTTACTTTCCGCGGCCACAACGAGCCACCCCACGTGCGGGCCGAACACCCCGGGTGCAGCCACCCGATTCACCGCTCCACGACCACTGCCGACTGTGTTGCCACTCGAACCGTCACTCGCTGCTGAAAAGCCAAGGGCCGGATTTGAACCGGCGATGAGCGGCTCTGCAGGCCGCCGCGTTAGGCCGAACTCTGCCACCTTGGCACACGACTACGTACCGGTGTCCCGCCAATAAACGTAGCGGTCTCCAGTCAAAACTGCAAAAAGCCCCGAACAGCACCGCTGCTGTTCGAAGCATGAATGAGAGTATGAATAGTAGGCGGCGAACCGGATTTCCCAGAGGCTCGCGCACTCCAGTACTGACCGGAACGCAGGCGGGCTTATCTTCCGTGTTCGGGATGGGTACGGGAGTAACCCCACCGCTATGGCCGCCTTAATACCGACCAACGGAATCGAACCGTTGTACGCCGACGTCGGCGGACGTCCGTATGTAAGTGCAATCCAGTAAACGCCTGGACTCGACCACGTATGTGGTGAGTGCATGAGTGTGTGGCATTGACCTGTTAGTACTCGCGGGCTAAACGTCTCGTTGCCTCGACGCGTACACCCCAAGTCTATCGAACTCGTCTTCTACGAGCGGTCTCAGTGGTGCTTCTTTTCCAGGTGGGTTTCGAGCTTAGATGCATTCAGCTCTTACCCCGTGGTGCGTAGCTGCTCGGCACATGCCCTCTCGGACAACCGATACACCAGTGGCACCCGTTCGTAGTTCCTCTCGTACTATACGAACGTTCCTGTCAAGCACCAAAACACCCCCAATAGATAGCAGCCGACCTGTCTCACGACGGTCTAAACCCAGCTCACGACCTCCTTTAATAGGCGAACAACCTCACCCTTGCCCGCTTCTGCACGGGCAGGATGGAGGGAACCGACATCGAGGTAGCAAGCCACTCGGTCGATATGTGCTCTTGCGAGTGACGACTCTGTTATCCCTAAGGTAGCTTTTCTGTCAGCAATTGGCCGCATCAAGCAGCCTAATTGGTTCGCTAGACCACGCTTTCGCGTCAGCGTCCCTCGTTGTGTAGGACACTGTCAGCCTATCTTATGCTCTTGCACTCTTCGCCGAGTCTCTGACTCGGCTGAGATAGGCTTAGGGCGCGCTCGATATCTTTTCAAGCGCGTACCGCCCCAGTCAAACTGCCCGGCTACCGGTGTCCTCCTCCCGGAGTGAGGGTCACAGTCACTGACGGGTAGTGTTTCATGTGTGACTCGGTGGCGTGCTAGCGCACGTACCTGTGTAACGTCTCCTACCTACTCTGCACATCAGCGACCGTGTCCCAGCGACAGCCTGCAGTAAAGCTCTATAGGGTCTTCGCTTCCCCTTGGGGGTCTCCAGACTCCGCACTGGAACGTACAGTTCACCGGGCCCAACGTTGGGACAGTGAGGCTCTCGTTGATCCATTCATGCAAGCCGCTACTGAAGCGGCAAGGTACTACGCTACCTTAAGAGGGTCATAGTTACCCCCGCCGTTAACGGGTCCTTCGCCCCATTGTACTGGGTGTTCAGATACCCGCACTGGGCAGGATTCAGTGACCGTACGCGTCCTTGCGGATTTGCGGTCACCTATGTTGTTATTAGACAGTCGGAGCCTCCGAGTCACTGCGACCTGCCTCATTGCGAGGCAGGCATCCCTTATCGCGAACTTACGGGACTAACTTGCCGAATTCCCTAACGTCGGTTATTCCCGACAGGCCTTGGCTTCCTCTGCCAGAGCACCTGTGTCGGATCTCGGTACGAACACCGTACTCGCCTTTTCACGGGCCCCAGATTGACTTGAGTTTCCCTGTTCCGACGTTCGTTCGCTTCCTGCCATTACGGCTTCCACGAACTTCGACGGTTCGACCGGGCGAATGCCCGGCTCAAGCTGCTCCGAGGCGTCGACTTTCAATGTACGGTGGCACTGGAATATTAACCAGTTTCCCTTTTGACCCGCTCGAATTACGACGGGCCTTAGGATCGGCTAACCCTCGGCTGATAAGCATTGCCGAGGAACCCTTGCTCTTTCGGCCATCGGGATTCTTACCCGACTAACGCTGCTACTATGGCCAGGATTTTCTTTTCCACTCGGTCCACTCGAGTTCTCACCCGAGCTTCCACCCGAACAGAATGCCAACCTACTGGATCACGGTGTTACCCGTGCCGTTAGGTCTCGGTGGCGAACTTGAGCCCCGATCATTTTGGGCGCCTCGAACCTCGGCCGGTAAGCTGTTACGCTTTTCTTAGAGGGTAGCTGCTTCTAAGCTCACCTCCCGGCTGTCTAGGGCTCGAGACCACCTTCAATCGCACTTAGCTCGCACTTTGGGACCTTAACCTAACTCTGGGTTGTCTCCCTCACGGTGCACAGGCTTACCCCGCACACCGGATTCCCTGCGTCGACGGCGTCCGTAGGTTTGGAGTTTGACAGGGGAGACAACTCCTCTCGGAGTTGAACTCCCCAATCGGTCGCTCTACCCCACGAACTACCTCGGCAGAGGTCATGCTTCGACATGTTTCGGTTGGAACCAGCTGTTGCCCGGTTCGATGGGCCTTTCACCCCTACACGTAGGTCACGGGAGGGTGTTGAAAGACACCAACCCTAACAGGCCTCCACATGGCTTTCGCCATGCTTCACCTTGCCCACGCGTAGATCACCGGGTTTCGGGTCGTGCCCGTTTGACTCCCCGCGCTTGAACACGGTGGCCCTCGCAATGCTGCGGCCATATTGGTTTCCCTACGCCTTCCCGGATACTCCGGTTAGACTCGTCAAACAGGCACACTCCCTGGCTCGTTTTTCAAAACGTACGACGGAACATCGGCTCCTCTCAGGTCCTACCATGAGTTTGCACTCAAGTCGTTCCCAGAGAGGCCTTTTATGCCCCGTCGCTCCATCGCCACCTGATTTCAAGCCCTATTTCACCCCCCTTTGTGGGGTGCTTTTCAGCGTTCGTTCACACTACTTGTTCACTATCGGTCTCGGAGAGTACTTAGTCTTGGCAGTCGATGCCTGCCACGTTCACGAGGGATTTCCAACCCCCGCTACTCTGGAGCTGACGCACGTCGTACTGGTCCGTGATACGGGGCTGTCACCCTGTATCGCGCTCCGTTTCAGGAGACTTCACACGAACGGTCAAACGATGAAAGTCAGTCCGAACACCACATTGCCCGAAGGCTTCGGTTTGGACTGTGCCGCGTTCATTCGCCATTACTAACGGCGTCTCATTCGATTTCTCTTCCTGGCCGTACTGAGATGCTTCAATTCCGGCCGTTCCCCATTGCGCAAGGCAATTGTTATAGGGATTCCCATTAGGAGATCCTGAGTTCTTAGCCTCCGTGCGGCTCCCTCAGGCTTATCGCAGCTTGGCACGTCCTTCGTCGGCATCCGAGCCGAGCTATCCACCAGGTGGCACAGTAGCCACGTTGGTTGTCGACTGCAAAGCAGTCGACGAATATGGTACTCAACCACACGAAGTGGTCGAGATGTTGGCTGTAAACAGCCAACGACGATGAATGCTCACCACACAATGGGTGAGCGCTGTTAAGTCACGGATGTGACTAACAGTCGGTACTCGACCACGGTGGTCGAGTCCAGTGAGCGCCTGGATTGCACTTACACACGGCCGTCATCGCACGTCCCTAGGTGAACAGGGAGCGTACATCGACCCTTCCCACCCGCACTTTCGCGGAGTGGTGCATCAGTCTTCGTCGCGATTCATCGTTGCCCCGTCTCCCACTTAAGGGACACGATCCAAGATGAACCCCGAACGGGATGGACCCACTGGGATTCGAACCCAGGGCATCCTCCTTGCAAAGGAGGCACTCTACCACTGAGCTATGGGCCCACCTCCCGATTGGGAGGGTATGTTAGCCTTGATGGTTTGTAAGTGCCCAACTGGGCACGACGGCGTCGTTCGGTGAGCTGGAGCGTCGCTCCAGTCTCGGACGTTAGGAGGTGATCCAGCCGCAGATTCCCCTACGGCTACCTTGTTACGACTTAATCCCCCTTGCGGAGCCCAGATTTGACCAGCGCATGCCGGCCTCATCCGAACCCCACTCGGGTGATTTGACGGGCGGTGTGTGCAAGGAGCAGGGACGTATTCACCGCGCGCTGCTGACACGCGATTACTACCGAATCCAGCTTCATGAGGGCGAGTTTCAGCCCTCAATCCGAACTACGATCGAGTTTAGGAGATTAGCGCCTCCTCTCGGAGTGGCTTCCCATTGTCTCGACCATTGTAGCCCGCGTGTTGCCCAGCCCATTCGGGGCATACTGACCTACCGTTGCCCGTTCCTTCCTCCGCTTTGGCAGCGGCAGTCCACCTAATGTACCCAGCTACCCAAAGGGTACTGCTGGCAATTAGGAGTGCGGGTCTCGCTCGTTGCCTGACTTAACAGGACGCCTCACGGTACGAGCTGACGGCGGCCATGCACCTCCTCTCAGTAGCCTCGGGTAAGGTCATCAACCTGACCGTCATTACTACTGTCGGGGCTGGTGAGATGTCCGGCGTTGAGTCCAATTAAACCGCAGGCTCCTCCGGTTGTAGTGCTCCCCCGCCAATTCCTTTAAGTTTCATCCTTGCAGACGTACTTCCCAGGCGGTCCGCTTCTCGGCTTCCCTACGGCACAGCGCAGGCTCGTAGCCTGCGCCACACCTAGCGGACATCGTTTACAGCTAGGACTACCCGGGTATCTAATCCGGTTCGAGACCCTAGCTTTCGTCCCTCACTGTCGGATCCGTTCTCCTGAGGCGCTTTCGCCACCGGCGGTCCGTCCAGGATTACAGGATTTCACTCCTACCCCAGACGTACCCCTCAGGTCTTCCGGTCCCAAGCTGAACAGTTTCCGCTGGACGCCTGCCCGTTAAGCGGACAGATTTCCCAACGGACTTGTTCAGCCAGCTACGGACGCTTTAGGCCCAATAAGATCGGCCATCACTCGGACTGCCGGTATTACCGCGGCGGCTGGCACCGGTCTTGCCCAGTCCTTATTCGTGCACCACCTTACGGTGTACAAAAGTGAAGGCTCTATGCCTTCACACTCGGAGTCCCCTTATCGCACTTTCGTACAGTGTAAAGGTTTCGCGCCTGCTGCGCCCCGTAGGGCCCGGAATCTTGTCTCAGATTCCGTCTCCGGGCTCTTGCTCTCACAACCCGTACCGATTATGGGCACGGTGGGCCGTTACCCCACCGTCTACCTAATCGACCGCAGCCGCATCCTGTGGCGCCGGAGCGTTTCCGGCTTTGCCCCTTCCAGGAGCAAAGCGTTATCGGGGATTAGCCTCAGTTTCCCGAGAGTATTCCCGTCCACAGGGTAGCTTGGCCACGTGTTACTGAGCTTTCCGCTGCGGGTCTAAACCCGCACAACTAGCATGGCTAAATCGGACTCCGATAGCAATGGCCTCCGGCAGGATCAACCGGAATTTGCTGGGATGGTTCCCAGCGACCAAGACTATCAAGTCTTGGTTTGGCGGGGACACGTAATGTGTCCCTTAGCACACGACGTATCGTCGTGGCCAGTTGGATGTCACCAAACCATCAAGGCTAACATCAGATTCCATCTTTACGGCGGACCGCAGGTGTGGAATCCTCATTCCTTCGGACCAGATCGTAGAGTTCGACGGGTCATAAACCCATCGGACCCCGATCAGTCCAAGACGACGTTCGCATTTCCCCGAACGCCCCGTTATTACTTAAGGGCATCGGATCACGCTCGAATCGAGCGTGACGTTTGCCCACCAGGGCGGCGAGGAACACGCGTTAACCACCTGGGAGAACCAGGTAGCCACATTGTCGTTCGCAATTCCTCGTAACGCCCGTTATTACTTAAGGGCATCGAATCACACTCACTGAGAGTGAGACCGACACCATGGAGAGCGTCGAAGAGATGCATCAGCCACCCGGACGAACCGGATAGCCTCATTGTCGTTCGCATCTCATCAGAACACCCGTTATTACTTAAGGGCATCGAATCGAGTTCGGCCGAACGCCGAACCGATCAGCGGAGTCATGCGTCGGCCACCCGTGTAACCGGGCGGCCCCATTGTCGTTCGCATTCCACCGAAGTACCCTGTTGTACTTAAGGGCATCGGACTGAACCCAGTCGGGTTCCGTCCGAACGGGACGAGGGGGCGTCAATCAGTGGCGTCGGGTGCACCGAGCCACCTCACGTCGTTCGCATCTCATCCGAGTGGTGGGGTACATAAAACACCGTCGAACCAGCAGCGCTTCGTGATGGCGGCCCACACCAGGGACACACGCCACAGCGTATTGCGTAGGCGGAGGTCGGCCGGTCATCCCGCGCGAGTGCGTTCGGTCGGGCCGAGTGGTACCCACGCGGGTGCGTGTTGGGTTGGGGCGTTGTAAGCAGTTTCGCCGCGGCTACGTCTCGCGGTGGTCGATGCCCTGCTTGGAGACGTTTGCCTTGGTGATGTCGCCCGGCATCCAGTCGGGTTTGTCGTCGGGAGCGGTTTCCTCCCACGCCCACGCTTCGTAGATGTGGATCTTGTCGGTCCCCTTCTCCCGGAGTTCGATTCGGTTGCGGTCGGCCTCGGACTCCGACTCACCGACATCGTCGAGGCGACGCGCCGCTTTGAGTGCTGCCTGTCGCGGCGTGTTTCCACTGAAGACACTGGGCTCGGTCCCGTCGTCGGTGCGGAGTGCGAAGTTCCGCTTGCCGTCCTCACGTACCATGGTTTCTTCGTGGGATGCAAACACAAGGCCGGAGGATAAATATGTCGGCGATTCTTGGCGTTCGCTTATAAGCAGGCCGGAATGATCGGCACGCGGCGGGGGGACGCGTGGCCACAACGCAACAAGATCGACGGGCGTCGGCCAGCCCCACCCGGAGACACGGGAGGCGAAGCATTCAACCAAGTCGCCGACGCAGACGACGGTGAGAACGCCCCCAATGTATGGACTGCTAAAATCCGCACTGTTCGGACTCCCACCGGAGACCACACACGAGATAACCACGAGTGCCCTCCGGGTTGCACAACGCGTGGGCGCACACCGTGCGTACGCGAAACAGTTGACCGTCACCGATCCGCGACTGTCGGTTGATGCCTTCGGGCAGACGTTCCCGAACCCCGTGGGCATGGCCGCCGGCTTCGATAAGAACGCCGAGATACCGCGCGCGCTTGCCGGGCTGGGGTTCGGGCATATCGAGGTGGGCGCGGTGACCGCCGAGCGACAGCCGGGGAACGACCGGCCACGGCTGTTCCGGCTGCCGGATGACAACGCGCTGGTGAACCGGATGGGGTTCAACAACGAGGGCGCGGACACCGTAGGGGCGCGGTTGGACGCCGAGCCACTGCCCGACGTTCCGGTGGGCGTGAACATCGGGAAATCCAAGACCACGCCGCTGGCGGACGCCCCCGACGACTACACGTACACGTTCAGCCGTGTCGGCGACGCCGTCGACTACGTCGTCGTGAACGTCTCCAGCCCGAACACCCCCGGTCTCCGGGAGTTGCAGGGCCGCGACCAGCTGGCGGCGATCTTGGAGGCCCTGCAGGACGCTGGTGCCAGCCCGTTGTTGGTGAAGCTGTCCCCGGACCTCCACCAGGACGCGGTGGCTGACGCCGTCGAGTTGGCCAACGACCTCGATCTCGACGGGATCGTTGCGACGAACACGACGACCGAGCGCCCGGAATCGTTGAGCCACCCACACGCCGGCGAGCAGGGCGGGCTGTCCGGAGCGCCGATCCGTGAGCGCGCGACCGAGCAGGTGCGGTTCGTCGCGGAGCGCACCGACCAGCCGGTCGTGGGCGTTGGGGGCGTCGCGACGGCCGAGGACGCCTACGAGAAGATCCGCGCGGGCGCAAGCGTGGTGCAGTTGTACACGGCGTTGGTGTACGAGGGGCCGTGGGTTGCAAAACGGATCAACGAGGGGTTGGTGTCGTTGCTCGAACGCGACGGGTTCGACAGCGTCGAGGACGCCGTCGGTGCGGACCTGTAGCTAGCGGAGCGCGTCGAGTTCGAACTCGAAGCCGGCGACCGGCACTTCGACGTCGTGTTCGACGATGACGCCGGGGTGGAGTTCACCGATGACGCCGGCCGGCTGGCCGTCGATCTCGATGGTGGCGGCGCGCCCGTCGATGAACGACGGATGGGTGATGGGCGGCGTTTCGAGGGCGACCGCGAACTCGTCGCAAAGCGCCTGGAGGCGAGCCTTGGCGTCCTCGTAGGAGGCGTCGTTGCGGGCCAGCACGGCGGCGACGGTGCGGCGTTCGGCGACCCCGGTCTGGGTGTCGCCGTCGGCGTGGGCGGCGAACCCGACTTCGGCGAGGTCCTGCGGATACGTGTGGTGGGTGTTCGTCTCCAGAACCATCGCCAGCGAGGGCAGCGCCCACGTGCGAAGGATCGTGAAGTCCTGGCTGTAGGGTTCGGCGATGGTGGCCGGCTGGGCCGCGCCGACCGCGTCGTGGTCGGGGGTCAGCCGCATGCGGTCGAAGTTCTCGGCCTCGCTGGTCATGTTGAAGTTCAGGAGGTCCTCGAACCCGAGCCCGACGAGCGCCTGTCGCACCGAGCGTTCGAGGCGCGAGGATTCGGTGCGGCCGCCGATGGTGTTGACGTCGGGATAGCGGGGCGTGAGGTCGTTGAAGTCGTACGCGCGCCCGAGGTCGTCGACGACGTCGACGGGGTGGCGGACGTCGACGCGGTAGGGCGGGATTTCGACGTCGTAGCCGTCGTCGGTCGGGGTGGCGTCGAGGCCGGCGCGTTCGGCGAGATCGACGACCGCCTCGGCGGTGAACTCGACGCCGAGCAGCGTCTCGATCCGGTCGTGGCTGACGTGTTTGGTGCGGACCGCGAAGTCGGGGCGGTGGAGCTCGCGGTCGGGGTAGTCGACGGTGACGTCCTCGATGGTCGCCCCACGGGCGTCCAGCGCGTAACAGATGATGGCGCACATCCGGTCGATGGTCCACTGGTCGGTGCCGGTGAGTTCGACGAACAGCTCCCGGGAGTCGGTGGTGACCTCGGTGCGGCGACCGTTGATGACCGGCGGGAAGCTGAACAGCCCGATGTCGTCGTAGATCGCTGGGTAGGTGTCGTGGTCGGCCAGGAGGTCGGCGTACGTCTCGCCGGTGGGGTGTTCGGTGAGCACGTCGGCGGGCGTGCGTTCGGCGTCGTCGTCGAGCGGGACGAACGTGTCGCCGTCGGGGTCGATGCCCGTGTACGTGAGCGAGCGTGCGGCGGTGCCGTCGCCGTCGACGGTGTCGCCTTTGAGCATCGCGAGGTCGTGGATGCCGATGGCGCCCTTCGCTCGCTTGCGGCCCATCGTGGCGTGCAGTTTCTCCTGGAGCTGGATGAGCGAGTCCAGGGCGTCCGCGTCGAGGTCGACGCCCCGGATCACGGCGCCGGTGACGTACGGGCGATCCGCGGGGACGTCGGTGACGTCGATCGCCCACTCCGGGGCGTTGGTGTCCGGGATGTCGACCCCGCGGTCGTCGCCGGCGTGGTAGCGCAGACTGCGCGCGATGCCCTCGACGGAGAGGCGGTCGAGGCGGTCGGCTTCGAACTCGAGTTTGAACTCGCCGTCCTCGGTTTCGCCCTCGTATTCGATGCCGAGCCCGAAGAGGTCCTGGCGGAGCTCGTCGTCGTCCTTGCTGCGGTGGCCGGTGAGCCGGCGGAGTTCGTCGGGGTCGATGTCGACGACGGGCATCAGTACACCACCTCCGCGTTCCGCAGGAACCCAACGTCACACAGCGTCCCGTGGACGTCCCGGATGTCCTCGAAGCCGGTCATCAGCATGAGCAGGCGTTCGAGGGCCAACCCCCATGCCATCACGTCGCCGTCGACGTCCAGCGGGTCGAGCATCTCCGGGCGGAAGATGCCGGAGTTCCCGATCTCGATGAGCTCCCCGGTCTCGGGGTGGCGGCCGAACAGTTCGAAGCTGGGCTCCGTGTAGGGGTTGTACGTGGGCTTGAACTGGAGGTCGTGGATGCCGAACTGGCTGTAGAACTCCCGGAACGTCCCCATGAGGTCCCGCACGGAGAGGTCGTCGGCCAGCACCCAGCCTTCGATCTGGAAGAACTCCAGGAGGTGGGTGGCGTCGAGAGTGTCGTTGCGGTAGGCCTTTTCGACGCTGAAGTAGCGGGCGGGGGCCTCGACGTCCGCGTCCGCGAGGCCGGCGAGGTGGCGGGCGGTGAGGCTCGTCGTGTGTCCGCGAAGCGCGAGCGCACGCGCGAAGTCCTCGTCCCACGGCGAGTGGTAGCCGTCGCCGTCGTCACCGGCCCCCTCGCGGTGCGCGCGTTCGACGCGCTCGACGAGGGCGTCGGGCAGTTCGTCGATCTGAGCGGGGTTCGAGAGCGCGAACCGGTCCCAGTGGTTCCGGGCGGGGTGGTCCTGTGGCATGAACAGGCAGTCGTTGATGTAGAAGTCGGCGTCGACGTGGGGGCCGTCCATCTCCTGGAACCCCATCCCGACGAGGACGTCAGTGACGCGTTCGGCGGCCTGCCGGAGGACGTGTGTCTTGCCGGGCGTGTGGTCGGCGGCGTCGGCGGCGACGTTGTAGTCCGCGAACTCGACGTCCGCCCACTCGCCGGACGCGAGCAACTCGGGGGTGAGCTCGCCGACCTCGTCGGTGGCTTCGACGCCGGCCATCAGTTCCGTGACGCCGGCCTCGGTGAGCGTCACTGAGCGCACCGTGCGCTCGCTGACGGTCACGAGATCGCGGCTGGCGAGCTGATCGAGGACGGCGTCGTCGGCGAGGGTGTCGCCGGCGGCGAGCGTGGCGAGGGCGTTCGCTTCGGGATCGTCGTCGGGGTCTGCGTCGGGGTCAGCGGCGAGTGCGCCCGAGTCGATGGTGCCGTATCCCTTCCGGGCGTAGTTCGACAGCGCGATGTCGACTTGGGGGCCGTCGAGTCCGGCGGCACCGATGACGGAGCCCATTTCGACAGGGGCGTCGTCGGCCCCCGCGTCGAGTGCGGCCCGGTAGAGGCGGACCTCCGGGAGTCCGTCCGTGGCGTAGGCGTGGCCTTCGTCGGTGAGCGAGACCGTCGTCGTGGTGGTCTCGGTGACGGCGACCAAGCCCTCGGCTTCGAGGGCGAGGGCCGCGCCGGCGATCGTCTCCGGCGGGTAGTCGGTGTCCGCCGCGAGGGCCTCGATGCGTTGGGGGTCGTCGGTGCTCGCTGCGTCGAGCACCGCGACCTGTTGTGTTGGGAGTTGCATGTCGTGTAGGCGTGCGTGGCAGTCAGTTATCGGTTCCGAACGACGGCGGTCCCCTGTCGGTGGGGCAACGACGCGTTAGGCGTCGAAAAAGAATCCGAACCCGGGATGCGGCGCTGTTTCGGGCCTCATGCATCTGATCTGGGGTTCGGGCACCATGTTCGGGGCGACGGGGGCGGTGGGGAAAAGCGTTCCGTCGGGGGTGGGTTACGCTGGCGGATCGTCGATGGGGCCGAGCCCGAGCGTGCGTTCGGCGGCCGCCGCAACCGCGGGGACGTGGTCGTTCGGGGTGTAGACGCCGAAGCGCCACTGGGCGCGCTGGGAGGCGAGCATGCCGTCGACGAGCGGGCTCTGTTCGTCGAGCCGGCGGGTGTCGCCGTTGACGGTGACCCGGACCGAGGACTCCGGCATCGAGGGCGCGCCGGGCGTGTCGATGACGACGGCGGTGGCGGGGACGCCGGCAGCGTCGGCGACCTGGGATTCGAGGTCGCGGACGGTCCGGTAGTCGGCGGTGGCAACGTCGTCAGGGACGGCGTCGCGTTCGGTCCAGACGGCGCGCTTGTAGAGGTCGCGGTTGCGGATGCGGCGGGCGGCGTCCTGGGTTGCGGGGCAGTCCCGGAGCACGGCGAGGAGGTCGGCGTCGGTGAACCGCGCGAACGTCTCGGCGTCGAGGTCAGTGGTGTCGAGCAGGCGGGCGCTCGCGCGGTCGAGCATCGCGCCCGCGATGCGGGAGACGTGGTGGCGGTAGACGGTGGCGTTCATGAGCGCGCGCCCGACGAGCACGCTCTCGGCGGTGGCGACGTTGCCCTCGGCGAGCACGAGGTCGCCGTCCCGGAACGTGAGCGCGCGCAGCAGCCGGCCGTGGTCGATGGTGCCGTAGGGGACGCCGGTGTGGTGGGCGTCCCGCACCAGGTAGTCCATGCGATCGACGTCGAGTTCCCCGGCGACGAGTTGGCCGAGTTTGCCGTGTCCGGCGACGAGGGCGGCGACTCGGTCGGGGTCGAGACCGTGGGCCGCGAGCACGGCACCGGGCTCGCCGTTGGAGACGAGGTGGGCGACGTCGTCGTGGTGGCGGTCGAGGCGGCGCTGGATGATGCCCTCGGTCTGGTGGCCGTAGGGGCCGTGGCCGATGTCGTGGAGGAGGGCGGCGGCACGGACGGTGTCCGCGCGCGTGCCGGAGATGTCGAGGTGGGCGAGCGCGCGGTCGGCGAGGTGGTAGACGCCCAGGGAGTGCTCGAAGCGGGTGTGGTTGGCCGACGGGTAGACGAGGCGGATGGTGGAGAGTTGCTTGATGTGGCGGAGCCGCTGGACGGGTTCGGTGTCGAGCAGCGCCGCCGCGACGCCGTCGGCTTCGATGTAGTCGTGGACGCTGTCCTTGATGGCGCGCATTCGTCCGGGGCGTGGTGGGGCGGCGTCAAAGATGGTTCGACACGGTGTCGAAACGGGCTTGCGTGGACGCCGCATAGCTGTGGGCATGGATCGGCCGCGCATTGCGTTGGTGAACGCCGCACACGAGCCGGGTGAGACGGCGCGGAACTTCCGCCGGGAGTTGGACGCTGAGCTGGTGGAGTTCCACGCGAAGGGCGGGCGGGTGCCGGGGCACACTGAGTTCGATGGGGTGGTGGTCACCGGGTCGAAGTCGTCGGTCTACTGGGACGAGCCGTGGATCGAGGCGCTGTGTGACTACGTCGAGGACGTGCACGCTGCGGGGGTGCCGGTGTTGGGCGTGTGTTTCGGGCATCAGGTGCTCGCCGAGGCGCTTGGGGGGACCGTCGAGGACATGTCGGGGTTCGAGTTGGGATACCGAACCGTCGAGCGCGTCGCCGACGACCCGCTCTTCGAGGGGCTGCCGGAGTCGATGACCGCGTTCACCACCCACGGCGACGTGGTCACGGAGTTGCCGGCGGCGGCGACGCTGCTGGCGGAGAACGACTACGGCATCCACGCGTTTCGCGTGGGGCAGTCGGTCGGCGTGCAGTTCCACCCCGAGTACGACATGGAGACCGCCGAGCGCATCGCCACCGAGAAAGACGTCTCGGAGGCGCGCCGGGACGCAGTGCTGGCGGGGATCACGCCGGAGGCGTACGCGGCGGCGTGCGAGACCAAGCGGCTGTTCGAGAACTTCACACGGCAGCTCGGGCGGGGCACGGACGGCGGAGCCGAAAACTAGCAGGGTTTTTTTACGCATTGGGTCTGAGTACCACGTATGCTCGACTACGTGGGATTGGAGGCGGACCTCGACAGCGAGGAGCGCTTGATCCGGGACACGGCGCGGGAGTTCGTCGACGAGCACGTGCAGGACGACATCGGCGAGCACTACTTGGACGGGACGTTCCCGACGGAGCTCATCCCGGAGATGGGCGAGATGGGGTTTTACGCGCCGAACCTCGACGGCTACGGGCTGCCGAACGTGTCGGAGACGGCCTACGGCCTCCTGATGCAGGAGTTGGAGGCGTGTGATTCGGGGCTGCGGTCGATGGCGAGCGTCCAGGGGGCGCTCGTGATGTATCCGATTCACGCGTTCGGCAGCGAGGCGCAAAAGGAGCGATGGCTGCCGGCCCTGGGTGCGGGGGAGGCGGTGGGGTGTTTCGGGTTGACCGAGCCCGAACACGGCTCGAACCCGTCGGCGATGGAGACAACGGCGGAGCCGGACGGCGACGAGTACGTCCTGAACGGGTCGAAGACGTGGATCACGAACTCGCCGATCGCGGACGTGGCGGTCGTGTGGGCCAGGGACCACGGCGAGGACGACACGCCGGTCCGGGGGTTCCTCGTGGAGACGGACCGCGACGGCGTCACCACCAACGAGATCGACGAGAAGCTCTCGCTGCGCGCGTCGATCACCGGCGAGATCAGCCTCCGGAACGTCCGCGTGCCGGCGGAGAGCCGGCTGCCCGGCGTCGAGGGGATGAAGGGGCCGTTGTCCTGTCTGACGCAGGCCCGCTACGGCATCGCGTGGGGGGCGGTGGGTGCGGCCCGCAACTGCTTCGAGACCGCACGGGAGTACGCCACCGACCGCGAGCAGTTCGACCAGCCCATCGGGGGGTTCCAGATGCAACAGGACAAGCTCGCGGAGATGGCGACACAGATCACCACGAGTCAGTTGCTCGCCCACCGGCTGGCCGGGCTCAAGGAGCGCGGTGACCTCCGGCCACAGCACGTTTCGATGGCCAAGCGCAACAACGTCCGGATGGCCCGCGATCAGGCGCGTGTCGCCCGCGAGATGCTGGGCGGGAACGGCATCACGACGGATTACCCGCCGATGCGCCACATGGCGAACATGGAGACCGTCTACACGTACGAGGGCACCCACGACATCCACACGCTGATTCTCGGCGAGGACCTCACGGGCATGCAGGCCTACCAGTAGGCGCGATCAGTCCCGCGCCGGCGGGTCGTCGCGCACGATGTTGCCGAGCAGCGCCCGGCGGTCAGCGCCCGCTCGGTAGAGGCGTTCGCGAAGCGATGCGTACCCGGGCACCGAGCCGAGCGCGCCGAACACCGGCTGGAGCGCCGGGACGTCGTGGGCGAGCGTGCGCTCGATGGCTTCCCCACAGGAGTAGACGGCGTCGTCGGTGAGCAGGTGCGCGCAGTTCTCGTAGTCGTCGGGCAGCCGCGCGCGCTGGTCGGGGGACAGCTCGGTGAACCCGACGA
Source organism: Halobacterium sp. BOL4-2 (assembly GCF_016917835.2). GTDB lineage: Archaea > Halobacteriota > Halobacteria > Halobacteriales > Halobacteriaceae > Halobacterium > Halobacterium salinarum. The sequence continues at coordinate 1,844,790 of NZ_CP070332.2, read as the reverse complement.
GGGCCACGTCGCCGTGGCGGGCGGCGACGTTCGCGCACCACGTGCAGAACCCGCAGTCGTCGTCGAACACCAGCCGCGGTGGGTGGTCGTGTGTCGGTGCCATGGGTGGTTAGTCGAACCGCCCCGTGATCGTGCCACACGACTCACAGACCGTGTGGATCTCGTCGCGGGCGTCCGCGAGCGTGATTTCCTGGGTGGTTTCGCCCCCGCAGTCGGGGCACTCGCGGAGCGTTTCCGTGTCGCCGGCGTCCTGTGGAGCGCCGACGGCGAGCGCGCGCACCCGTTCGTCGCCCTCGTTGACGCCGCGCTGGAATTCGCCGGGGCCGAAGCGCGCGAGTTCGCCCGCGGAGACGGCGACGTCGCCGTCGAGGGTGCGGAACGTGACCGTGCCGGCGAGCACGTAGAACACTTCTTCCTGGGCGGCGTGGGCGTGGAAGCCGTACGAGAAGCTGTCGCCGGGCGCGAGCTCGTAGACGTTCATCGCGGCGTCCGAGAGGCCGAGCGCGTCCGTCAGCGGGAGGCTGCGGGCGGCCGGGCCCATCCGGGAGTCGAGGTCGTCGAGGCGCACTGTCCGCATACGCGGGAGTGGGGGTGTCACGCGCATAAGCCTGCGGGGTCGGTGGCGTGTCGCCCGAGGGATTCATACCGGCTGCGGCCCCAGCGTGGGTATGGCAATCGACCCGCAGTTCACGGAGAACCGAGCGCAAGTAGACACCCACAAGGGACACGACGTCTGGGGGCCGGTCGAGGAACCCGAGAAGCTCGGGGTGCACGGCACCCACGTGGCGGTTGACTTCGACATCTGCCTGGCGGACGGGGCGTGCCTGGAGGACTGCCCCGTGGACGTCTTCGAGTGGGTGGAGACGCCCGACCACCCCGAAAGCGAGCGGAAAGCCGACCCGGCGAACGAGACGCAGTGCATCGATTGTATGCTCTGCGTGGACGTGTGTCCGGTGGACGCGATCGACGTCGATGCCGGGCGCGCCTAGGGCGGGGTTACGACCGCTCGATCTCGAGTTGGTCGCGGAGCTGCTGGAGCGCGTCGCTGTCGGAGATGTCTTCCAGGCGCTGTTGGAAGTGCTGCTCGCAGACGCCGACTTTGAGGCCGCTTTTCTCGACGGTGAGGTCGGCGTCCCGGTCGCAGTAGTGACACTGCATGAAGGATCGTTGGGGCTGGAGCCACCTGAACCCCACGACAGTGACACGACTGGCGGGTGTTAGTCGGCGAGGCGTGTGCGGACGGCGGCGTAGGCGTCGCGGTCGAGGCCGGCGGTGCCGAGCGTGTGGTCGTGGGCGTCGGTGCCGCCGGTGGGGATGAGGTCGTGGGTGTCGATGGCGTCGGCGACGAGTGCAGCGCCGTCGTCGGGGGCGGTGCCGACGGGGCGGTCGTAGGGGTAGTGGGCTTCGACGGCGTCGAGGGCCGCACAGAGCGCAAGCGCGTGCTGTGGGTCGTCGTATCGAAGCGGGTGCGCGAGGCCGACGAGGCCGCAGGCGTCGGTGAGGAGGTCGACGCCGGTCTCGAAGTCGGGGACGTCGCGGGCGACAAAGCAGGGGCCGTCGTTGCCGATGAGGCTGTCGAAGACGGCGTCCATGGTGTCGTAGTCGGTGTCGGGGTGGGCGGTGATGGCGCGCGCGATGTGGGGGCGGCCGAGGCCGGGCCGCGGTTCCAGCGGGAGTGAGACGCCGAGTCTGGCTTCGACGCGGTCGATGATGCGGCGGCCGCGGTCGCGGCGGTCGCGCTGGATGCGGTCGCATTCGGCGGTGAGGGCGTCGGTGCCGTGGACGCCGTAGCCGAGGAGGTCGACGCGTTGGGGGCCGGTGTCGACGCGGAGTTCGATCCCGTGGATGACAGTGATGTCGTCGCGGACGGTGACCGGGGCGTCGAGGGCGGGGTGGAGGCGGTCGTGGTCGGTGATCGCGACGGCGGTGACGCCCGCGTCGTGGGCGGCGTCGGGGACGGCGTCGATGGTGAGTGTGCCATCGGAGTTGGTGGTGTGGACGTGGAGATCCGCGTGAACCATACGGATAGGCGGTGGGCGCGGCACCTAAACGTCGTGGTCGGTGCAGCGGACGAACGTTCATGATCGACCACCCAGAATACTCTTGTGGAGCGAGCCCGACGTGTACAATCATGACGTTCAAACAGGCCGCGGACGTATTGCACGCACAGGAGTATCCGGCCAGCGCGTCGGCGATCGCGGCCGCGTGTGGGGACGTGGAACTGGAGTCCGCCGGCGGGGAGGATCTCAGAACGGTGATCGCGCGCACCGGCGTGGACGAGTTCGCGTCCGCCACCGAGGCGACGTTTGCGGTGTATGGGGCGCTGCCGGCGGCGGCGGTCGGCAGGATCGGGTACACCGACCGTGACCCGGATCCGATGGGCGTTGAGGGCAGCGATCCGGTCTCGTTTTGAGCAGTGTGTGACAACACACCGCAATGACCGATAGTTTGAAATGTGAGAGCGAAGAACTACCGTGTACACATCTACCATGTCAATGGGTGCCTACGACGAGGCGGAACACGAGCGCAGGGAGGCGAAACATAGCGTCGACGTCTCCGCGGACGACGACGAGCGGGCGGCGTACGACGGCGACGTGGAGTTCACCACCGACGAGTCGACCGAGGAGTTGCTCGCGCAGTTCAAAGCGATGAGCGACTAGTTCCTGAGGACGGACAGCGAGACGGTGGTCACGACGATGACCGCAACGACGTGACCGGCGACGGCGAAGACCAGCAGCGGATGCCCCCAGACGAACGGGAGCAGGACCGCTTGGGCGGTTCCGAACCCGAGCGTGCGTTTGTCCACACCGGCCATGCGGGAGGCGGTGGCGGGCTGGAGGGATTGGGTGAGCGACCGCCACAGCGCGACGACGGCGGCCCACCAGCCGGTCCCGATGCGGTAACACACGTCCCAAAGCACGAGCAACGCGAGTGCCGACGGGATCACTGGGGGTTGCTCGCCGAGCAGGCCGGCGACCAGCGTCGCGCCGTCGCGGGGGTCCCAGACGAACAGGTACGTCATGAGGAGCACGTACGACACCACGCCGAGGACGACTTCGATGCTGGACGCGAACAGCAGTTGGCGGTATCTGGCGGGGACACCCGGGCCGCGGGCGCGGGCACCGATGTCGAGCATGAACGCGCTGCCGGCGGCCGCCACCAGCACGGCGGCCGTGCCGGGGAGGATCGCGCCGGGGAGGTCGTAGACGGCGGCGGTCACGAGGACGCCGACTTCGAACAGCACGAACTGGATGAGGACCGCCAGCCGGTCTGAGATGTCGATCCCGGGGATGGCACCGACGATGCTCTCGTACACCCAGGTTTCGCCGTAGACGCCGCCGGCGGCGTGGGCGGTGGATGTGGGTTCCTGGTAGTCGCTGGGCGGGGGGTCGCGGGAGTCACTCATCGGCGGCCACCCCGCGCTCGCGCAGCGCGTTCGCGGCGGCGTCGTCGAACGGCGTCAGCGACACGTCGACGAGGTCCTGGATGCGGTCGTCGGTGACCACGACCGGATGTTTGAGGCCGTGGATCAGGGGATGGGCGACGCTCCGGGGCACGTCGGTCACGAGGTCAACCCAGTACGTCGAGAGCGTCGGCGTCAACACTGGCACGGGAACGAGCAAGAGGCGCTGCCCCGCAAGTGTGGCGGTTCGTTCGAGCATCGACTTGTACGAGAGCACGTCGGGGCCGCCGATCTCGTACGTGTTGCCGGCGGTCGCCGGCGTTTCGAGCACGCCACGCAGGTACGCGATCACGTCCGCGACGGCGATGGGCTGGCAGGGCGTCTGCACCCACTTGGGCGTGATCATCACGGGGAGGCGGTCGACGAGCTGGAACACCAACTCGAAGCTAGCGCTGCCCGCGCCCACGACGACGGCTGCGCGAAGCGTCGTGAGGTCGAAGGCCGCACCGGCGAGCACGGCTTCGACTTCGCGGCGTGATTCGAGGTGATCCGAGAGGTCGGTGCCCTCTTCGCCGAGGCCGCCGAGGTAGATCACGCGGTCGACCCCCGCGGCGTCGGCGGCGGCGGCGAAGTTGCGGGCGGCGCGGCGGTCGCGCTCCGCGAAGTCGTCGCCGGCGCGCATCGAATGCACGAGATAGTAGGCGGTGTCGATGCCGTCGAAGACGCCCGCCAGCGACGCGGGGTCGAGCAGGTCGCCCTCGGCCACGTCGACGCTGGTGTCGGGGTCGTAGCCGTCGGCGTCGCGGACGAGCGCCCGGATGTCGTAGCCGGCACCGGCCAGCGCCGGGGTGAGGCGGCCGCCGATGAACCCGGTCGCTCCCGTGACAAGAACTCCCATAGTTTCGATTGGGGCGTCACCTGGTTAAGTGTTCAGCCGGCTGACTGGTGGTCTCACCAGTGATATATAGCACACACAGTCCTATGGAGGGATGGCAGCCACCACGTAGCCATATTATAAACGGGTTTACTGGTTCCGGGTGGCATTCCAAGCGATGCACTCAGACCCAGACGACGGGGCCAGCGGACCAGTGTCTCGGCGAGCGTTCGTGGCCGCAACCGGTACTGCGGGTGTCGCGGCGCTTGCCGGCTGCGCCAACAGCACCGACGGCAGCGGGGGCGACGGCACGGAGGCGGCCAGCCAGGACGGCGACGAGACGGCAAGCCAGTCCAGCCAGCTCGACACCAGCGTGTTGACCGGTGACGGCTCCTCGACGGTATTCCCGATCACCAACGAGGGATCGAGCTACTGGAACTCGAACCCCGAGGCCGGCGACGAGGATTACTGGCCCGAGGAGTGGGCCAGCGAGTACGACACGGAGATGCGGCTCGCTGATTATTTCGCGTCGGAGTACGGCTACGAGGCCGGTGGGGAACGGTCGAGCCCGCCGTTCCGGGTGAGCATCGCGTTGAGCCACTCCGGCACCGGCATCGAGGGCGTCATGGAGGACCGCGTCGACATCGGTGACGCGTCGGCGTCCGCCGCCGACGAGCTGCCGGACGCGGACAGCGACACCCTGGATGGGTTCGTCGACCACGTCGTGGGCGTCGACGGGCAGCCGATCGTTGCCAGCCGTGAGGTCGTTGACGGCGGCGTCGAAACCATCACCATCGAGGAGTTGCGCGGGATCTACCGCCAGGAGATCACGAACTGGTCGGAGCTGGGCGGCCCGGACCGCGACATCCTGGCGCTGGGGCGCGCAGAGGGGTCGGGCACGGACACGTCGTTCCGGGCGAACGTCTTCGGCGATCCCGAGGCGGCGATCAGTCCCGACCAGCGCTACGGCCAGAACCAGCAACTCCAGCAGGCCATCGGGCAGGCGGACAACGCCATCGCGTACATCGCGTTGGCGTTCGTGCAGCCGGACGGCGACACCCCGCCGCTTGACCTGGAGATCGACGGGACGACGTACGCCTACGGGGAGAACCTGGGCGCCGAGGAGTACCCGTTGTCGCGTGACCTCCACGCGTACACGTGGCAGGACACCTCGCGGAAGGAGGCCGCGTTCATCAACTTCCTGTTGAGCGAGTTCGGCCAGGAGAAGTTCGTGACGAGCAACGACTACTTCGCGTTGCCCGAGTCCCGGCTGTCGACGGAGCGCGAGAAGGTCGCGGCGTCGAACTACCAGACGTGAACCGGAGCGGCCGGCACGGCACGGCGGCTCGGAGGCGCCAGCCATGATGCGGCGCGTCAAGCGGACCGTGGCGGCCCGCGTCACGGATCCGGTTGTGGGTGTGGCGCGGTCGGCGCGCGAGTACCGCTCCCGGACCGGTGACACGGCCGTTGCCGTGCAGGCCGTGATCTGCGGGTCGCTAGGGGCGGCGTTCGTGGCGTTCCTGGTGGGATCGCAGTGGACCGTCTTCCCGGCGGGCGTGTTCCTGGCGACGACAGTCGTGGGGTGGCGACGCGAGCAGGCCGCCACCGGCAAGGCGGTGACGTTTCTGATGACGGTCGGAACCGTCGGCGTGTTGGCGTTGATCGTTGCGTTCTTGCTCGTGCGGTCGGTGCCGGCCGTCGAGCACATGGGCGTTGGGTTGCTGGGGCGCACCGCGGACCCGCTGTGGGCGGCCCGCGACGGCGGCGTGTACTCGCTTGCGCCGATGCTCGTCGGGACCGCGATCACGACGTGCATCGCGACGGTGATCGCGACACCCGTCGGGATCGCGGGCGCAGTGTTCATCAGCGAGATCGCGCCCCCGCGGGTGCGTGACGTGGTGAAGCCCGGGATCGAGTTGATGGCGGGGATCCCGTCGATCACGTACGGGTTCATCGGGTTGACGGTGTTGAACCAGTATTTCTACGCGGAGTTCCGCACGCCGACGATCGGGTCGTATCTCGCCGCGGGCGCGATGATCGGCGTGATGGCGTTGCCGACGGTCGTCACCATCTCCGAGGACGCGCTGGCTGCGGTCCCGGAGTCGGTGAAAAGCGGGGCGCTGGCGATGGGGTCGACGCCGTGGCAGACGACCAAGAGCGTGACACTGCCGGCGGGGTTGTCGGGGGTGTCCGCGGGCGTGCTGTTGGGTGTCGGACGTGCCATGGGGGAGACGATGGCGGCGACGGTGATGCTCACGCACACGAAGGGGTTCCCGTCGCCGGTGTTCGACGTGTTCTCACAGTACGGGGAGACGCTGACGACGGTCATCGCCTTCGAGGGGGGGAACGCCAGCGGCGTCCACATGAGTGCGCTGTTCGCCGGTGGCGTCGTGTTGTTCGTGACCGTGATGGCGTTGAGCGTCGGGTCACAGTACGTCGAGTGGCGGATGCACCGCAAGCTCGGGGGTGAGACCTGATGGGGACCGCGACGAAGACCCAACTGGCCACCGGGGAGTCGGTGGTGGGTGCGGTCACCTCGCGCACCGTGCTCGGGGTGACGGCTGCGACCGTCGTCCTGGCCGTGGCGTGTCTCATGCAGTGGGTTGCGCCCGGCGGGGCTGTGGTCGGGATCCCGGTCGCCACGCTGTTGGGCGGCGGGCTGGCCGTCGCTGGCTGCGGGATCGCGGTGTTGGGCGCCGGGTCGCGGCTCGGATACATCGAAACCACGCCCTCCCGTGCGACCAGTCTGGCCGCCGGCTGTGTCGTCGGCATGCTGTGGGCGGTCAGCGGTGGGGTCGCCACGACGGTCGCCGTCGGCGGCGGGGACGCGTGGCTGCCCGTCGCCGTGGTGGGTGGCGTGGCGGGGGCGCTGGCGACCGTGTTGCCCCGCGAGGACGCCGGTGCGACGCTGCCGGCCGCGGCCGTGATCGTGGGGTGGGGCGGTGCGATCGCGGCCAGCGGCGGCGGTGGTGGCTGGACGTGGGCACCGGCGTGGTCGTCGGCGGTGTTCCCGGGCACGGAGATCGTGCCGGTGGTGGCTGTCGGCGGTGCGTTGCTGGCGGCGTGGAGCGGCGCGAGCGCACACGCTGGCTTCGGCGCTGAGGGGCGGCAAGCGGGGGCGTACGCGCTGGTCGGTGCGGTGGTCGTCGGGACGCTTTCCGTGTTGGTGTTGCTCGTCGGGTTCGTCGTGTCGAAGGGGATAACGCCCGTGTTGACGGGCGCGAGCCTGACCGGTGGCACGCTCGGGCTGCCGTTCGTCGACGCCGCCGTGCCGTGGCCGACGCTGCCGTTCGTGACCAACCAGACCGGCGGCCTCTACGTCACGATTCCGGGGGTGTTCCCGGCGCTCGTGGGCACTCTCTGGCTGGTGTTCGGTGCGATCGTGGCCGCGGTGCCGTTGGGCATCGGGGCGGCGGTGTTCCTCACCGAGTACGCCGAGCGCGGTCGGTTCACGCAACTCGTCGAGGTCGCCACGAACGGGTTGTGGAGCACGCCCAGCATCGTGTTCGGCCTGTTCGGGTTGGCGTTCCTGGTGCCGCGGCTCAGCGGCGGGAACTCGATCCTGGTCGGCCAGCTGGTGTTGGGGTGTATGCTGTTGCCGCTGGTGTTGCTGACCTGTCGGGAGGCGCTGCTGGCGGTGCCCGACGCGCACCGCGACGCCAGCGCCGCGCTGGGCGTGACGAAATGGCAGACGATCCGGAGCGTCGTCGTGCCGGCTGCGATGCCGGGCACGATCACGGGCGTGATCCTCGGGGTGGGGCGCATCGCGGGCGAGACCGCGCCGCTGTTGTTGGTGTTCGGTGGGGCACCGTACCCGTCGAACACGCCGGACGTGCTGGGCAGCTTCTCGCTGACGGCCCAGCCGCCGTTCGTGACCAACGACGCGCTGTTGGCGCCCGCCAGCGCGCTCCCCTACCAGCTGTACACGACGATCACCGCGGGCGTGTTCCCCAAAGACGAGTTCACCACGGCGGCGTTCGGCTGGGGGACTGCGCTGGTCTTGCTGGCGGTAGTGATCGGGTTGTACGCGGTCGGCATCGCCAGCCGTCGGTACTTCAGGAGGAAGCTACATCATGAGTGACACACCACAATCGGAGCCACGACGCAGCGACGACCGTTCGGGAGCCGACGACGCCACCGCGGCGGCGGCGGCGGGCAGCACAGACGCAGCCGCGGCCGCCGTCTCGTCGAAGACGGGCGGTATCGCGGGCCCGCCTGGCGGGCCCGGTGAGGTCGACGGCGACGAACCGGCGGTCGCCAGAACGGTCGGCGAGAGCGACGAACAGTTGCAGGACGCGTGGACCGACTACGAGTTCGACGGGGACGCGAAGGTCAGCGTGTCCGACCTGGATACGTACTACGGCGAGGAGCGGGCGTTGGAGTCGGTCTCCCTGGACATCCCCGCCGAGAGCGTGACCGCGCTCATCGGGCCGTCGGGCTGCGGGAAGTCGACGTTCCTGCGGTGTTTGAACCGCATGAACGACCGGATCAGGGGGGCGCGCGTCGAAGGGAGGGTGGCTCTCGACGACAGGGACGTCTACGGTGACGGCGTGAACCTCGTGGAGCTGCGCCGGCAGGTGGGGATGGTGTTCCAGGAGCCCAACCCGTTCCCGAAGTCGATCAGGGACAACATCTCCTACGGGCCCCGGAAGCATGGTGACCTCGAAACGGGGCTGCTTGCGCGGCTGCTCGGGCGCGACGACCGGGACGCGGAGCGCGACCTCGTCGAGCGGGCGCTGCGGCGCGCGGCGCTGTGGGACGAGGTCAACGACCGCCTGGGCGACAACGCGTTGGGGCTGTCCGGGGGCCAACAGCAGCGCCTCTGTATCGCGCGGTGTCTGGCCGTCGATCCGGACGTGATCCTGATGGACGAGCCGGCGTCGGCCCTGGATCCGGTGGCGACGGCGAAGATCGAGGACCTCATCGAGGAGCTCGCCGAGGAGTACACCGTCGTGGTGGTCACGCACAACATGCAGCAGGCCGCCCGGATCAGCGACCAGACGGCGGTGTTTCTCACCGGCGGGCGGCTCGCGGAGTACGACGCAACCGACGCGATCTTCCAGAACCCCCAGAGCCAGCGCGTCGAGGATTACGTCGCCGGGAAGTTCGGGTAGTCGACGGATGGATCGGTTCAGTTGGCGGCCGCAGCCGGGCGGCCACAGGGCGACCGCTCGCGGCGTCCGGTCGGGGGTGTAGCGCGTGGAAACGCGCAAAATCCAGCAGGTCGGCGGCGGCACGTACACGGTGTCGCTGCCGGGGTGGTGGGCCACCGAGCACGGCGTGAGCGCGGGCGACACGGCGTATCTCTACCCACACAGCGACGGCTCGCTCGTCGTGCGGTGGGGTGAGGCGGCCGACAGCCCGCTGGCGTCGACCCGTGTGCCGGTGCCGTCGGACGCTCCGCCCCGGGCGGCGGCGGACGCGTTGGACGCCGCGTACGTCGCCGGGTTCGAGGAGATCGACGTGAGTGGGGTGGCCGCGTCGCCGCCGCCGGCGGCGGAGGTGGCGGTGTCGGCACCGCAGTCGGCCCGTGGTGACGGCGACGGGAGTGGCACTGCTGGCCCGACAGCCGCCCAGCGGGACGCAGTGATCGACCGGGCGCGCACCCTCCCCGGGGTTGACGTGGCTGCGTCGTCGGCCGACCACGTGGCTGTCCGGGGGCTGTTTGACGCGGCTGACGTCTCCATCCGGCGGTCGCTCATGCGGCTGCGGTTCAACGCGTTGGCGGCCCACGAGGCCGCGATCGACGCCGTCACGGCGTCCGGCGGCGGCGTGATCGAGCGCGTGGAAGACCGGTGCCATACGGCCGATCGGACCGTGCGGCTGATCGAGCGGTACGGGAACCGCGGGCTGGCACAGCGGTCGACGCTGGACGCGCTTGCGGTGTCACGGCCCCAGGTGGCCGGCTGCGTGGCGGCGGCGCGTGCGCTGGAGCGCGCCACTGCTCGTGCGGGCGACGTTGCGGCGGTCGGGGAGCGCGCCGCCGGGAGCCTGGACGACGACGTTGCGCGGGTGCTCCGTGGGGTGAGCGAGGACGCGTGTGCGAGCGTGGACGCTGCGACGGACGCGCTCGTGGAGGCGGTCGGCGGGTCGAGCCGGGTGCCGAGCGCGCACGACGCGCGCCGGCAGTGTGCGCGCGTCCGCCGGGTCGCCGACTGCGTGGAGCGCGCGGCGCTCGACGACGACGCGGCCGCGATGCGGACGCCGAGCACGGCGGCTGTGGCAGTCCGGGCGATTGACGGGCTGGTGGGGACCGCGGACTGCGGTGCGGCCATCGCTGCGGTCGCGCTCCGGATGGCCGTGGGCGCACAGCGGTAGCGGCGGCGAACCTGGTATCCCTCCGGCACGCGAAGGCAGCGTATGAGCGAGGCCTGTGACGCCTGCGGCGACGACGTGCGGCTGGCCGGCGGCATCGCGAACATCTGGGCGAGCGAGCCGGTCCGCACGGGCGGGATGACGCTGGAGTTCGACGACGGCACGGAGCACTTCCTGTGTTTCGACTGTATCGAGGCGCTGCCCGACGCGCCGACGGCCGCGGACGTGGAGGCGCTGAAGGGATGAGGTTTTCCGCGCGGCAGCCCTCGCGTCGTGCGTGCAACCGGGTCGCGTCGTCGAGGAGTTCCCCGCGCCGGAGTTCCGGGGCGCCCAGCGGCAGGCGCTGGCGGACATCCAGGCGGCGTTCGACGCCGGCAACGACGTGGTGTTGGTGCGGGCACCCACTGGCAGCGGCAAGAGCCTGCTCGCGCGGGCCATCATGGGGTGTGCGCGGCGGGCCGCCGACGCCGACCCCAGCGACGCCGTGGGGGCCTACTACACCACGCCGCAGGTGAGCCAGCTCGACGACGTGGCCGCCGACGACCTGCTGGAGGAGTTCAAGCTGATCCGGGGGAAGTCGAACTACACGTGCATCCTCCCCGGCGAGGAGGCGACGCCCGTGGACCGCGCGCCGTGCGCCCGCGAGCGCGGCTACGACTGCGCGGTGAAACACCGGTGTCCGTACTTCGCGGACCGCGCCATCGCGTCCTCGCGGGCGTTCGCCGCGATGACGCTGGCGTACTTCATGCGCACCGCCGGGTCGGAGGTGTTCCGGAAGCGCGACGTGTGTGTCATCGACGAAGCCCACGGGCTCGCCGAGTGGGCGGAGATGTACGCGACCATCGACCTCGACGAGCAGCGGGTGCCCGTCTGGGAGGACGTCCGGGTTCCGAGCGGCCTCGACGGCGACCCCGAGCGGACGGCTGATTTCGCCGACCACCTCCAGGGAGTCTGTGAGGGCGTGAAAGACGAGCTGCTCGGGCAGGACGAGCTCACCACGGAGGCGGTGGCGCGCCGGGACCGCTTGCAGGAGCTCATCGCCGAGCTGGACTGGTTCATCGAGGACTACCGGGACCCCGAATCGGCGACGACGTGGGTGGTCGACGCCGACGAGGAGGGGGTCACGATCAAACCCATGGACCCCGAGCGGTATCTGTCGCACACGGTCTGGGACCGCGCGAACAAGCACGCGTTGCTGTCGGCGACGATCCTGAACAAGGCGGCGTTCTGTCGGAGCGTCGGTCTCGATCCGTCGACCGTCGCGCTGGTCGACGTCGAGCACACGTTCCCCGTGGCGAACCGGCCGCTGTACGACGTGACCCAGGGGAAGATGACCTACGAGAACCGCGCGCAGACGCTGCCGAAGCTGGCGGACACCGTCGTCCGCGTGATGGCGACCCACCCCGACGAGAAGGGCATCGTTCACGCCCACAGCTACGACATCGCGGAGAACCTGGCGGCGCGTCTCGCGGACGCCGGTGTCGGCGACCGTGTGCGCACCCACGACGCCGACACCCGGGATGCCGAACTGGAGCGCTGGAAGGCAAGCGACGACCCCGAGGTGTTCGTCGCCGTGAAAATGGAGGAAGCCCTGGATCTGGCCCACGACCTGGGGCGCTGGCAGGTGCTGTGCAAGGCGCCGTTTCTGAACACGAACGACTCCCGGGTGGCCGCCCGTCTCGCGGACGGCCAGTGGGCGTGGTACTACCGGACGGCGCTGCAGACGATCATTCAGGCCTGCGGCCGGGTGGTGCGTGCGCCCGACGACTACGGCGCGACCTACATCGCGGATTCGAGCGTTCTGGACGTCTTCGAGCGCGCCCGTGGGGACATGCCGCCGTGGTTCGCGGCGCAGGTGGACGCGATGACGACGCCCGACCTCGCCGAACCGGACCCGGCGGCCGCGCTGGGGGAGACGACTGCCGGCGTCGAGCAGGTCGAGGCCGCCACCCGTTCAACGGACACCGGTGGTCGCGGGTCGACCGGCGAGACACAGCCCGATCGGGCGGCGAGCCGCGACGACCGGGACAGCGAGGGGTCGCCGGTCGCGGACGTCTGGAACACCGAGTGATCAGAGCAGCGAGACGGCGTACGCGACCGACGACCCGAGCAGCAGGATCGTGAGGACGATCGCGCGGTACTGGTTGCGGTCCATGCACACACCTGTTGCCGGCGACGGGTAGGCGTACCGGTGGGCTTTCGTCGGAGCCACGTGAACGCGGCGGTGTGCTCCGAACACGACTGCTCGGTGTTGGACTGCTCGCGTCCGGGTTGCTGCACCTGTTCGGCGCGAACCGGCTGCTCGACTGGGCGGCGACGGCCTACGATGTCGGCCTGGACGCGGAGTTCACGCCCGGGCCGACGACGGCGTGGCGGGTGCGGGGGGTCGGGGTGGCGTCGCTGCTGGCGGGCGCACACCTCGCGTACCACGGGCGTGTGGTTCCGAGAAACGACGGCGACTAGGGAACGCGGGCGTCGATGGCGACGTGGAAGACGCCTTCGCTGTGTGATTTGACGCGCCGCGTGTCCAACACCGAGGGGGCGGGGCGGCCGGCGCGCTGGCAGCCGGCGCGGAGCCGCGAGAGCGGGCGCTCCCAGAGTTCCGCATCCGGAACCGCGCTGTGGGCGTGGAGGACGCCGCCGGAAGCGAGGTTGTCGAGGGCCGCGTCCAGATAGCCGGGGGTGGACGCGGCGTCGCCGACGGGACCGCCGCCGAGCGCGTCGTAATACCCCATGACGATCCGGTCGGCGGGCGCGTCGACCTCGCGGCAGTCCCCGAGGATGGTGTCGAGCGTCTCGGCGACGTCGTTGAGTTGGGCGTTCTCCGCGAGGAAGCGGAACGCGGTGGGGTTTTTCTCGACGGCGGTGACGGTCGCGCCGGCGCGGGCCATCGGGAGCGCGAAGTAGCCGACGCCCGCGAACATGTCCAGCACGCGCTCGCCGGGGCCGGTGGCGTCGCCCATGCGTGCGCGTTCGGCCTTGTTCCCCGGCGAGAACATGACCGCAGCGAGATCCAGCGCGTACCGAGTGCCGTGTTCGACGTGGACGGTTTCGGTGTCGCCGTCCCCGGCGACGACCGAGACGTCCGGGGTCCGGTGTTCGCCGGCGACGCCGTCGCCGCGGTCGAGGACGGTGTCGGCTTCGCGGTGGAGCTCCAGCAGCGCGGCCCCGACCTCACCGGGCCGGGGGCAGTCGGTGAAGTCCGCCAGGATCACGCTGCCGAGGACCGCCCACGACGAGGGGGCGCGCTCGCGCTCGGCGGCCGACCAGCCGCGCTCGCGCAGGCGGTCGCCGAGGTCGGGGGCGCGAGGATCCGGGTCTGCTTGGGCGATGGCGCGCTCGAAGGCGATGCTGGCTGGTTCCTCGGTGACCGGGAGTTCGACGTGGTCGGCGTCGTGCTCCCGGACTTTCCGGCGGTCGTCGTAGACGCCTTCGTCCTCCAGCCCGTCGATAGCGCGCTGGCTGTCGGGTTTCGGGACGACGACGGCGAGGCTACGCATCGGGGAGGACGTGGAGACCCGCGCGGGATTTGAGCGCCGGGACCGTCGACGCGTCGGGGTCGACGTAGTCGGGGCGGGCCACGGTCTGGGCCTCGTAGGTGTCGGGGTCGAGGATCTGGATGGCCGCGTCGTCTTCGACGGTGACGACCGTCGCCTCGGTGGCGTCCGCGACGGCACCCAGTTTGCGGGCGTCCGGGCTGTCGCCGTCCTCGAAGCTCGCCTCGTAGGGTTCGCCCGTGGTCACGCGAACGCCCTTGAGGTTGCCGTGGTTGGACTGCACGAGCACCGGACCGCCGTCGTCGGCGGCGATGTCCACGACATCCCCGGGAACGAACTCGGGCAGCCGGACGGCGTAGGTGACGCGGTAGACCTCGTTGCCGTCGTCGTCCTCGGTGATGAGCGTCTCGTGGTCCTCGAAGTCGCCGCCGAACTCCTCGACGAGCTTGCGGGCGAGTTTCAGCCCGATCTTGGTCGTGGAGAGTTTGATGTCGGTGCCGGATTCGGCGTCGCCGATCTCGGTGACGAACGCCTCCCGGTCGCCGGTGGCCTCCATGTCGGCGACGATGCGGTGGGCGAGCTCGGCGGCGCGGTCGGTCTCCTCGCTTGTGGGGTCCCGGCCGACCGCCCGCACCTGCACTGTCGAGGCGTAGGACTCCCCGGCGATGCGGCCGCAGCGCTGGCAGGTCTGGCGGCTCACCTTCACCGTGACGGCGACCTGCTCGGTGCGGTGGGTGTCCCGCACGACGCCGGTGAACGTCGCGTGCATCCGGACGGTGTTGTCGTCGAGTTTCTCCGGGCGGACCTCCCAGTCGACGTCCTCGGCCTCAAGATGGACGCCGAGCGCCTCAGTCGTCTCCGCGACGGCGACGTCGACGTAGTCGTCGGCGCCGATGTCCACCCAGCGGTTCCCGCGGTGGACGGCCCCACAGCGGGCACACACCATCACCTCGATGGTGTCGGGGGCGTCCACGAGATCGAACGCCGCGAAGTAGCAGGAGTCGCACAGCGACTGCTCGCGGCGCGTCGCCCCGTCACCGCCGGCCGAGTCAACGGGGTCGCCGCACTCGGGGCAGAAACTGCTGCCTGCGTCGGTCATGGGCCGGGATAGCGCTCGCAGGCTGTTAAGTACCCCGTCACGGCGGCGGCCGAGTGCGGCGACCAGTTTCACTTTCAGTGTGCTGTATACGAGACTTTATGCGTGGGGCGGCACAACCAGGAGATACATGCCTGAATCCGATCTCGAAGAGTTGCCCGGCGTCGGCCCGGCAACCGCAGAGAAGCTCCGCGACAACGGCTTTGACGCGTTCCAGAGCCTCGCAGTCGCGAACAGCGCCGAACTCTCGAACACCGCCGACATCGGCGAAAGCACCGCTGCGGACGTCATCCAGGCCGCACGCGAGGCCGCCGACGTGGGCGGCTTCGAGACCGGCGCGACCGTCTTGGAGCGCCGAGAGCAGATCGGGAAGCTCACCTGGAACATCCCCGAAGTCGACGACCTCCTGGGGGGCGGCGTCGAGACCCAGTCGATCACCGAAGTGTACGGCGAGTTCGGCGCGGGGAAATCCCAGGTCACCCACCAGCTCGCGGTGAACGTCCAGCTCCCGACCGAATACGGCGGCCTCCACGGCCGCGCGGTGTTCATCGACTCCGAGGACACCTTCCGCCCCGAGCGCATCGACGACATGGTGCGTGGGCTCTCCGACGAAACACTCCAAGCGGCGATGGAGGCCCACGAGATCGAGGGCAGCACCGACGACGAGGACACCCTCACGGAGCTCGTCGACGCGTTCCTGGACAAGATCCACGTCGCGAAAGGCTTCAACTCCAACCACCAGATGCTGCTGGCGGAGAAGGCCAAGGAGATCGCCAGCGAACACGAGGACGGCGACTGGCCGGTGCGGATGCTCACCGTCGACTCGCTGACCGCGCATTTCCGCGCCGAGTACGTCGGCCGCGGCGAGCTCGCGGACCGACAGCAGAAGCTCAACAAACACCTCCACGACCTCGAAAAAGTCGGGAACCTCTACAACGCCGCGGTGCTGGTCACCAACCAGGTGCAGTCGAACCCGGACGCGTTCTTCGGCGACCCCACGAAACCCATCGGGGGCAACATCCTCGGGCACAAGTCGACGTTCCGGATGTATCTCCGGAAGTCGAAAAACGACAAGCGCATCGTGAAGCTCGTCGACGCGCCGAACCTCGCGGACGGCGAAGCCGTGATGCGAGTACAGGACGAGGGCCTGAAGCCCGAATAAGCGGCCGCGGTCTCAGGCGTCGTCTTCGGTGGTCGTCCGGTCGGCCTCGTCGCCGTCGCCCGTGTAGATCTCCGCGCCGTCCTGGACGACCTTCTCCGAGAGCACCGCACACTTGATGCGCATCGGCGTCACCTCGACGCCGAGCATGTCCAAGATGTCATCCCGGTCGAGGGCGTCGACCTCCGCGAGCGTCATGCCCGGGAGTTCCTCCGAGAGCATGCTGGCGGAGGCCTGACTGATCGCGCAGCCGTCGCCGCGGAACGCCACGTGAGCGATCGTTTCGCCGTCGTCGTCGAGGGCAACGTCGAATTCGAGTTCGTCCCCACACGAGGGGTTGTATCCTTCGTGGGTGAACGACGGCTCGGGGAGCTCGCCCTGGTTGCGGGGGTTGCGGTAGTGATCCAGGATCTGCTGTCGGTACATGTCCGAACCCATGCTCATATTGCTTGCTGGTAGGGCAGAACGGCGTAAAAACGTTCCGTGGCGCTGACCGATCAGGGCGCGAAGATCTGGCGGGCCTCGTCGACCGCCGCAACCAAGGCGTCGACCTCGTCGCGGGTGTTGTAGAGGTAGAACGACGCGCGGGCCGACGCCGGGACGCCGAGGGTGTCGTGCAGCGGCTGCGTGCAGTGGTCGCCGGCACGGATCGCCACGCCGTAGTCGTTCAGGATCGAGGACAGATCGTGGGCGTGGATGCCGTCGACGTTGAACGACACGACCGCGCCGCGGTCGTCGCCCGGCGGGCCGTACACGTCGACGTCGTCGGTCATCGTGAGCTGGTCGTAGGCGTACTCGGTGAGCGCCTCCTCGTGGGCTCGGATGGCGTCCATGCCGATGTCCTGGAGGTAGTCGACGGCTTCGGCGAGCGCGATGCCCTGCGCGATGACCGGGGTCCCGGCTTCGAACTTCCAGGGCGGGTCGTTCCAGGTGGCGTCCTCGTAGGAGACGCGCTCGATCATGTCGCCGCCGTAGAGGAACGGCTCCATCTCCGCGAGCAGGTGGCGCTTGCCGTAGAGGCAGCCGATGCCCGTCGGGCCGAGCATCTTGTGTCCGGAGAACGCGTAGAAGTCGGCGTCGATCTCCTGGACGTCGACAGCGCGGGTCGGCGCGGCCTGCGCGCCGTCGACGAAGATGTAGGCGCCGTGGTCGTGGGCGATGTCCGCGAGCTCGCCCACGGGATTGACCGTGCCCAGAGTGTTCGAGATGTGGACGGCGTTCACGAGGGCGGTGTCGTCGGTGATCATGTCCGCGGCGGCGTCCATGTCGAGGTAGCCGTCGTCGGTGATGGGGATGTATTTCACCTCGGCGCCGGTTTCATCCGCGACCTGCTGCCAGGTCACGAGGCTGGCGTGGTGTTCCATCTGCGTGAGCACGACCTCGTCGCCGGGGCCGAGCTCGTTCAGTCCCCACGCGAACGCCACGAGGTTCTCGGCTTCGGTGGTGTTTTTCGTGAACACCATCTCCTCGCGGTCCTCGCCGCCGACGAACGCGGCGAGCTTGTCGTGGGCGTCCTCGTAGGCGACGGAGGCCTCCTGGCTGAGTTCGTGGAGGCCGCGGTGGACGTTCGAGTTGTACCGGCGGTAGTAGTCCGCGATGGCGTCGACGACTGGCTCAGGGGTGTGTGAGGTGGCGGCGTTGTCGAGGTAGACGAGATCCTCGCCGCCCGCGACCTCCCGTTCGAGGATCGGGAAGTCGGCGCGCACGGCCTCGACGTCTATCGGGCCCTGTTCGGTGGCTTCCATTGAAACGGTGTAGGGAGCCGGGCCACTACTGTTCTTCGGTGGGCCGAAATCCGGCCGCGACTGGGGTGCTCAGAACTGCATGAACTGGGCGTGGACCGTGCCCTCCAGTTCGAGCACGTTGGCAGCCTCGACGTGTCCCGCGTCGATGGCGATGCCGACGGCGGTGTCACCGACCACGTTCCCGATGGTGGCGCGACCCAGCGCCGCCCGGACGGCGTCTGCGTCGGCGGCCTCGCCGTCGTAGAAGGACTCGGTGACGGTGAACTCGGTGCCGCCGTTGTCGTAGGTCTCCCCGAGCACGTCACGGTCGCAGGCCGCAACCAGCAGCCCCCGGTCGGTGTGTCGCTCCCGCATCACCAACGGCGACGGAGTGGTCATCGCTCGTCGACGAGTTCGCGTTCCTGCTGGCTGCGGATCTCGTCGGCCTGCTCGGCGACCTTCGTGGCCTCCTCGTCGCGGCCGAGTGCCTCGAGCGCGCGGGTTTTCTCCTCGTAGACGTCGGCCTGCTGGAAGCCCAGGCGGATCGCGTTGTCCAGGGCGTCGAGCGCCTGCTCGGGGCGGTCGCGCTCGTTCTCGATGAACCCCAGGTTGTACCACGCCTGTGGCAGGCGCTTGTCCACACGGACCGCCTCCTCGGCGTGCTCGTAGGCCTGTTCGTCCTCGCCGAACTCCCAGAGCGCGTACGCCAGGTTGGTGTGGGCGGCCGCCTCGAAGTCCCCGTCGTCGGCGACGAACAGCGCCTCCCGGTGTGCGCCGACGGCGGCGTCCCACTCTTCGAGCTCGCCGTGCGCGATGCCCTTGTTCACCCAGGCCTCCTGTTCGCGGTTGTCGTCGTCAGTGTACTGGGCGGCGCGCTCGAACGTGTCGACGGCCTGCTCGTTGCGGTTGATGCCCATGTAGCTCAACCCGACGTCGATGAGTTCGTCGGCGTCGACGGCGTCGTTGTCGAGGGTGCGCTCGTCGAGGGTGTCCGCGACCACGCGGCTGTCGACGGGGTCGACCGTGTCGGGGTCGACGTCCAGTTCCGGCGGGTCGAGGTCGAAGCCCGCGTAGGGGTCGTCGAAGCCCGCGCCCTCGGAGAACTCGTGATCGAGGGCGTCGTCGTCGAGCCCGGCGGCGTCTTCGGGCGCGGGCTCGCCGTCGGCGTCCTCGCTGCGGTCTGTCATACGGCGTGGTTGGCGAGCCGCGGGGTTAAGGCCTCCGCACCCGGCCGCGTGCGTGTGAGCCGCCTGCGCGACGCCGGCCGAGCGCACCGACAGAAGAACAACGTTTTAACGACGGCGGTGGTACTCGCGTCCACTATGGGTAAGAAGTCGAAGGCCTCGAAAAAGCGGCTGGCCAAACTGGAGCGCCAGAACAGCCGCGTCCCCGCGTGGGTCATGATGAAGACGAACCGAGACGTCCAGCGCAACCCGAAGCGCCGCAACTGGCGGCGTAACGACACCGACGAATAATGAGCGCCAGCGAATTCGATGACCGCTTCGTAACGGTGCCGCTGCGTGACGTGACGAAGGTGCCGAGTCACGAGCGCGCCGGCGAAGCGATGAACATCATCCGCCAGCACCTCGCAAAGCAGTTCGCCGTCGACGAGGACGCGGTCCGCCTGGACCCCTCGATCAACGACGCCGTCTGGAGCGAGGGCAACAACAACCCGCCCCGGAAGCTCCGTGTGCACGCTGGGAGCTTCGCCGAGGACGGCGAGACAGTCGTGGAAGCCGACTACGAAGGCTGACAAGCTTGCTACGCGCTGCGTTCCGTGGGTCCGCGTATATCGGCGTGTTCGCTCGCGCCACCGAGAGCTGTGTGCTCGTTCGCCCGGACCTCGACGACGACTTCGTCGACTCGATCGCCGACGAGCTGGGTGTGCCCGCCGTACAGACCACCGTCGGCGGGTCCTCGACTGTCGGGTCGCTGGCAGCGGGGAACAGCAGCGGGCTGCTTGTGAGCAACCGGATCCGGGAGCGGGAGCGCGACCGCATCGAGGCCGCCGGCGTCACCGTCGGCGAGCTTCCCGGCGCGGTCAACGCCGCCGGGAACGTCGTTGTCGCCAACGACGACGGCGCGTACGTCCACAGCGGGCTCTCGGACGACGCCGTCGCGGCCGTCGAGGAGACCCTCGACGTGTCGGCGACGCGGGGCCAGCTCGCGGGCGTCGACACCGTGGGCACGGCCGCCGTCGCGACCACTGACGGCGTGCTCTGTCATCCGAAGGCGACGGACGCGGAACTGGAGCGCATCGAGGAGACGCTGGGCGTGTACGCCGACGTCGGCACCGTGAACTACGGGGCGCCGCTGGTCGGCTCCGGGCTCGTGGCGGCCGACGACGGCTACCTCGTCGGCGACGACACGACGGGGCCGGAGATCGGCCGGATCGAGGACACGCTCGGCTACATCGAGTAAGAACGCCTTCGTTGCCCACCTGTGCGGTCCTCCACGCGGGAGGCCAGACGCCCGATTGACGGCTTTTTCGTGGCTGCGGTGCTCGCTCAGCGGCGTGGCTGGGAAGGGAAGATACTTCCCCCTTGCTGCCGCAGTGAGTGACATGAGTCTTGGAGGCGGCGGTCAACAGCAGCTACAGCAGTTGTCCCAGGAGATTCAAGCAATCGAGGAGGAGGTCGAGGAGCTCGAAGCCGACGTGGCGTCGCTGCGCCAGGAGCAAACGGAGATCGAGGAGGCCAAAGAGGCCCTCGACGTGCTGGAGACGGGCGCGACCGTGCAGGTGCCGCTGGGCGGCGACGCGTACGTTCGTGCCGAGGTCAAGGACATGGACGAGGTCGTTGTGAGCCTCGGCGGCGGGTACGCCGCGGAGCAGGACAGCGACGCCGCGGCGAGCGTGCTCGACGAGAAGAAGGCCACCATCGACGGCCGCATCGACGACGTGCAGGCCGAGATCGCTGACCTCAGCGAGGAGGCCGAGCAGCTCGAACAGCAGGCCCAGCAAGCCCAACAGCAGATGATGCAACAGCAGATGCAGGCCCAACAGCAGCCCCAGGACGGCGAGCAGTAAGGTCAGCATGTTCGACGGGCTGAAGGACAAACTCTCGAATTTTCGGGAGGACGCCGAGGAGGTCGCCGAGGAGAACGCCGAAGAGCTTGCCGACCAGCCGGACGACGAGGCGGCGGACACGGAGGCAGCCGCCGCGGACAGCGCCCCCGAAGACGCGCCGGCGACCGCGGATGCCGCGGCACCGGCGACTGAGCCGGCGGGCGAGCAGCCCGACGCCGACGACGAGGAGTCGTCGGCCGGGTTCGTGAGTCGGGCGGCGTCGATGGCTCGCGGCCGCGTCGTCATCGACGAGGCGGATCTGGAGGCGCCGCTTCGCGAACTGGAGTTCGCGCTCCTGGAGAGCGACGTGGAGATGAGCGTCGTGGAGGAGATCCTGGATCAGATCCGGGGGGATCTCGTCGGCGAGGAGCGGAAGTTCACCGAGTCGACGGACACGCTCATCGAGGACGCGCTGCGTGAGGCGCTGTTGTCGGTGATCGACGTGGGGCAGTTCGATCTCGTGGACGAAATCGAGTCCGCATCGAAGCCGGTGACGATCGTGTTCACGGGCGTCAACGGCGTGGGCAAGACCACGACGATCGCGAAGCTGGCGCGGTACCTCGAATCGGAGGGGTTCTCGTCGGTGCTGGCGAACGGCGACACCTACCGTGCGGGGGCGAACCAGCAGATCGAGGAACACGCCGAGGCGCTCGGCGTGAAATGCATCACCCACGAGCAGGGCGGCGATCCGACGGCGGTCGTCTACGACGCCGTGGAGTACGCGGACGCCAACGACGTGGACGTCGTGTTGGGTGACACCGCGGGCCGGCTGCACACCTCCGACGACTTGATGAGTCAACTGGAGAAGCTCGACCGGGTCGTCGATCCGGACGTCACGGTGTTCGTCGACGAGGCGGTCGCGGGCCAGGACGCCGTGAATCGCGCCCGCGAGTTCGACGAGGCGTCGGCGGTCGACGGCACGATCCTGACGATGGCGGACGCGGACAGCCAGGGCGGGGCCGCGATCTCCGTGTCCCACGTCACCGGGAAGCCGATCCTCTTTTTGGGGACTGGACAGGCGTACGAGGACTTGGAGCCGTTCGATCCGGACGCGCTCGTCGACGACCTGCTGGCTGCGTCCGACGATTAGGGCGCGTCGGCGGCCGGCGGGTCGGCGTCCACGACGACGAACTCCCGGCGCGTGCCGTGGCGGTTGTGGGCGCGGACTTCGCCGGGCTCCCATGGTGGAACCCCAACGAGGAGCTGCGCGTGGAGGTCGTCGGCGAGGGTGACAGTGTGGTCGCCCTTGGGGTGTGAGACGAACCGGCCGGCGGTCTGGCCGGCGGGGGCGGCGAGGTCGACGCCGAACACGCTGGTGAGCGCGTCGCCGGCGCTGGGGAAATAGAAGTCCGACAGCACTGGTGTGTCGGGGTCGAGGGCGTGTGTCTCGTCGCCGGCGTCGAGATCCCGGGCGGGCGTCGCTGCGAGGCGGACGGACACCGAGTCGGGGTCGGCGTCGGCCGCGAGCTCACAGAGCACGGCAACGAGCGCGCGGGTGGCGTAGACGGGTGGCATGCACGCCCATACGCCCGCCGGCGGGTTGAGCGTTCCCCTAGTCGAGGGTGCCAGCTGCCATACGCGGTGGCGCTGCGTGGAACAAGGCTCTTAGGGGGCGGTCGCGTAGTCGCGACCAATCATGGTACTCGACGACCTTGGGAGCTCGCTGCGGGGCACCCTGGACACGCTCCGCGGGAAGTCCCGCATCTCCGAGGAGGACGTCGACAAGGTCGTCAAGGAGATTCAGCGCTCCTTGCTGCAGGCCGACGTCGACGTGGACCTCGTGATGGATCTCTCCGAGTCGATCACGGAGCGGTCGCTTGAGGAGGAGCCGCCGGGTGGAACGAGCGCCCGCGATCACGTGTTGCGCATCGTCTACGAGGAGCTCGTCGGGCTCGTGGGTGATTCGACGCCGATCCCCCTGGAGGAGCAGACGATCATGCTGGCGGGCCTGCAGGGGTCGGGGAAGACGACCACGGCCGCGAAGATGGCGTGGTGGTTCTCGAAGAAGGGGCTGCGGCCGGCGATCGTGCAGACGGACACGTTCCGGCCGGGGGCCTACGAGCAGGCCGCGGAGATGGCCGACCGCGCGGAGGTCGATTTCTACGGGGAGCCGGACAGCGACGATCCCGTGCAGATCGCCCGCGACGGGCTTGCAGCGACGGCGGACGCCGACGTGCATATCGTGGACACGGCGGGCCGCCACGCGCTGGAGGACGACCTCATCGCGGAGATCGAGGAGATCGAGGGCGTCGTCGAGCCGGACCGGAGCCTGCTGGTGTTGGACGCCGCGATCGGGCAGGGGGCCAAACAGCAGGCCCGGCAGTTCGACGCGTCGGTCGGCATCGACGGGGTTGCGATCACGAAGCTCGACGGAACCGCGAAGGGCGGCGGGTCGCTGACGGCCGTGAACGAGACCGACTCCACCATCGCGTTCCTGGGCTCCGGGGAGACCGTCCAGGACATCGAGCGCTTCGAGCCGGATTCGTTCATCTCGCGGTTGCTGGGGATGGGGGATCTCAAGCAGCTCACCGAGCGCGTGGAGCGCGCGATGGAGGAAACCCAGGACGACGACGAGGACTGGGACCCCGAGGACCTCATGAAGGGGGAGTTCACCCTCCACGACATGCAAAAGCAGATGCAGGCGATGGACAACATGGGGCCACTGGATCAGGTGATGGACATGATCCCCGGCATGGGGGGTGGGTTGATGGACGAGCTCCCCGACGACGCGATGGACGTCACCCAGGAGCGCATGCGGGGCTTCGAGGTCATCATGGATTCGATGACCGAGGCGGAGATGGCCGACCCGCGTTCGGTGGGGGCGTCACAGATCCGGCGCATCGCGCGCGGGTCCGGGCAGCCCGAGGACCGCGTTCGGGAGCTGCTCGACCAGCACAAGATGATGGCGCAGACGATGCAGCAGTTCCAGGGCATGGGTGACGGGGACATGCAGCGCATGATGTCGAAGATGCAACAGCAGGGCGGTGGCGGCGGTGGCGGGTTCGGCGGCATGTTCTGAGGCGGCGTGCGTCCGGGTTTTTATACGCGCGGGCCTCGATTCGGGGAGTATGAGCGTTCGGCGCGTGGCTGCCACCGCCTACCGTGAGGCCGCGCCAGCGCTGGCGGCAAGCGTCCTGGGCGGGCTGTTTGCGGGCGCAGTCCTGGGCGGGATGCGTGCGCAACTGGAGGCCGTCGACGGGCTGCTTGTGGTGGTGCCGGCGTTGCTGGCGACACGGGGGAACGTGTACGCGTCGTTCGGCGCGCGCCTGGCCACCGGCCTCCACCAGGGCATAATCGAGCCACACGTCGCCGCCGGGGACCGGCGACTGCGGGCGGCCGTCGGGGCAGCGATGGGGAACGGCCTGCTTGCGAGCGGGTTCGCGGCCGCCGTCGCGTTCGGCGTGCTGACGGCGCTTGGGCGGCCGGTGGCTGGGCTGGCGACGCTGGTCGGGGTTGCGCTCGTCGCGGGGTTGTTGTCCGGCGTGGCGCTCACGGGCGCGGTGGTAGCGGTCGTGTTCGCGGGGTATCGGCGCGGCTACAACCCGGACACGCTGGTCGGGCCGCTGGTGACGACCACCGGGGACCTGTTCGGGTTGGCGTTCCTAGTGCTTGCGGTGCGGCTGATCGTGGGGGGTGTGTGAGTGCCCCGGACGTGGTCGGTGCGGGCGATCACGCGTGCCACCCTCCCGATCCTGCTCGCGCTGACGGTCGTGGAGGTCGGCAGCGGGCTCGTGCTCGGAACGTTTGAGGCGACGCTGCTGCAGTATCCGTCGCTGCTGGTGTTGGTGCCGGTGACGATCGGGACGGCGGGGAACCTCGGGAGCATTCTGGCGTCCCGGCTGTCGACGGCGTTCCACTTGGGGACGCTGTCGTTCGATCCCGGCGACGACGACCTGGCGGGGAACGTCGTTGCGACCGTGATGCTGGCGATCACGGTGTTCCCCGTGGTGGGCGCTGGCGCGTGGGGGGTGGCAGCGGCCACCGGCAGCGTTCGCCTCCCGGTGGGCGTTGTCATCGCCGTGGCGGCGGTGGCGGGCGCGTCGCTTGCGGTGCTTGCGGTCGCGGTCACGCTGCTGGCGACGTACGCCGCCTACCGGTTCGAACTGGACCCCGACGACGTGGTGATTCCAGTGGTCACGAACACCTGTGACGTGCTGGGTGTGGTCGTGTTGTTCGGTGCGGTCGAGGTGCTCGTGTGAGCGCCGTCAGCAGGTGGCGTGCGTCGCCGAAACCGACACCAGTAACTCCACGAGTCACGAAGCGGGCGGCGTGCAACTGGTGGCGCTGCTGTGGGCGGTCGCACCCCGAGTGGTGGGCGTGGCTGCCGCGATCGCGGTGGGACTGACGCTGGCGAACCTCGCCGTGGCGTTCGGCGCGGTTGATTACGTTGCGCGGTTCGCCACGCCGCTGACCGGTCCCGCGAACCTGCCCGACGAGGTCGGCACCGCGATCCTGGCCACGACCGCGTCCCCGACGGCGGGCTACGGCATGCTCAAGGAGTACCGGGACGCCGGCGTGCTCAGCGATCGGGCGACGCTCGTCGCCATCACCATCAACACGTTCTTCGGCTTCGTGCAACACATCTTCACGTTCTACGCGCCGGTGTTGCTCCCGATTCTGGGGCTCCGCCTGGGGCTGATGTACGTCGGCGCGCGCGCCGCCGTGAGCCTCGGGATCACGGCCGCGGGCGTGCTCGCGGGTGCGGTGGTGTTGTCCGAGGACGACGTCGCGTCGGCGTCTGACGCCGGGGTGACGATGCCGGGTGAGGACGCCGCCGACGAGTCGACGCGGGAGACCGTCGCCGGCGCGCTCACGAAGACCGGTGGGAAGCTGAAAACCCTCGTGCCCCGGTTGGCGGTGGTGTACGCGGCGGTCGTCTTCCTCACCGAGACCTACGACGTGACCGCGTTCACGGCCGCCGCGGAGCCGCTCACGTCGGTGCTCGGGCTGCCCGGGGTCGCGGTGCCGGCGGTCGCGACGTTCGCCGTCGACACCACGACCGGCGCGATCTTCATCGCGCCACACGTCCCCGGGGAGTTCACCGCGGCCGAGGCGGTCGCCACGATGCTCGTCGGGGGGATCGTGTCGTTCGCGGTGTCGACGTTCAAGCGCTCGATCCCGTTCCAGTACGGCATCTGGGGGGCGCGCTTCGGGTCGAAGGTCATCGCCGTCAACATCGCCGCAAAAGTGGTGTTCATCTCGGCCGCGATCGCCGTGTTGCTCGTGTGACCGCGGTCAGGGGTCTTCGAGGGGCTCGCCGCCGTCGGTGGGGGGTGCGAGGTGGTCGATGAACTGTTGGACGGCCGGCTCGGCGACCGTGACCTCGACGTGGAGGTCGCCGAGTTCGTCGGGGTTCCCGACCGCGAAGTTGACCGTGCCGTTGAACGCCGCCTGCTTTTTGAGGTCGAAGCTGAACCCGGCGTCCGTCTGGGAGGCCTGGAACTGTTCGCGCGCCGTGTCGAGGATGCGCTGGTCGAACAGTTGCTCGCGGAACGACGCCGTCGTGTCGGTCTCGGCGACCGCACGGTCGTCCTCGACGGTGACCGTGGCGTCGGGGAACAGCCGGAGGATGGCGTCGGCCACACGGTCGTCGGGTTCGGTGGGGTAGACGGGCGCGGTCACGCGGACAGTCACGTCGGTGGTGTCAGTCATGGTTGTCGGGCACCTCAGTGTAGGGTGTGTCGGCGGCGAGCAGGTCTCGGACCGCGTCGTGGAACGCGTCGAGGCTGTCGGTGTTCTCGATGCGGACGTCGGCCAGGTCGATGGCGTCGTCCATTCCGAAGCCGCGCTCGCGGTCCTCGCGGGCGTCGAGGGGTTCGCCGTCGGTGTCGCCGGGTCGGTCGCGGTCCTCGATGCGGGCTTTGCGTAACTCTCGGGGGGCGGAGACGTGCACGAGCGTGAAGTCGTCGCCGAACGCGTCGCGGAACGTGGTCACTTCCACGTCCGAGCGGATCCCGTCGACGAGGACCGTCGTGGCGTCGGTGAGGTGGTCCTCGATGATGGGGAGTGACTGGTGGGCGATCGCGCCCGGGCCGTGTTCGTCGCGGAGCGCTTGCGCGATGCGGCCGTGGTGTTGGGCGGGATCCAGGCCCCGGTCGCGACACTCCTGCCGGATCACGTCACCCATGACGAGCACGGGGATGCCGGCGTTGGCGGCCACCGTCGCGGCCTCGCTTTTCCCGGAGCCCGGCATGCCCACGGTCCCGATGACTCTCATTGGTAGACTGCAAGCGACCCCGCCACGTGTGTGCTTCGGTGTGGCTGCCGGGCGTGTGAGCCGTGGCTGTCATCCAGTCGATTTTTACGCCACCCGGTGGTACTGCCGGATGCGGGCGCGTAGCTCAGTCCGGACAGAGCGTTCGGCTTCTAACCGAAATGTCGGGGGTTCGAATCCCCTCGTGCCCGTGGCGTCGGCTGGCGGCGGGGCGTGGCACTGAGAACGAGCACCGCCAGCGGCGGTTACATGAGCTGCGTGACTTCCTGGAAGTCGGTGCGACAGAACGGGCAGCGATAGCTCGTTTCAAAGCCGGCGGTCTGTGCGACCGTCCGGGTTTCGAGTTCGTGCATCGCGATGGAGCGACCGCAGTCCGGACAATCGAGCTTAGGCACGGATAATTGATATATTCCCAAACATATTAAAATCAATGATGTCAAATGATACCATAGAACACGGCTATGGCAGTCGGCTACCGTGCAAGCCGGACGACATCGGAACCGGCCTCAGGGGAGCCCGCTTACGCGTCGAAGCCGTCCTCGAAGACGAACGTCCCGTTGCGCTGGACGATCTCGCCGTCGACCTCGATGAACGAGTCCTCGCTCATGTCCACGATCATGTCGACGTGCTTCGCGGAGTCGTTTTGCTCGACGCCCTCGCCGACCGTCTCGGGGTACGCGCGCCCGAGGGCCATGTGGACGGTGTCGCCCATCTTCTCGTCGAACAGCATGTTGTACGTGAACCGGTCGATGTCCCGGTTCATCCCGATCCCCAGCTCGCCCAGCCGCCGTGCGCCGTCGTCGGTGTCCAGGATGGCCGCGAGCACGTCCTCGTTTTGCTCGGCGCTGAACGACACGACTTCGCCGTCCTCGAAGGTCAGCGCTGCGCCCTGGATCTCGCGGGCCTGATGGTACACCGGCTTGTCGAAGACGACCTCCCCCTCCACGGAGTCCGGAACGGGTGCGGTGAACACCTCGCCGGCGGGCAGGTTGTTCGACCCGCAGTCGTTCAGCGTCGTCATGTCCGCGACGCTCATCGTGACGTCGGTGGTGTCCCCGGAGACGATGCGGACTTCCTCGGCGGGGTTCAGGATGTCCACCATCTGCTGTTGGTGGTCCTCGACGGCGTCCCAGTCTTTGTTCACGGCGTCGTAGACGAAGTCCTCGTAGGCGGCCGTCGACATGCCCGCGAGTTGGGCGTCGGCCGGGGCGGGGTACTGGGTGAGACACCACTTCGTCGACAGCCGGGCGTTGAGCACGTCGCGGTGGGCTTCCGCGAACGCCGCCCCCAGCTCCGTGGACACGTCGCTCTGCTCGGTGACGTTGCGGTGTGGTCGGCCCACGACGGCGGCGTCGGCGTGCTCGTAGAGCTGCAGGAGGTGTTCGGGCGTGGAGAGGTCCTCGGCGTCGATCGCCTGGAGGTACGCGCGCGCCGCGCGGTCCGTGCCGATACCGCGGTCACCACGGGCGAGCATCACGGGGTTCGCGCCGACTTCACCGATCTTCTCGTAGAGGGCGACGCGGAGGTCCTCGGCGACCGGCGGCAGGCTCACCACGACGTTCTCGTCGGGCTGCAGGTCGATGCATCGGTCGACGATGACCGCTGCGTGCTGGCGGATGCGTGAATCCATGCTGTCACGTGGTCGGAACTGCCTGTTGGATGTTTCGGAACGTAACTGGCAGGATGACTTTTCCCCCTGGGGGTGGATGTCCCGATATGATCGATCTTCGCAGCGACACGGTCGCCACGCCGACCGAGGCGATGCGGGAGGCGGCGGCCCAGGCGCCGGTCGAGCACGGCGAGCACGGCGACGACCCGGCTGTGGCAGCGGTGGAGGCGACGGCGGCGGACGCCGTGGGCATGGCGGCGGCCGTGTTCGTGCCGAGCCGGACGATGGCCAACCAGATCGGGGCGCAGGTACACACCGCCCGCGGGCAGAGCGTGCTCGTCGAGCGGGCCAGCCACAGCTACAGGCGGGGGAGTGGCGGGCTGGCACAACACGCTGGGGTGCAGGCGCGCGCGTTCGACGGCGGCGAAACCGGCTGTCCGACCGCGGAGCAGGTGGCCGCCGAGATCACGGCGGGGGGTGGGCACCGGCCGGAGGTCGGGCTGGCGTGCGTGGAGATCGCACACGGGGCGAACGGCGGGGTCGTGGCGCCCGTCGACGCGTTCGCGGCTGCCGTGGAGACCGCCCACGAGCACGACGTGCCGGTGCACGTCGACGGGACGCGGGTGTTCAGCGCTGCGACCGCGCTGGGCGTCGATGCGGCGACGCTGCTGTCGCCGGTGGATTCGGTGGCGGTGTGTCTGTCGACGGGGCTGGGCGCACCCATGGGGGCAGTGCTGGCGGGAAGCGAGTCGTTCGTGGCGTCGGCCCGACGCGTGCAGGAGATGTACGGGGGTGGGATGCAGCAGGCGGGCATGGTCGCGGCGGCGGGCGTGTGCGCCCTGGAGAACCGCCACCGAGTCCACGAGGACCACGAGAACGCGCGTCGGCTGGCCGAGGACCTCGACGCGCTTCCGGGGGTGACGGCGGCCGAACCGGACACGAACATCGTGCTCGCGGACACTCGGGACGCGGACGTGACCGCCGCGGCGTTCCTGGCGGGCTGTGAGGAAGAGGGCGTGCTGGGGACGGCGGACGGCGAGTACACGGTCCGGTTTTGCACGCACCGCGACATCGGGGGCGCGGACATCGCGGCGGTGGTGTCGGCGGCGGGGGAGGTCGTCTAATCCCGGTTGCTGTTCTCGACGCCGTCGCGGAAACTGGCGACGGTGCGCCGGATGAACAGGAAGGTGAAGAACACGAACAGCAGGAGCGCAGCCGCGAAGACGTAGAAGACGGGTCCGAGCGAGGCCATGAGGGAGTGATGCATGGCGTGTGGCATAGTGGTTTCGGGTCGTCGGGAAGAATACACACGCAAGGTAACAAAACATTAATCATAGATTGGTGATACTGTTTCGTAATGACCGGGCTCCTCCCATCGGCGTCGGAGCCGTCGGCGTCCAGTGATGGCCCACGGGTTGTCGGGGTTGATTCCGACGATGCGGACCAGCTGCTGTCGGCGCTGGGGTCCGAGACGGCGCGGGACATCTACGCAGCCGTCCACGACACGCCATCGACGCCGTCGGAACTCGCCGCGGACATGGAGACCTCCCTGCAGAACATCCAGTACCATCTCGATCGCCTCGAAGGCGCGGCGTTGGTCCAGGAGTGTGACACGCGGTATTCCTCGAAGGGGCGGGAGATGAGCGTGTACGGGGCGCGCGACACGCCGGTGGTGTTGTTCGCGGGCAGCGAAGAGGACGGCGAGAGCGTGCGGGCGGCGCTGTCGGGGTTGTTCGGCGGGATCGGCGCGGTGAGTCTGGCGACCGTTGCGGTGCAACACGTCGGCGGTGGCGGTGCAAGCGGCGTACAGATCGGGACCGGTGCGGCGGCGCAGGCGGCTCCGGGAGCGGCCACGAGTTGGGACGCCGTGTGGACGCTGATGCAGGTGGCGCGGTATGGGCTTCGCGAGGCGGTGGTGGCCGGTGGTGGGCTGCTGGTTGTGGGGCTTGGTGTCGGTGCCGTGATCGCAAAGGCGAGGGCGGCCTGGTGAACCCACCCCGTGGTACTCGCCTTGAACCGCGTGTAGACGAGTGTGCGAGGCTAGTCGCGTGAGACGTGGGTCGAACGGATGGTGTCGCCGTCGCGGGTGGAGATCGCAATGCGGACGCCGTGGTCGGTTGGGTGGAGAGTCGCGTGTGCAGCCGGGGAGCCGCGTGGGTCGGCGTGGCTACCGGGGTTGAGGAGGACGGCTGTGGGCGTGGTGGTGAGCGTCGGGGTGTGGGTGTGGCCGGAGACGACGATGTCGGCGCCTCGTTCGCGGCCGAACAGCGACAGCGCCGTGTCGCCGCCGGGTTGGCGGTGGGTGAGCGCGATGCGGAGGCCGGCGGTGGTGATCGTGCGGGCCGGCGGGAGGCGGTCGCGGACGGCGGGGGAGTCGGCGTTGCCGTGGACGGCGTGGAGGCGGGTGGCGGCGTCGTGGAAGGCGTCCAGGGACGATTCGGTGGTGAAGTCGCCGGCGTGCACGACGGCGTCGGCGTCGGCGACTGCCTGACGGGCGTGGCCGGTGAGCGCGTGGTCGGTGTCGCTGTGTGTGTCAGCGAGGACGGCGATCATCGGTGTGGCGTAGTGTGTGGGGGCGTGTGAGCGTTGCGGCCGGTGGGGAGGCCCACTCGGCTGTGCGTGGTGTTTGGGTGGCCCCGAGTACGCCATCACAGAGAATAACAACGGCTATCGAAGAAATTTGTTTTTGGTACGCCAAACAAAATTTGGATGCAGCGGAAAGCTTTAAGTGGCAGGCGGTCCAACGTGTAATCGTTATGAGCACGCAAAAGAACGCGCGAGCGACCGCCGGTGAAGTCGAAGGGTCGGACGCACTGCGGATGGACGCCGACCGCGCCGAACAGTGTGTAGACGCCCTGAACGCCGATCTCGCGAACGTGTACGTCCTCTACCACCAGCTCAAGAAGCACCACTGGAACGTGGAGGGGGCGGAGTTCCGGGACCTGCACCTGTTCCTCGGTGAGGCCGCCGAGACGGCCGAGGAGGTCGCCGACGAGCTCGCCGAGCGCGTGCAAGCGCTTGGTGGCGTGCCCCACGCCAGCCCCGAGACACTGCAGGCCGAGGCGTCCGTCGACGTCGAGGACGAGGACGTCTACGACATCCGGACGTCGCTGGCGAACGACATGGCGATCTACGGGGACATCATCGAGGCCACCCGCGAACACACCGAACTCGCGGAGAACCTCGGCGACCACGCGACGGCACACATGCTCCGTGAGGGGCTTATCGAGCTCGAAGACGACGCCCACCACATCGAGCACTACCTGGAGGACGACACGCTCGTCACGCAGGGCGCCCTGGAGTAAGCCGGCGAGAACCCACCACTGTTCTTTCGCGACTAGCGTTCGACGTCTACCGTGAGGTCCGTCGAGAGCCAGCCGTCGGCGTTGCCATC
The DNA here is from genome assembly GCF_016917835.2 of Halobacterium sp. BOL4-2. Classification (GTDB taxonomy): domain Archaea; phylum Halobacteriota; class Halobacteria; order Halobacteriales; family Halobacteriaceae; genus Halobacterium; species Halobacterium salinarum. The sequence goes on along the minus strand of NZ_CP070332.2, from coordinate 1,812,438 downwards.
CTCGGTGAATACGGTTCGCTCCGGCGAAGATTGGAGGGCGGTGAGGCGGTCTTCGGTGTCGTCGTCAGCGTCCCGCGTAACTGGCATATCAGGCCCTATGCAGCGGTGCTATCATATGTGTTTTGGTCGGCCTAAAACAGGGCGTTTGTGGCGGTCGTCGCGCTGAGCCGGAGGTTTATACCGCAAGCCGTTCGTATTCCGGGACACCGTGGCCGCACGCAGAGACGACACCCCCGACTACATGCAGTTCTTCCCGAAGCCGTCGCCGTACGACAACCAGCGGGCCGCGATGGACGCGATCCGGGACGCACTCGACGGCGGCACCAACGTGTTGTTCGAGGGGGCGTGCGGAACGGGCAAAACCCTTGCCGCGCTCGCGCCGGCGCTGTCGCACGCCCAGGCCGAGGACAAAACGGTCGTCATCACGACCAACGTCCACCAGCAGATGCGCCAGTTCGTGCGCGAGGCCCGCGAGATACACGCCACCGAACCCATCCGCGCGGTCGTGTTCAAGGGCAAGGGGTCGATGTGTCACATCGACGTGGACTACGAGGAGTGCCAGGTGCTGCGGGACAACACCCACGAGCTCGTGGACGCCACCCGGGACAAACGCCAGCTCGAAGAACGCCAGCGCGCTCTGCTCGACGAGGCACAGGACGGCGACACCGAGGCCGCCGACGCCCGGCAGGCCGTCATGGACGAGCTGGAAGCCGTCGAGTCGGAGTTGGCGGCCCTCCAGGACGGCAACGTCTGCGAGCGCTACCGCCAGAACCTCGTGGGGAACACCGACGAGTTCTACCAGTGGCTGTACGACGACGTCCGCACCCCGGAGGACATCTACGGCTACGCCGAGGAGGCGGGGTTCTGCGGGTACGAGCTCCTCAAGGACGGCATCGAGGGCGTGGATCTGGCGGTCTGCAACTACCACCACCTGCTGGACCCGGGGATTCGGGCGCAGTTCTTCCGCTGGTTGGGCCGGGACCCCGAGGACGTGGTGGTGGTGTTCGACGAGGCGCACAACATCGAGGACGCCGCCCGCGACCACGCCGCCGAGACGCTCACCGAGCAGACCCTCGACAGCGCCCTGGACGAGCTCCAGGACACGAGCGATCAGCGGGCAGCGGCCGCCGAGCGCGTGCTCGGGGCGTTCCGGGATGCGCTCGTCGAGACCTACGAGGACGCGCTGCGTCCGGGCGGCGATGGACCGGCGGACACGAAGTCGGCGGTGGAGTCGAACTGGGTGGACGTGCCGGTCGCCAACGACGACCGCCGGGACGACCTGACGCTGGCGTTCCTCCAGTCGTACACCGGCCCGGGGATCACCGAGGACGTCACCGACGCCCTGGGGTTGGGGGAGTACCTGGACGGGGAGTACGAGGACGCGTATCGGAACGGCGACGCGACGACCCGCCGGGAGTGCCACGTGCTGGCCGCCGCCGAGTTCGTAGAGGCGTACGTCGAGCGCGGCGGCGAGTTCGGGCAGTATCCGACGACGGCGGTGCGCCGCGACGACCGCACCGAGGCGGTGTACGGGCGGGCCGAGCGCTACACCTGCATCCCGCGGGAGGTGACCACCGACCTGTTCGACGCCGTGCACGCAAGCGTCCTGATGAGTGCGACGCTGCGGCCCTTCGACGTGATCGGCGACGTGTTGGGGTTGGACGACCCCGTGGAGTTGGCGTTCGGGCTGCAGTTCCCGGAGGACCGCCGCCGGACGTTCGCCGTCGACACCGAGCCGTTGTTCTCCTCGAACCGCGAGGACCGCGCGACCCAGCAGGCGGTCGCGGGCGCGCTCCGGGACGCCGCGGCGTACACGCCGGGCAACTGTCTGTTTTTCTTCCCGAGTTACGCCGAGGCGAAGCGCTACCACGACCTGCTGGCGGACTGCGACGCCACGCGGTATCTGGACGAACCGGGGGTGGCGGCTGACGACCTCCGGGAGGCGTTCGTCGCCGACGGGGACGGCGCGCTGTTCACGTCGCTGTGGGGGACCCTGGCCGAGGGCGTGAGCTTCGACGGTGACGACGCGCGGACGGTCGCGGTCGTCGGCGTCCCGTACCCGCATCTGGACGCGCGGACCGAGGCCGTCCAGGACGCGTACGCCCAGGCGTTCGCGGACCGCGATGCCGACCAGGGACTTCGCAGCGACCGCCAGGACGCCGGCTGGCGGTACGCGGTGGAGATCCCGACCGTGCGGAAGACCCGCCAGGCGATGGGGCGCGTGATTCGGTCGCCGGAGGACTTCGGCGTGCGGATGTTGGTCGATCGACGGTACACGGCAGCGAGCCGCACCGGGATGCAGAAGTATTCGGTGAACCCGACGTTCCCGCCGAGCGAGCGCGCGGAGATGGTGGACGTCGATCCGGAGAAGCTGCGGTTCTCGTTGTTGAACTTCTACGGCGATCTGGGGGCGTACGGTGGCGATCCGCCGACTCCGTAGGCGGCGTTACGCCGGCAGCGAGACGGTGTCGACGGGTTCGCCGACGGTGGCGTCGTAGAGGGAGAGTTCGTCGATGGTCCAGGTGACGGGGCCGACCGCGCGGCCGTCGATGGCGTCGACGGCGCGCTGGCCGCGGAACCCGTCGGCGTCGCGGGCCAGCGTGACGTGGGGGTCGTAGTCGTCGCCGCCCTCCATCACGGGAACGGGGTCGAAGGGGTCACAGAGGCGGTCGTGGAGGTGGTGGATGCCGGGGCTCTCGACGGCGAGGTAGACGACCGGACTGGAGCCGTTGGGCGGGTTCTGGAAGGTGTCGATCTCCGAGATGCGGGCTTGGGCGGCGGGCGCGCCTTGGAGGGCGTCCTGGGCGGTCTGCCACGCCGCCAGCGCTTCCTTGCGGGTGTCGGCGGGCACGCGCTTGACCAGCAGCGTCTGTTCGTGGCGCTGGCGGACGCGGTCGAACTCGGTGAGCGCGGGCCGGAGGTCGGCCGCGATCTCGTTGACGGCGGGCGGAACCGGCGCGTTCACGCTGTACACGCCCGTCCGTCGGGCGTGGATCGTGAAAGCCCTGACGTTGTTCCTACAGTTCGTCGAGCAGCCAGAGGGCAACGACGATGACGATCACGAGCGCGATGAGTGGGCGTGCGAGCCGGAGGGCGGCGGTGAGCGCGCCGAGGAGTGCATCGAGGACTTCGATCGCGAGCCAGACGACGACCAGCGCGAGGGCGATTTTCACCAGCGAGTCCGTGTCGAGCGCGCCGCGTGCGCGGGGCATGGGCGGGTTTGCGTGACGACGACTAAGAGCCTACCGACGTCCATGTGACTAGTTGCCAGGAAACGTTTAACTCGGTGGCTGCGTTTCTCGGAGGTAGATGACGCCGCCGGCTCCCACCAGCGTGCGGTCGCCGCTGTCCGCCGGGAGCGCCGCGGCTGGCGTGTCGCAGCGCCGACGACGACGGGGTCCCCGTGACCCCCTATAGCTAGCCCTGTTCTACCGTTCGTCGTCGACCGCACCGCCGTTCGACCGCTGCGATACGCTACACACACAATGCCATCAGGAACCGTCGCGCTCGCCTTCTCGGGCGGGCTCGACACGACAGTCTGTGTCCCGCTGTTGAAAGAGGAGTACGGCTACGACGACGTGATCGGCGTCACCGTCGACGTCGGGCAGCCCGACGCCGAGTTCGCGGCGGCCCGGGAGACCGCCGCCGCGCTGGGCGTCGAGCACCACGTCGTCGACGCCACGGCCGAGTTCGCCGCGCTGTGTTTCGACGCCGTGCGGGCCAACGCGACCTACCAGGGGTATCCGCTCGGCACCGCGCTTGCCCGCCCGGTCATCGCCGACGCCATCCTGTCGGTGGCCGAAGCCGAGGGCTGTGCGGCGCTGGCCCACGGCTGCACGGGGAAGGGAAACGACCAGTTGCGCTTCGAGGCGGTGTGGCGCGCCAGCGACCACGACGTGTGTGCGCCCGTCCGCGAGCTCGGGTTGACCCGCGAGTGGGAGATCGAGTACGCCGCCGAGCGCGACCTCCCGGTGGAGGCGGGCAACGAGGGCGAGTGGAGCATCGACACGAACCTCTGGAGTCGCAGCGTGGAGGGCGGCCACCTGGAGGAGCCCGACTACCAGCCGCCCGCGGACATCTACGCGTGGACCGACGCGCCGAGCGGTGAGACGGGCACCGTCGACATCACCTTCGAGGCCGGGGTGCCGGTTGCCGTCGACGGGACGGCGATGGAGCCGGTGGCGCTCATCGAGGCGCTGAACGACCGTGCGGGGAGCTACGGCGTCGGCCGCACGGACATGCTCGAAGACCGCATGCTGGGGCTGAAAGTCCGCGAGAACTACGAGCATCCGGCCGCGACCACGCTGCTGGCGGCCCACAAGGCCTTAGAGGGGCTCGTGTTGACGAAGGCCGAGCGGGATTTCACCGCGGCGGTGAGCCAGCAGTGGGCGCAAAAGGCCTACGAGGGGGTCGTCGAGCATCCGCTGATGGACGCGCTGAACGGGTATCTGGACGAAACCCAGTCGGCGGTCAGTGGCACGGTGACCATCGCCTTCGAGGGTGGGCGGGCGCGCCCGATCGCCCGCGAGAGCGAGCACGCGGTGTACTCCGCGGACGCGGCGTCGTTCAACACCGAAACCGTGGCGGGGATCGAGCAGGCCGACGCCACGGGGGTCGCGAAGTACCACGGCTTCCAGTCGCGGTTGGCGAACGCGGCGTTCGACGGCAACAAATGACCGGGGGCGGCGATCCGGTGGTGCGCCGCGACCGGTTCAGCGGCGGGCCCGCACGCTCGTTCCTCTCGTCGATGGACGGCGACGGCCGCATCTTCGAGGCGGACCTCGCGGTGGACCGCGCACACGTCGTGATGCTCGCCGAGCAGGATATTATCGGCGACGAGGCGGCGGCAGCGATCCTGGGCGCGCTGGCCGACGTCGAGGCGGCGGGGTTCGACGCGCTGCCCCCGGGCGAGGACGTGCACGAGGCCATCGAGACGGCGGTCGTGGAGGCTGTCGGGCGTGACGGCGGGAAGCTACACACCGCGCGGTCGCGCAACGACGAGGTGGCGGCGTGCATCCGGTACCGGCTGCGCGCGGACCTGCTGGACGCCATCGAGGTCGTGGTGGCGCTGCGGAGTGCGCTGGCCGACGTCGCGGCGGCGGAGGCCGAGACGGTGATGCCGGGGTTCACGCACCTGCAGCCCGCACAGCCGACGACCGTCGCGCACTGGGCGCTCTCGTACGCGGGGACGCTCGCCCGCGACACCGGCCGGCTGTGCGACGCCTACGGGCGCACGAACGAGTCGCCGCTGGGCGCGGCGGCGTTCGCCGGCACCACCTTCGGCGTCGACCGCGAGCGCACGGCCGCCCTGCTGGGGTTCGACGGCGTCGTGGCGAACGCGGCCGACGCCGCCGCCAGCCGTGATTTCCTGCTGGAGGCGGTGAGCGCGCTGGCGTCGGTGGCGGTGACGTGTTCGGGGCTGGCCGCGGACGTGGTGTTCTTCGCGAACCGCGGGTTCGTCGAGGTGAGCGACGACTACGCGTCGACGTCGTCGATCATGCCCCAGAAGAAGAACCCGGACACCATGGAGTTGGTGCGCGCGACCGCGGGCGACGCGGTGGGCGCGCAGCAAGCCCTCGCGACGACGCTGCAGGGGCTGCCGCGGGCGTACAACCGCGACCTGCAGCGTGCGACCGGGCACGCGTGGACCGCCGTGGACGGCGTGACCAGCGCGGTCGAGGTGGCGGCGGGCGTGGTGGCGACCGCGGGCTGGCCCGCTGACGACCTCGAAGCCGCGGCGGGCGAGGGGTTTTCGACCGCGACCGGTGTGGCGGACGCGCTCGCGGCGGGGGGGCTGCCGTTCCGGACGGCCCACGAGGTCGTGGCGCTGGCGGCCGAGCGCGGCGGCGAGGGGGCGACCCTGGACGCGGTGGCGGCCGCGACCGAGGCGGTGACCGGGGAGCCGTTGTCCGCGGTCGTGGAGCCGGCGGCGGTGGCTGACGCGCTGGATCCCGTGGGGAGCGTCGCCGCCAGGGATTCGGCGGGCGGCCCGGCACCGGCGGCCGTCGAGGCCGCCGTGGCGGACGTGCGCGACGGGATCGACGCCGACGAGGCGGTGCTGGCGGCCGAACGGGCGTCGCTGGCGGACGCTGCGGACGCGCTGGCCGCGGAGGTGTCGGGGTATGTGTGAGTGGGGGCGGGGCGGATGACGGTCGTCGTGGCGCTCAGTGCGGCCGGCGATCCGGGAGTGGCGGCGGCCGATGTGGCGCATCTCGCGGCGAACGGCGAGGCGGTCGTGGTCGTGTGCGACGGGGCGGCGGCCGCGGAGGACGTGCTGGCGGCGTTCCGGGCGGTCGGCGTACCGGGCGTGGCGCTCGACGAGGCGGCCGTCCTGGCGGGGGACCGGGAGTGTGTGAGTGCGGCCGTGCTGGCCGAGGAGTGCGACGCCGGATGCGTGCCCGTGGTGTCGGGAGACGTCGACCGCGCGGCGGCCGCCATCGCCGGGGCGTTGGACGCCTCGCTGGTGGTGGTGGCGGACGCCGACGGCGTGTCGGAGGCGGTGGTGGCGGCCGAGGCGGCGGTCGCAGGCGGGGTCGCGGAGGCGGTGGTGGTCGACGGGGGGCGGCGTGATCCGGTGGTGCGTGGGCTCAACGGACGGGCTGGCATCCGGGTCACGCCGTCGGTGGGCGGGTGAGCGCGGGCCGGATCGCAGTGGCTGCGTGCGGGGCTGAGGTTTTTGTTCCAGCGGCCGAAACCCCGGAGTATGGAGTTCGTTACGACCGAGACCGTGCCCGGGCGCGAGATCACGGAGTCGCTGGGCGTCGCGCGCGGGAACACGGTGAAAGCCCGGAACGTCGGCCGGGACATCACGCAGAGCATCCGGAACATCACCGGCGGCGAGTTGAAGGCGTACTCGGAGCTGTTGACCGACGCCCGCGACGACGCGCTGGATCGGATGGCCGAGGACGCGCGGTCGATGGGCGCTGACGCGGTTGTGAACGTGCGCTTGGAGAGTTCGGAGATCGCGAACGGCGGCTCGGAGGTCATCGCGTACGGCACCGCCGTGACGCTGGCCTGAGGGCGGGTGCCGTGTCGCCGTCGGGGACAACTTCTTGTGCCATGAGAACGACCATCAAGACGTATCGCAATGCAACCGTGCCACAACTGTCAGTCGGTCATCGACGAGTACACCCTCGACAAACAACTCGACGGGCTGCGCGAGCTGACAGTCGACGATTTCAACCTCTGTGCGGACTGCGTGACCGTCGTCGACGACGCGTGTGTGACGTGTGGCGGCGCGGTCTACGTCCCCGAGAGCGCCACGAAACCCCCGCATTACTGTCCGGCGTGTCGGGCTGACCTGCTGGCCGGCGGCCACGACCCCGGCTGGCGCAGCGACGTGGTGTCGGACTGACCCCCGGAGGTCGGTGGCAATACTCACACCACCCGCCTGGTATTTGTGGGTCGCCCACGGAGACCGAGCCATGACTGACCTTTCGCTGGCGGGCGAGACGCCGGCGTGCGCGACCGACGGCGTCTGGCTGGCGTGCGTGGAGTGTGGTGGGACGCTGGCACCGTTCGCGGACGTGGTGTACCGGTGCCCGGAGTGCAGCGGCCTGCTGGAGGCGCGGTACGCCGACTACCCGGGATTCGAGGCGTTCAGTGGGCGCGGGGTCTGGCGGTACGCCGACGCGCTCCCGGTCGACGCGGGCGTCTCCGTCCAGGAGGGCGACACGCCGCTGTACGAGGCACCCGACGTCGCGGCGGCGGCCGGCGTGGCCGACGTCCGCGTGAAACACGAGGGAATGAACCCGACGGGGAGCTTCAAGGACCGCGGGATGACCGTGGGCGTCCGGGTCGCCGAGCGCCTCGGCGTCGACCGGCTGGCGTGCGCGTCGACGGGGAACACGTCGGCGGCGCTGGCGGCGTACGGCGGGCGCGCCGACACCCCCGTGTTGGTGTTGCTCCCCGCGGGCAAGGTGGCGGCGGGGAAGATCGCGCAGGCGGCGCTGCACGGCGCACGCATCTGCGAGGTCGACGGCAACTTCGACGACTGCCTGGACGTGGTCGCCGAACTCGCCGCCCGCGGGGAGGCGTACCTCCTGAACAGCCTGAACCCGTTCCGCCTGGAGGGCCAGAAGACCATCGCGTTCGAGCTCCTTGAGCAGTCCCGGACGGCCACCGGCGAGTGGCCCGACCGCATCGTGCTCCCGGTGGGGAACGCCGGGAACACGGCGGCCCTCTACAAGGCGTTCCGCGAACTCGTCGCGGCGGGCGCGATGACCGACGACGAGATGCCGGCGCTCACCGGCGTGCAGGCCGCGGGGGCGGCACCGATGGTCGAAGCCGTCGAGGCGGGCCGCGGGCGCACCGAGCGCTGGACGGACGTCGAGACGCGCGCGACCGCCATCCGCATTGGAAACCCGGTGAACGCGCCGAAAGCGCTGCCGGGCGTCTACGAGACGGGTGGCACCGCCGTCGCCGTCTCCGACGACCGCATCACGGACGCCCAGCGCATGCTCGCCGGCGACGGCATCGGGGTGGAGCCGGCGTCGGCGGCCAGCGTCGCGGGCCTGCTGGCGCTCCGCGAGCGCGGCGAAATCAGCGCCGACGAGCGCGTGGTCTGTCTGACCACCGGCCACCTGCTGAAAGACCCGGCCGCCGCGGCCGCCGCCGGGGGCGACACCACGCCGGTGCCGGCGGACGCCGACGGCGTCCTCGACGCGCTCTGAGCGTCAGGTGACGCGCGCGATGATCACGGCGGCCACGATCAGCGCGCCGACCAGCCCCCAGAACGCGATCTCGTAGTTGGCGGCGGTCGACACGGCGCCGACGTACGTCGGGCCGAGCGCGCCCAGCCCGATGTAGACGGTGCGCATCGCGCCGAGGTCACCGCCGGCGGACTCCGGGGGGAACGCGTCCATCAGATACGACTGCATCACCGGCGGGAACGCCAGCAGCCCCGCCGCGAACACCACCACCGCACCGACGGCGGCCACGGGGGACGGCACCACCACGACCGCGGAGAGCGCGGCCGCGCCCAACACGAGCGCGCCGACGGCGAGCGCGCGCCGGGAGATCGTGTCCGACAGCGTGCCTGCAGTGGGTTTGGCGATGGCGCCGACGGCGAACAGCGCGCCGAAGGCGACGGTGCCGACCACCGGCGCGAACTCCTTGCCGTCGGTGAAAAACGTCGGCAGGAACGCGGCGATGGCCTGCCAGGTGAACGCGTACAGCGTGTACGCCACCAGGATCCACCGGAACTGGGTCCCCGAGAGGAGGCGGGCGGCGGTGTCGCGGACGGCAAGCGACCGGCGCTCGAAGACGTACGATTCGCGGCTCCAGACGTGCAACGCGATGGCGACGGCGGCGGTGAGACCGACGATGGGGGCGAACGCGTACCGCCAGCTGAGGAGCGCGAGCGCGACCGCGGCGATGCCCGCGGCCGACATCCCGCCGAGATCGCCGGAGGCGGTGTGCAGGCCGAACGCCCGGCCCTGCTTGGTCGAGTAGAGGTCCGCAACGAGCGCGCGGGCGGCGGTGGGGTAGAGCCCTGCACCGGTGCCGACGATGGCCGCCCCCACCAGCAACGCGGCGTACGAGCGCGCGGTTGCGAGGACGACGAACCCGCCCGACGCCATCCCGAGCCCGGTGACCAGCAGCGTCTTCCGCGAGAGGGCGTCGGAGAGGCGGCCGCTCGGGTACTGCAACAGCGCGTACAACCCCCACAGCGTCGTGAACGCGAACCCGGCCTTGGTGTTGGTGATGTGGATGTCCGCGGTGAGCGCCGACAGCATCGGCGACAGGACGAGGCGGCCGGCCTGAATCGCGAACCAGCCGGTGGAGATGGCGACCAACAGCCGCCCGGCGTATCCACGAACGAGGCCGTCGTCGCTGGGAGATGTCACTGTTGTCGTGGAGGACTGGCGGGCATTTGAGGGCGCTGAAATCGGCAGGATTCAACCCCCCGGCAGTCGGCTACTCGTCGTGTTCGCCCGCCAGAGCGGCCTCACGGAGTTCCCGGCAGCGCTCGCTGCCCACGTCGAGGTCCGGGACTGCGGTCGGCTGCATGTCGTCGTCGACGGCCACGAACACGAAGTAGGAGTCGGTGGTCTGTTCGGTCTCGCCGCTTCGCGGGTCCTCGCGGAACGCCCGCAGCCGCACCTTGATGCTGGTGTGGCCGGTGTCGTAGGCGTACGCCTGGATGACGCAGATGTCGCCCTGTGGGACGGGGCGCTCGAAGTCGAGGCTGTTGATGCGGGCGGTGACACACGTCTTGCCGGCGTGGCGCATCGCCGCCATCGCGCCGATCTCGTCCATCCACTTGACGACGTTGCCCCCGTGGGCGGAGGCGTAGTTGTTGGTGTCGTCGGGCTGGACGCGCTCGCGGTTCTCCATGAACGTGTCGCTGATCGAACCCATACCACACGGAGGGCGGCCAGCCGGAAAACGGCTGGCGTGGGCCGTCGGCGGCCCGAGTGGGCTACTCGCCGTTCAGTTCGATGCTGGTGACGTCGACGATGCGGTCGTCGCCGGCGAGTTCGTCGAGGGCGCGCGCGGGCACGTCGGCGTCGAGGTTGTAGACGGTGAGCGCCTCCCCGCCGCGGGCTTCGCGGGCGTTGAACATGCCCGCGATGTTCACCTCGGCGGTGCCCAGGACGCCGCCGATGAACCCGATGACGCCGGGCGTGTCGTGGTTGCGCGCGACGAGCATGTGGCCGTTCGGGGCGGCCTCGACGCGGAACCCGTCGATCTCCACGAGCCGGGGGTCGTCGCCGGCGAACAGCGTGCCCGAGACGGTGAGCTCCGCGTCGCCGTTGCCCACCGTGACCGAAACCAGGCTCTGGTAGGCCTCGCTGCGGTGGTTTTTCGTCTCCGTCACGGCGATGCCGCGCTTCTCGGCCACCCGGGGGGCGTTGACCGCGTTGACCTGCCACTCCAGGCCGGCGAACGCGCCCTGTTGGGCGGCCGCCGTGACGAGTGCGACGTCCTCGTCGGCGACCTCGCCCTGGTACGTGACGTCGACGCGCTCGATGCGGGGGTCGAACAGCGCCGCGGCGACGGTGCCGGCGGTCTCCGCGAGGTCGACGAACGGGCGGATGCGGTCGAACGCCGACCGCTCGGCGCTGGGCGCGTTCAGCGCGTTCACCACCGGATCGCCGGCGAGCGCGGCGACGACCTGGTCGGCGGTGTCGGTGGCGACGTTCTCCTGGGCGGCCTTCGTGGACGCGCCCAGGTGTGGCGTGGTGATGATGCTGTCGGCGTCGTGGAGCGGGGACGCCGGCGGGAGCGGCTCCGTGCGGAACACGTCGAGGGCGGCCCCCGCGATGACGCCGTCCTGGGCGGCGTCGGCCAGCGCGTCCTCGTCGACGACGCCGCCGCGGGCGACGTTGATGACGTAGCCGCCGTCCATCCGGGCGAGTTCGGCCTCGCCGATGAGGCCGTCGGTCTCGTCGGTGAGTGGGACGTGGATCGTGAGGAAATCCGCGCGCGCGACGCAGGTCTCGATGTCGACCAGCTCCGCGCCGAGCTGTGCCGCCCGGTCCTCGCCGATGTAGGGGTCGTAGGCGACCAGGTCCATGCCGAGGCTGTCGAGGCGCGTGGCGACCTCCTGGCCGACGCGTCCGAGGCCGACGACGCCGAGCGTCTTGCCGGAGAGTTCGGTGCCGAGGTAGTCGTCTTTCGCCCACGAGCCGGCGTCGAGGCGGGCGTGGGCCTGCGGGATCGAGCGCGCGGCCGCGAACGCCAGCGCGACGGTGTGCTCGGCGGCGGCGCGGACGTTCCCCGCGGGGGCGTTGGCGACCATGACGCCGTGGTCGGTGGCGGCGTCGATGTCGATGTTGTCGACGCCGATGCCGGCACGGGCGACGATGACGAGGTCGGGGGCGGCCTCGAAGACGGCGTCGGTGACAGCGGTGCCGGATCGCACGATCAGCGCGTGGGCGTCGCTCACGGCGTCTAAGAGCGCGTCGCCCGTGGCGTCGTAGGCGGTTGTGACCTCGTGGCCGGCGTCCCGGAGCCGGTCGAGGCCGGCGTCCGCGATGGGGTCGGTGACGAGAACTCGCATGTGAGTGGGTCAGGGCGCGCGCCGATAAGCGTTTCCGCATGTGTGTGGGGCGCTACCGGAGCCCGCACCCGAGAGTGATACACGATGCTGTGTTGGTCGGCGCTGAAATACTGCCGGATGTGGGGTGTTTATGCTGGCCGCAGGGCAACTCCGGGCATGACACTGGTGGCGTTCGACTTCGACGGCACGCTGGCCGAGTCGGAGATGCTCGACCGGATCGCGGCGCGCGCGGGCGTCGGCGACGAGGTGGCTGCCATCACCGAGCGCGCGATGCGCGGGGAGCTGTCGTACGCCGACAGCCTCCGGGAGCGCGCCCAGTTGGTCGCGGGGCTGCCCGAGTCGGCGGCCGCCGCTGTCTACGACGGCGTCCGCCTGCGTGACGGCGCGGGCGATCTGGTGGCGAAGCTCCGCGATGGGGGTGTTCGGGTCGTGGTGTTGACCGGCGGCTTCAAGCCGGGCGTGGCCGCGGCGTTCGACGCCGCCGGCGTGGCCGCCGACAGCGTGGTCGGGAATCGCCTCGTGGCCGCCGACGGCGAGCTCACCGGCGCGGTCGAGGGCCCCCTGGTCGAGGGCACGAAAGACGACGCGCTCCGGGACGCCTGCGAGGCGGCTGGGATCACGCCCGCGGCCGCGGTGGCCGTGGGTGACGGCGCAAACGACGTGCCGATGCTGGACGCCGCGGGCACCGCGATCGGGGTCGACCCGAAGCCGGGGGTCGACGCCCACTGCGATCACACCGTCTCGTCGATGGACGCGCTCGGGCGCGTGCTCGACGACCACGGCATCGCGTGAGCGCCGCGCTCACAGCGCGTCGGCGAGCTTCTGGACGGGATGTGGCGGGGCACCGTCGGTGTCGACGTCGTCGCGCTCGCTGAGCTGGCTGCGACACGACGACCCCGGCGCAGTCACGGTGTCGGCGTCGCTGTCGGCGACCTGATCGGCGAGGATGTCGGCGATGGCCTGGCTCATCGAGTAATGCTCGGCCTCGTAGCCGAAGCTGCCGGCCATCCCACAGCACGTCGAATCCAGCGGGTCGACCTCGTAGCCCGCGCGCCGGAGGACGCCGACGGCGTGGTGGTCGCGCTGCTGGGCTTTCTGGTGGCAGTGGCCGTGGTAGGCCAGCGATTCGCCGTCGGCGTCGAAGCCGGCGGCCGCGTCGAGCCCGTGACGGTCGAGATACTCGCAGACCCCGTACGTGTTGGCGGCGACGGACGCCGCGGGGGCGCTGGACAGGAGGTCGTGGTAGTCGTCTTGGACCATCACCGCGTCGGAGGGTTCGACGTACACCACGTCCCAGCCGTCCGCGACCTTCGGCGCGAGCGCCGCGACGTTCTCGCGCGCGATCCGGCGGGTGCGGTCGATCAACCCCCGCGAGTACGCCGGCCGCCCGCTGGTGCCGACGCCGTCGGGGAGCGCGACGTGGACGCCCGCGGCCTCCAGCACGCGCACTGCGGCTTTCCCGACGGCGACCGTGCTGTAGTTGGTGTACGGGTCGGGCGCAAGCAGGACCGTGTGCTCGGCGGCTGCCTCGGGCACCCGGCTGCCGCCGCGCGCGTCGAACCACGCCCGGAGGCTCTCCCGCCGGAACGTCGGGAGGTCGCGCTCGGCGGCGATGCCCAGGGTTTTCTCGGCGAGCGCGCCGGCACCCGGCAGCGCCGTGGCCCAGTTCGAGACGGGCGCGAGCGCCGACCCCAGGTGGAACAGCGCCTCAGTGTGGCCGAACAGCCGGTCGAGGACGCCGACGCCGTCGGCCTGGTGGCTGGCGTGTTTCACCTCGGTTTTGAGTTTCGCCATGTCCACGCCGCTGGGGCAGTCGAGTTTGCAGCCCTTGCAGCCCACACAGAGATCCAGCACCTCCGTCAGGAACTCGTCGTCGAGGGGGTCGGCGGGGAGGTGGCCGTTCATCGCCGAGCGCAGCATGTTCGCACGCCCGCGCGTGCTGAGTGTCTCCTCGTTGGCGGCGCGGTAGGTCGGACACATCACGCCGCCGGTGGTGTCCTGGTGGCCGGTGCACCCGGCACAGCCGTGACAGAGCTCGGTCATGCCCCGGAATCCGTTCTCGGTGTCCCAGTTCAGTGCGGGGTCGAACCCGGCGTCGAACTCGTCGTCGGGGGCGACACGCAGGTGGTCGGTCATGTCGATCTCGCCGGCGGCGTCCCCACAGACCGGCCCGGGGTTGAGGATCCAGTCGGGGTCGAAGGCCGCCTTGGTGCGGCGGAACGACGCCCACAGGTCCTCGCCGTAGAACTTGCGGTTCCACTGGCTGCGCGCGCGTCCGTCGCCGTGCTCCCCGGACACTGCGCCGCCGTACTCCACGACGAGGTCGGTGACGCGGTCGGCGATTTCGGCCATCTTCGCGACGCCCGCCTCGTCGGCGAGGGTCACGAGCGGGCGGACGTGCAGGACGCCGGGACCGGCGTGGGCGTAGTAGGACGCGACCGTGTCGAGGTCGTCCAGGATGGCCTGGAAGTCCGCGACGAACGCCGGCAGGTGGTCGGCGGGGATGGCGGTGTCCTCGATGTAGGGGTAATGTTTCTCGTCGCTGGTGCGGGACAACAGGATGGGGAGGCCGGCCTTGCGCATCTTCCAGAAGTGGGCCTGGCGGTCGTCGTCGTAGGCCTCCAGTGCGTCCACCGCGTGCACGGGGGCGTCGGTGGTGGTGGCTCCGGGTGGGTCGGCGGCCGGCGTGGCGCTGGGCAGGCGGTCGGCCAGCAGGTCGGCCACGCGGCGGCGGGCCTCGGCCGGGCTGTCGGCGTAGAACTCCACCAGCAGCGTCGAGTCCGTGCCGTCGGGCAGCAGCCCGACGACGTCGGCGAACTCGTCGGTGTCCCGCGCGAGATCGAGGAACACGTCGTCCATCACCTCAACGGCGGACGGGTCGTGATCGAGAACGGGGGCCACGTCCTGCATGGCGTCGCGCACGTCGTCGTACGTGAGCATCGCCACCGCGGTCTCCGCGGGGACCGGCTCCAGGGAGACTTCCGCCTCGGTGATGATGCCCAGGGTGCCCTCGCTGCCGGCGAGCAGGCGGGCGGCGTTCACCGCGCCGTGGGCCTCGGCGTCCGCCAGCAGGCGGTCGTAGTTGTACCCCGAGACGTTGCGCTTGAGGTCCGGGAAGCGCTCGCGGATCCGGTCGGCTTCCTCGTCGAGGAGCCGCCGGAGGTCGGCGTAGATGCGGGCTTCGAGGTCGCCGTCGGGGTCCGCGAGCGCGTCGAGGTCGTCGGTGTCCACCCAGCCCAGCGTGGTCACCGTGCCGTCCGCGAGCACGACCTCGGCGGATTCGAGGTAGCCGTCGGCTTTCTCGTACTGCAGGGAGTGTGCGCCCGTGGAGTTGTTGCCGATGGCCCCGCCGAGCACGCTCTTGTCCCCCCACGCGGGATCGGGGGCGTACTTCAGACCGTGGGCGGCGAGTTCGTCGTTGAGGGCCGCGAGCGTGATCCCGGGCTGGGCGCGCGCGGTCTCGGCCTCGGGGTCGAACCCGACGAAGCCGTTCATCGCGTGTTTGAAATCCAGGACGACGGCCTCGTTGACCGCCTGGCCGGCGAGACTGGTGCCGCCGCCGCGGGGGAGCACGGGGATCCCGCGGTCGGCGCAGTACGAGACCACGGCGGCGACGTCGTCGGTGGACGTGGGGAACACGACGCCGACCGGGAGCGCCTCGTAGATGCTGGCGTCGGTGGCGTACAGCTGGCGCGTGTAGCTGTCGAAGCGCACGTCGCCGTCGACGCGCTCGCGGAGGTCGTCGACGAGCCCGGGGCGCTCGACGCTGTCGCTGGTGTAGTCGTAATCGGCGTCGGGGTCGGTTGACGGGTCATCGGAGCGGAGGTCGCGCGTTGCCATCGTCGACCGTAGGAGGTGTGGCGTGTTATGCGGTGGTGGTCAGTCCACGGCGGCGTGGCGGGGCGGCGCTACGCCGACCCGACCGCGGCCTCGATGGCGGTTTCGAGGTCCGCGACGATGTCGGCGGGGTCCTCGATGCCGACCGACACCCGCACCATCTCGGGGCGCACACCGCCGGCGCGCTGGGCTTCGGGGGTGAGCTGCTGGTGGGTGGTGGAGGCGGGATGGATCACGAGCGTTTTGGCGTCGCCGACG
The DNA here is from genome assembly GCF_016917835.2 of Halobacterium sp. BOL4-2. GTDB lineage: Archaea > Halobacteriota > Halobacteria > Halobacteriales > Halobacteriaceae > Halobacterium > Halobacterium salinarum. Next base: position 1,796,336 of record NZ_CP070332.2, on the reverse strand, counting down.
TTCGCCAGCAGGCTGGCAAGCGTGGTCTCCTCGGTGACCGCTTGGGCGGCGTCGTAGCCGTCCTCGACGCCGAACGTGAGCATGCCTCCGTAGCCCGAATCGAGGTAGGTGGTCGCGTTGTCGTGGGTGTCGTGGTCGGCCAGTCCGGGGTAGTTGACCCACGACACGTTGGGGTGGTCCCGGAGGTGTTCGGCGACGAGCTGGGCGTTCCGGCAGTGTTGTTGCATGCGCAGCGGGAGCGTTTCGAGCTTCTGGAGGGTTTGCCAGGCGTCGAACGGCGACTGCTGGTTGCCCAGATCGCGCAGCCCGCGGGCGATGGCGGCGTACGTGAACGCGGCGTCCCCGAAGCGATCGGTGAAGGTCACGCCGTGGTAGGCGGGGTTTTCCTGGGCGATCTCGGGGTAGTCGGCGGCGTGGGCGTCCCAGTCGAAGCTGCCGGCGTCGACGAGCGCGCCGCCGACGGTGGTGCCGGCACCGTGGATCCATTTGGTGGTGGAGTGCCAGACGATGTCGGCACCGTGGTCGATCGGGGTTGCCAGCGCGGGGGTCGCGAACGTGTTGTCCACCAGCAGGGGAACGCCGTTGTCGTGGGCGATGTCGGCGATGCGTTCGAGGTCGGGCGTGATCAGGCTGGGGTTGCCGACGGTTTCGACGAGCACGTAGGCGGTGTCGGCGTCGATGGCGTCGGCGTAGGCGTCGTAGTCGAGGACGTCCACGAACGTCGTGTCGACGCCGCGGCGCTGGGCGCTGTGCGTGAGGTACGTCACGGTGCCGCCGTAGAGGTCGCTGGCGGCGACGACGGAGTCGCCGGCGCGTGCCAGCAGGAACGTCGCGAGATCCAGGGCGGCCATTCCGGACGCGGTGGCGACCGCGCCGACGCCGCCTTCGAGGGCTGCGAGGCGGTCCTGGAGGGTCTCCACGGTGGGGTTCATCAGCCGCGAGTAGATGTAGCCGTCCCGCTCAAGGGCGAACTGGCCGGCGGCGTCGGCGCTGTCCTCGAAGGCGTACGACGTGGTCTGGTAGAGCGGCGGCGCGCGAGCGCCCGTGGCCGGGTCGACGCGCTGGCCGGCGTGTACACTGTTGGTGTGGAGTCCGTGGTCGTGGCCCATGACTGGGGGTACGGCACCAGTGGTATAAACCGCGCCGACACCTGCAGGTGCTGCCGGGCTTCGGGAGTGTCACACACCGCCGGTGGCGTCGGTGACCGCCGCCCCGTCGGTGCCGGCGGCGAGGAAGTCCGCCAGCGGCGGGCCGACGGCCGCGGAGTCGACGAGGAACGCGTCGTGGCCGTAGTCGGAGTCGACGACGTGGTGGGCGACGCCGGCGGCGCCGCCCGCCCGGAAGGCGTCGGCGACGGTCGCGCTCTGTGCGGCGGTGAAATGCCAGTCCCCGGTGAACGACAGCACGAGCGCGTCGCCGTCGAAGGCCGCCAGCGCGTCGGCGACGGAGGGCCGCCCTGCCGCGAGGTCGTAGGCGTCCATGGCGCGCAGCAGGTAGAGGTAGCTGTTGGCGTCGAAGCGGGCCACGAACGTGTCGGCCTGGTAGTCGAGGTAGGATTCGACGTCCCGGGTGGCGAAGAACTCGGCCGCGGGGTCGGCGGGGAGGGCGGTGTCGGTGGTGGCGGTCCGGCGGCCGAACTTGTCGGCCATCGACGCCTTCGAGAGGTACATCACGTGGCCGAGCTGTCTGGCGAGCGCCAGTCCCCGGTCGGGGTGTGCGCCGCCGTAGTAGTCGCCGTCGTTCCAGTTCGGGTCACTGCGGATGGCGCGGCGTGCGATGGCGTTCAAGCCGAGGCATTGGGCGTCGAGGCGTGGTGCGGTGGCGACGGCGGCGATCCGGTGTACGTCGTCGGGGTAGCGCCGCGCCCAATCGAGGGCGTTCATGCCGCCGACGCTCCCGCCGACGACGGCGTGCAGGCGGTCGACGCCGAGGGTGTCGAGGAGGCGGCGCTGGCAGCGTGTCCAGTCCGGGACGGTGACGGGGGGAAAGGCGGTGCCCCAGGGGTCGCCGCCGGGGCCGTCGGCCGGCGGACCGTCGGTCCCGTGGCAGGAGCCGGGCACGTTCGCGCAGACGACGAAGTACTCGGTGGTGTCGATGGGGCGTCCGGGGCCGACGATGTCCGGCCACCAGCCTCGATCGTCGCCGTCGGCGCGCCCGCGGACGTGCTGGCTGCCGGTGAGCGCGTGACAGACCAGCACCGCGTTCGAGCCGGTGTAGTCGCCGTACGTGCGGTAGGCGACGGTGAGGCTGTCGACGGTGTCACCGCAGGCAAAGGTGAACCCGTCGAGCTCAGTGGTCGGCATCGGTCCCCCGTCGGTGCATACTTAATAGTAATTTTTCGCCACCGTATTATGCACAGCAATCACGGCAAGGGCCGCCGCCATCGCGCCGCGGGCCACACGAGAGGCGACCGCCCGGGCGGGTTCCGCCACAGCCGCCGCGCTCTTGATGCTTCGATCCCAACCCTCGCCGAATGGCCACCCGGGAGCGCGCCGCCTTAGCCTCGGTCGTGTTCGCAGTGCTGTTCGCACAGGTGCTCGTCTATCCGGGCGCGACCGACCTCGTCGAAGCCTACGGCGCGGCCGCCCCGGAGACCGCGAGCCGGTGGTTTCTCGCCGCCGAGTTCGGCGCGTTCGTCGCGTTCGCCGGCGTCTGGGGGGCCGCAAGCGACCGCGCCGGCCGCCGCACCCCGTTCATCGCCGCGGGTGCCGCCGCCGGCAGCCTCGGCTACGCCGTGCTCGCTGTGTCCCCCCTCGGGCTCGGCGGCGCGCTCGCGTTGCGCGTCGCACAGGGCGCGGCCACGATCGGCGCGTTCTCGCTGGCGATGACGATGCTCATGGATCTCTCGGCCGACCACGGGGCGGACATGGGGGCGGCCGGCATCGCCATCGGGCTGGGCACCGCACTGGGCGCGCCCATCGGCGGCCAGCTCACCGAACTCGCGCCGCGCGCCCCACTGGTCGTCGGGAGCGTCGCGCTCGCCGTCGCCGCCGCCGTCACCGCCCGGCTCCCGGACAACGCCCCCACCACCACCCAGTCGCGGCTGTCCGCGGCCGTGCTCGCGGTGCGTGACACGCCGGCGGTCCTGGTGCCGTACGCGTTCGGCTTCATCGACCGGTTCACCGCCGGGTTCTTCGCGCTCGTCGGGACGCTGTACTTCCAGTCCAGGTTCGGCCTCGACGCCGGCGCAACCGGGCTCACGCTCGCGCTGTTTTTCGCGCCGTTCGCCCTGCTGCAGTACCCCTTCGGCCGCCTCTCGGATCGCATCGGACGCACCATCCCCATCGCCGCCGGGTCCGCGCTGTACGGCGTCGCGGTCGCCGGCGTGGGGGTCGCGCCCGGGCTGCGGGTCGCACAAGCCGGCATGGTCACGGTCGGCGTGCTGGGGGCGCTGATGGCACCCGCCACGATGGCGCTGGTCACCGACATCGCGCCCGACACCGAGCGCGGCGTCCACATGGCGGGGTTCAACATCGCCGGCTCACTGGGGTTTTTGGCGGGCATCGTGGGTGGCGGCTGGATCGCCGACCGCCGCGGCTTCCAGGACGCGTTCGCGATCGCGGGCGGCGCTGAACTCGTGCTTGCGGCCGTCGCGTTGCCCGCGCTGCTGGCGCTGCGGGACCGCCGACGCGAGTAGCGAGCGCGCCTACTGTTCGAGCGTTGCCCGTGCGGCGGCCACGCCGTCGTGAACGGCCACGTCAACCCCGACCTCGTCGAGTGCGTCACCGACAGTGCGCACGCCCCGAACCACCTGTTGGGCCGTGAGCTGGCCCATGTTCGACACGCGAAAGATTTCGCCGCCGAGATGGCCCTGCCCGCCGCTGATCGAGACGCCACGCGCCGTCACGGCGTCCATGAACGCGGCGGCGTCCGCGCCACGCGCGCCCGCCGGCAGCCGGATGGCGGTGAGCGTGTTCGAGTACGCCGCGGCGTCGTTCAACTCCGGGAACGACGCCAACCCCATCTCGTGGAACCCGTCCCGGAACGCCGCCGCCTGCCGGCGGTGGCGGGCGATGCGGTCGGCCATTCCCTCCTCGCGGATGCGCGCGGCGGCCGCCGCGAGCCCACGGAACAGGGGGACGGCGCTCGTGAACGGCGTCTGGTTCGACTCCGCTTTCCGCAGATGCCACTCGATGTCCTCGTAGAACGGCGCGGCCTCGCCGTCCAACGCCGGCACCACGTCGTCGGTGACGTACACCGCGCTCAACCCGGGCGGTGCGGCCAACGCCTTCTGGGCGTCGGTCACCGCGATGTCCACGCCCCAGTCGTCGATCCGGAACTCGTCGCCGCCGATGCTCGTGACGCCGTCGACGACGTAGCGTGCGTCCGCGTCGGCGGCGATATCGCCGACCGCGTCGACGGGGTTCAACAGCCCGGTGCTGGTCTCGTTGTGCACCATCGTCACCACGTCCGTCTCGGTGGTGACCGCGTCGGCGACGGCGTCGAGGTCCACGGGCGCGCCCCAGTCGGCGGTCACCCGCGTGACATCGGCGTACCGCTCGGCGACGCGCGCGAACCGCCGCCCGAACTTCCCGTTCACCACGGCCACCACCTCGCCGCCGCCCCCGACGAGGTTGCCGACCGCGGCCTCCATGCCCATGGTCGCGGTGCCGTTCAACAACAGCGCCGTCCCGCCGGCAGACGTCGTGTCCCCGGACGGCGTCGACTCCTCGAAGACGTACTCGACGTGCTCCTGGGCGCGCTCGTAGACCGCCTCGAAGGCCGCCGATCGGTGGGACACCATCGGCGCGCTCATCGCCTCGCGTACCTCGCGGGCGACCGGAACGGGGCCGGGATTCAACAGCAGGAAGTCCTCTCGCATACGGGAGCGTCGGCGCGCGCGGGCATAAACACGGCGGGTGGTGCAAGGCTCGCCGCCGTGGCTACGAGAACTTGTGCACCGTGATGTCGAGGGTGTCCAGATCCAGGATGGGGGCGGTGGCGACGTCCGGCGAGATGTTCACCGACTCCTGGAACGCCGTCTGGTGTTGCCAGCACCCGGAGTTGACAAGCCGGACGTTGTGGTGGATGCCGACGCCGAGCTTGTGGACGTGGCCGGTGTGGAACACGTCCGGAACGGTGTCGATGGCGAGGTGATCCTCGGCCTCGGGCGCGAGCCGGGTGCGGCCGCCGAACGGCGGGGCGACGTGGCGCTTTTTCAGGAGGAGCTCCATCGCGTTCTGGGGGTCGTCGTAGGTGACGTCGTCGCTGGGGTGTTCGGCGATCACCTCGTCCAGGGACACCCCGTGGTACAACAGCACCGAGACGCCGTCGATGGTGACCGTCGACGGGTTGCTGGTGATGCGGGCGTCGTGGGCGCGCATGATCGACCGCAGCTCCTCGTCGAACGCCGGCTGCGGTTCGGCGAGCCGGACGGCGTCGTGGTTGCCCGGAATCATCACGATCTCCATGTCCCCGGGCACGTCTTTGAGGTGTTCGGCGAACGTCTCGTACTGGTCGTAGATGTCGACGATGTCGAGTTCCTCGTCTTGGCCGGGGTAGACGCCGACGCCCTCAACCATGTCGCCGGCGATGAGCAGGTACTCCACGGACTCGGCGGCGGGCGTGTGCAGCCAGTCGGCGAACGACCGCCAGGCGTCGGCGGCGAACTCCTGGCTGCCGACGTGCACGTCGGAGATGAGCGCGGCCTGCACGCTGCGGTCGGCGGTGCTCGGCGAGTACGTGCGGGGAACCTCCGGGAAGTAGATGTCGTCGGCGAAGAGGATGGTGCCGTCGTCGGCCAGCGTGCCCGACACGGCGATCACCTCGTCCAACAGGAGGTCGTCGACGAGATCCGAGACGTCGCGGTCTTTCAACACGAGCACCGGGAAGACGCCGTTGGTGTCCTCCAACTCGACGCGCCAATGGCCGCTGGTGGTCGACCGGATGTCGTTGACCATGCCGACGATGGCGGCGTCACTGCCCCCGGGCATCGAGGCGAGCGCGCTGGTCGGCCGGTGGTTGACGCGACCCCGGAGCTGTGCGGCGAGGCGGTCGTACCGGTCGCGGAACACCGACACGAAGTCCTGGTACTCGCCGGTTCCCGTGGACGCGCCCGTCATGTCCCCGTCGATCTCGACGCTGCGCGCGTCCGCGGTGGCCGCGCGCCCGCCGTCGTGGTTGGGTGGTGTGTCCGTGGCCGACGGATCGGTGTGTGTCGTCGCCTCGTCGGGAGGCGTCGATGCCGGCGCGGACGTCTGCGCGGCACTCGAAGCGGTGTGGGCATCGAGCACCGCTCGAACGTCGCTGACGGTGAGCGTCGCCGCGTCCGCTGCGGCGGCGGCGACCGCGCGCTCGACTGCTGCACCCGGGTCGTCAGCGCCCGCGAGCAGCGTCACCGCCTCCCGGTCGGCGTTGTATCCGCGGCTCGTCAACTCGCGGACCACGCGCACCGATGGCTCCAATGGCACACCGGACTCGAAGGCGCGACGAGGAGATAAGCATGGCGAGATGACCGCGGGCCGGCACCGGAACCGACGGGAGGGCAACGTTGAAACGCGGTACGACCGAACCGGTATGCAATGACCGGCGACGATGTCCCCGATCCGACCGACGGCCCCCGGGCCGCAGTCCGGTGGTTCTGGTCGACTGATCGGGCGGACGTGCTGTTCGTCCGGGAAGCCCTCTCGAGTCTGCTCGTGGTGTCGATGGTCGGGCTGTTGTTGTTCTCCGTGAGCGGTGTGTGGCCGCCACTGGTGGCGGTCGAATCCGGCAGCATGCAGCCGAACCTCCAGAAGGGGGATCTGGTGTTCGTCACGGAGGAACACCGCCTCAGCCCGGAGTACGCGTCCGGCGAGACGGGCGTTGTCCCGCACAGGACTGCGACCGCCCACGGCTACGAGAAGATCGGGGGGACCGGCGACGTGATCGTCTACGAACCGGACGGCAACAGCAGGGCAGTCCCGATCATTCACCGCGCACGGTTCTGGGTCGACAACGAGGAGAACTGGTACGACCGCGCGGACGAGTCGATCGTCGCCGCGGACAGCTGCAGCGAGCTGCGGAACTGTCCGGCACCCCACGCCGGCTTCATCACGAAAGGCGACAACAACAGATCGAACAACTACTACGACCAGTCGGCCGGGCTGTCGGAGCCGGTCAAGCCCGGCTGGGTGCGGGGAACCGCGGAGTACCGGGTGCCGTTCGCGGGCTGGGTGCGGCTGGTGATCTCCGGGGAGGCAACCGTGGAGCGCCCCGGCGGCGCGGCGCTCGGCGGCGAGCGCGCGCTGGGCCAGGCGTAGCCGGCTACTCGGCGTACAGCGAGTAGACGATCACCGCGAACCCGATCGCGGTGAGCGCGCTCTCGGTCAACACGGCGAAATTGCTTTGCAGGTTCAACAGCACGTCGATCCCCCCCGCCAGCAGCGAGCCGAGCGTCACGAACCCGAACCCGATCGTCAACGACCGGAGCGCCGGCGAGCTCGTGCGCCGCCACGCCTTCGCGGCGAAATACGTGACGGCACCGCCGAGCGCCAGCGTGAGTGTCTTCAGCGCGACCACGACTTCGTAGTGTATCATGTTTCTTTGCTCACCTCTGTCCACAGCGTTTCGAGCCGTTCGTCGGTCGACGTCGGCGGGCGGTGGATGCCGACACCGAGCGTGCGGTCGTCGTCGTCGAGGGTGATAACAACGTCCTCGAAGGCGACCACGTATTCGGTGGTGTGGTGGCCGTCGTCCTGCAGGACCGCGCGCTCCTCGAGCAGCGCCGCGTCAGTCAGCAGATCCAGCTTCCGGTAGGTCGTGGACATCGGGACGCCGCTTCGGTCGGAGATCTCCTTGGCGGTGCGCGGTTCGTCGAGCGCTTCGATGATGTCTCGACAGCCCGCGTCATCCAGCGCATCCAGGACATCCTGGAGATCCGGAGTGTCGTCCGAATCGAAGGGAGCGCGCATGGATATGCTGGCATTCGGGAACCCCAGCGTATAACTCGTTTCATATCCCGCTGTGACCGGCCGGTGCTTCCCATGCGCTGAGAACCGACGCCAGGAGCCAGGAACCACGTCTGTCATTTAAGTAATGTGACTGTGGATGATGACACGAGGTGAACGCGATGGGATACAACACACGAGCGGGGACGGAGTCCGGCGCTGGCTACGGAGCCGCCGGCACCTGGCCGGCGTACTGGATCGCGGTCGTGCGCGTGCTGACTGGCTGGTGGTTCTTCCACGCGGGCTTCACGAAGCTGCTCGAAGGCGGCTTGACGTTCGATCCGTCGGGCTACTTGCAGGGGATGGCGGGAACGGTGCTGGCACCCGTCGGTACGACGCTGGCGGGCTACCCCGGCATCATCGGCCCGATGGTCGTGATCTTCGAGACGCTGATCGGGCTGGCGCTCATCGTCGGGCTCCTGACGCGGTTCGCGTCGTTCGGCGGTGTGATGTTCATGACCATGTTCTGGATCGGGAACGCCGAATACGCACACGGGGTGGTCAACAGTGACTTCATGGGCTTGCTGTTGTTCACCACGATCATCGTGTTCGGCGCCGGCCGCTACTACGGCCTGGACAGCATCGTCGAGCGCACGGGCCTCGTTCAGGGGGCACCGCGGCTCAAATACCTCCTCGGATAACACGGTGACACGACATGACTGACACACTCGACAAGGCGGTGATGGGACTCAGCGGCGGACTGATGGTGCTCGGCGTGGTGGGCGGCGGCCTCGTGGAGTTCCTGGCGGGCCCGCCGTACGTACCGACGACGGAAAGTGGCGAGGTGCTGACGGCGGCCGCGGTCGCCCCGAACGTACGGGCAGCGCTGGTGTTGGCGGCGCTGCTCGTGTTGTTCGTGTACGCAGTGTACAAGCTCGCAACCCCGGTGCGGGGGCAGTCACAGCACAGCGAACGGGCGACCGCCGGCGACTAGCATCCACTAATTGTTCTCGAAGCGCGCCTGCACGAACGGCGTGATGTTTTCGATGTCGCTGAGCCGCGAATCCGCTTCGAGGACCGCCTCCGTCTCCTCGACCGGAACCGACAGCGAGATCTCTTTGGTGCGGCCGTACCGGCCCTTCGAGACGACGACGGCGTTGACGATGCCGAGCATGTCGAGTTCGCTGATGAGGTCGGTGACCCGGCGCTGCGTGAGCACGTCGGCGTCGAGCTCGTCGCACAGCGTCTTGTAGATGTTGTACACCTCACCCGTGTTGACGTTGTGCACGCCGTTGTCCTCCAACAGGAGAATGGCGTAGAGCACGAGCTTGCTCTGTGTCGGCAGCGTTCGGACGACCTCCACGACGCGGTCGAGCTCGATCTTGTCTTGGGCGCGGCGCACGTGGTCCTCGGTGACGTTTTCGGCCTGGTCGCGCTCCGCGAGCTCGCCGGCGGTCCGCAGCAGGTCAAGGGCGCGACGGGCGTCGCCGTGCTCCTGAGCGGCGAACGCCGCACACAACGGGAGGACGTCGTCCGAGAGCGCGTCGGCTTTGAACGCGACGTCCGACCGGTGCTGGAGGATGTCCCGCAGCTGGTTGGCGTCGTACGGCGGGAACACGATCTCCTCCTCGCCGAGGCTGGACTTGACACGGGGGTCGAGGAAGTCGGTGAACTTCAGGTCGTTGCTGATGCCGATGATCGACACCCGGGAGTTGTCCAACTCGGAGTTCATGCGGGAGAGGTTGTACAGCGTATCGTCGCCGGATTTCTCGACGAGCTTGTCGATCTCGTCCAGCATGATGACCGCGACGCGCTCGACGTAGTCGACGGCGTCGAAGAACGTCGCGTACACGCGGTCAGTGGGCCACCCTGTCATGGGGACCTGTTCCATCTCGGCCTTGTCGGCTTCCAGGGAGTCGATGCGGTCGTCGATCTCCGCGACGGAGTCGAAGCGCTCCCGAAGATCCGAAAAGCTGTCCGAAACATCGGAGCCCTCACTCGATTCGTCGCCTGTACGATCGTCTCCCGGCGACCCCCCTATTTCGAGTGCGTTGGGGTCGTCGTCGGCCTGTGCCCGGAGGTCCGAGAGGTCGGCGATGCGGGCGTCGACGAACGCCCGGTTTTGATCGATGAACGTGTTGGCGAGCTGTGCGAGCACCCGGTACTGGGTGTCCGTGACTTCACAGTTGATGTATTCGACCTCACAGGGAACGTCGTACTTCTTGGAGGTCTTCTCCAACTCCTGGCTCACGAACTTCGCGCTGGCCGTCTTTCCGGTGCCCGTCTTCCCGTAGATGAGGATGTTCGACGGCGTCTCACCGCGGAGCGCCGCGACCAGGATGGTCGCCATGTTGTTGATCTGGTCGTTTCGGTGTGGGAGTTCGTGGGGCGTGTACGACGGCCGCAGGACCTCTTTGTTCTCGAAGATGGGCTCGCCGCTGAGCAGGTCATCGAAGAGTCCCTCGTCGTCGTCCTCGTCGTCGAGGACGTCGTCGAGGTCGACTTCGAAGTCGCGGTCCGCGGTTCGCCGTTCGTCCGTCGACCGATCGTCTGTCATGTATTCACGCACACCCCCTTGTTTCGGGTGGAATACGCAGTCGGGAAGAGAGAACGGCCAGCAAGGCCATCAGCGGGCGGTATAGCGTCCCCGCTCCGACAGCGTTCCAGTTGATGCAGATGAAACAGTGGGTCCGAGTCGGACTAATAAGTTACGATAGCGGGGACGCTTCCGGGCAGGCACGATCACAGCAACCCGATACCAGGACCCCCGCCATCCGATGTCCCGCCGGTTAGAGGGGGAAGAGATGCGGTCCGGAACCAGCCGGGGCGACCCGCGGAGGAAGACGATGAATCGCCGTTCCACCTGAAACAGAGGTTGGGGCCAAACGTGGCTGCCAACCCCCCACCCCTTCGTTTCGAGTGGAACGAGAGTCTTCTGTGGGGTGGGGGGTCCCCACCCCCCTTCTAGAGTAGCGATACTACTAAGTCCCTACAATCAGAACAATAACCGCAAACTAGCAAAAACTAGAAGCAGAATACGGTAGTTGTCTAGTTCTAGTTGCGTTTGGGTGCTGATCTTGGCTGGCGGGTGGGTCGGGGCCGTCCCTGTTCTGGAGTTCCACCCGAAACGAAGGGGTGGGGGGTTGTGGATGTTCGTGTGTGTTGATATCGTCTGACGTGGGTGTGGCTACATCGTGGCTGACGGGGTGCACTCTCGTTTTGATGTCAGTCCCAGAGCCGGGGTTCGATCTGACCACGGTCAGACCCTCGTCTGACGGATTTTACGCCCTCTCACTGGGGTTTTATACGCATCCAGACACGTCCTGCGTCAAACATACAAGGCATGGGGTGCGAATGGAGAGCAAGGATGGGACTGTTCGCAGACTTACGCGACAGCGTCTCTCGGGTCACGGCGAGTCTGTTCGCCGACGACTCGGAGCCGAAACGAATCGGGATTTATGGACCGCCCAACGCCGGGAAAACAACGCTTGCAAACCGCATCGCCCGCGACTGGACGGGTGACGCCGTCGGTCCGGAGAGCCACATTCCCCACGAGACGCGGCGCGCCCGCCGCAAGGAAAACGTCGAAATCGAGCGCAACGGCAAGACGGTCACCATTGACATCGTCGACACGCCCGGCGTGACGACGAAAGTCGACTACTCGCAGTTCCTCGACCACGACATGGAGAAAGACGAGGCCGTCCGGCGCTCTCGGGAGGCCACCGAAGGCGTCGCCGAGGCGATGCACTGGCTGCGGGAGGACGTCGACGGCGTCATCTACGTGCTCGACGCCACCAACGACCCGTTCACGCAGGTGAACACGATGCTCATCGGCATCATCGAGAGCCGAGATCTGCCCGTGCTCATCCTCGCGAACAAAACCGACCTGGACGACGCCAACATCCAACGCGTGTCCAACGCCTTCCCCCAACACGAGACGATCCCGCTGTCGGCGTTGGAGGGCGAGAACATGGACGAGGTCTACGACAAGATCGCGGCGTACTTCGGGTGACCGCACATGCCAGAAACAACCAGCAGCAGCGGCGACGGACCACAGGACGGCGTTCAGGTCGACCTCATCAGCACCGAGCGGATGAACGGCAAGACCTCCATGGAGAAGATCCGACTCATCCTCGACAGCGTCCGGGAGGGTGACATCGTCGTCCTGGAGTCCGGACTGACCCCCGACGAGGAGTCGAAGCTCATCGAAGTCACGATGAGCGAGATCAACCCCGACGGGTTCTCCGGCATCGAGATCGAGAGCTTCCCCCAGTCCGAAACCTCGAACACCACCCTCCTCGGGCGGCTCATGGGTGCCCAGGAGACGTCGAAACTGACCGTCATCGGGCCGGCGAACCAGATCCAATCCCTCCACAAGGATGAGACGCTGATCAGCGCGCTCATCTCCCGCCAGTAATGCCCCACCAATGCACGAACTGCGGGCACGTCTTCGCGGACGGCTCCAAGGAGATGCTGTCGGGGTGTCCGGACTGCGGCGGCAACAAGTTCCAGTACCATCCCAGCGAGATCCCTGCGGACAGTCCCAGCGATGACCCCACGCCATCCGACGGCTCGGACGCCGACTCCAGCACGGTCTCGGGCGCTGTCGGCCGCGCCGCCGACCGCGTCCGTGACGCCGTCGCCGAGGCAGACACACCCGCCGACGATCCGACACCCGACGACGAGGACGACACGCAGTCCGACCCGGCAGCCGACAGTCCGGGCGCGACCGCACCCGACGCCGACCCCGGTGTTCGCGCCGCAACACCCGACGACGAGGACGGCGCGCAAGCAACCGCCCGCAGCGAGGTCGTCGACGTGTCCACGCTTCCCGACCAACCCACGGACGGCCGCGTCGTCGAGGAGCCCGACACCGACGAGGCGGAGCCCGACCTGGAAGACCTCCGCGAGGAACTCAACGACCAGTTCGAGTCCATCCGCATCGTCGCCCCCGGCCAGTACGAGCTCAACCTCATGGAGCTGTACGACCGCCAGGAGTACATCATCGCGCTCCAGGAGGACGGCCAGTACGTCATCGAGGTTCCGGACGCCTGGGAAGCAGCCGATCCGACCGACGTCGAATAGCCCGCAGTCCCACCCGCGTCCTGCCCGACAGACCACACCGTGAAACGGTAGTATGAGACTGTTTCACGGTCGCACGCCGTAGTTTTCACGCCGCAGTGCTGCCGAGTGCAGAAGTTGTTTTGCCCTGTAGCCCGCCAGCCTACACACATGTCTCTTCGCAACCGCGCGCAGGCACTGCTGGCGCTGTTCCCAGCGTTCCTGGCGCGTCTCGGTCTCGTCGACCGTCGCAGGGGCGAGGAGGCCTTCGATCTGGCTGTCCCCGCGATGGTAACCGGCGGCCTCCGGACGCTGCTGCGGACCGCCGACTTCTTCATGGTGAGTATTGCCACTGGGTCGACCGCGGTCGCCGCCCTCGAAATCGGCTTCCAGTACTACTTCATTCCGTTCGGGCTCGCGCTCGCGCTCACGTCCGGCACGATCAGTGTCGTCTCCCGGTTCAAGGGTGCTGACGACCACGCCGGCGCCAACTTCGCGATCAAGCAGTCGCTGTGGCTGGCGTTGCTGGTGTCGTTGCCCATCACCGCCGGCACCTGGGTGTACGCCGACTCGATGATCGGGTTGCTCAACAGCAACCCCGAGATCATCGAGTTGGGTGCGGCGTACCTCCGCGTGGTGATGCTGACCGTCGTGTTCCGGTTCTGGGGGATGACGGCGTCGCGGGCGCTCGCCGGCGCCGGCGACACCCGGACGCCGATGTACGTCCGGCTCATCACCCTCCCCACGAACATCGCGTTGAACGCGGTGCTCATCTTCGGGATCTGGGTGTTCCCCGAGCTGGGCGTCGTCGGCGCCGCCTGGGGGACCGCGATCGCCAACGCCGTCGCCGGCATCGTGTTCTTCGCCGTCCTGCTCTCCGGGCGCTGGGATGTCACCCTCTCGTTCAGCGGCAAGCAGTGGGACTGGGGCGTCGCCAGCGAGATCGTTCGCGTCTCCCTCCCGCTGGCGGGCACCCGGCTCTCCCGGACGTTCGGCCGGTTCCCGTTCCTGTTCGTCCTCGGGCTGTTCAGCCACCAGGTGGTCGCCGCCTACGCCATCGGCCGCCGCGTGATGCTGTTGGCGTTGATGCCCGCGTGGGGGTATTCGACGGCGTCATCGACGCTCGTCGGTCAGCAACTCGGCGCCGGCGACCCCGATGAGGCGGCCGCCTACGGCTGGCAGACGCTGCGCGTCGCGCTGGCCACCCAACTCATCATCGGCGCGCTGCTGTTCGTGGCTGCGGGCCCCATCGCGTCCGCGTTCACCCCCGAGCGGTTCTCCCTGACCGTGACGTTCATCCGCATCTTCGGGCTCAGCGTCGCCGGGTTCTCCGTGGCGCGCACGCTCCGCGGCGCGCTCCGCGGGGCCGGCGACACCCGTTGGCCGCTGTACGGCGGACTGGTCGGGACGTACATCGTCCGCCTCCCGCTGGCGTTCCTGGCGCTCGACCCCGGACAGATCGTCTCCGCCGGCCCGTGGGTGATCGACGCCACCGTGCACTCGCTCTCCGTCGGCCCCGTCACCACGCCGACGATCGCGTTGGGCGTGCTCACCATCCCCGGTTTCACCGTGGCCCCCGGGCTCGGCTGGGGGTTCGCCGCGATCTTCCTGGCGATCGTCGGCGACATGTACACGCGCGCCGCGGTCAACTTCGTGCGCTTCCGGTCGGGCGCCTGGCGGGCGTACGGCACCCCCACCGCGGCCGCCGACTGACACCCACGAACGCCACGGATTTAAGGAATGGACGCCGAACGTCACTCCATGAGCACGCCAACGAAAGTCGTCGTGTCGACCGTCGCTATCGCCGCCGTTCTCTCCCTGCTCGTGCTGGTGAACGTGGCGTAATGTTCACCGAGCGCGCCCTCGACGGCGAGCTCGCGGCCGTCCGGGACGCCTACGCCCCGGACGCCGTCGTCCTCGACTGTGACGCGGACTTCGAGACGCTGTCCCCCGAGCACCGCGACGACGTGCTCCCGGTGATTGACGATCTCACGCCACACGAGTACGACACCGACTGGCTGCCCGCCGACAGCCCGGCGTTGCTGACACAGCTGGCCACCCGGGAGTTCGTCGTTGGAATGCCCGGCGACGGTGCCGTCGCGTGGACGACCCAGACAGAGCCGCCGGTGGTGTTCGTGAAAGCCCGCATCGAAGGCACCCCCAGCGAGTTCGCCGACTTCCTCGTCGCGGAGGCGCTGGTCGCGGCCGGTCTCGGACTGCCCGAGCGGTTCCTCGGGCTCTTCGGCTCGGCGTATCCGGCGTTCGCCGCGGCCGTCGACGGCGACCCGGTGGCGGTCTACCAGACCGCCGCCGCCGCCGCAACCGCGTTCCGCGGGCTGCACACGCGCCCCGAGTTCGAGACCTGGGACGCCGACTTCCCCCGCCTGTACGACGCCTGGGTGGACGCCGGCGAGCGCATTCGGCCGCGGCTCGACGGGCTGTCCGGCGAGCTCGCCCACGGCACCACGTCGTTCGCCGACGCCGCCGAACTGGCGTGCAGCGCCGTCAAACACGATGTCGACGTGCCCACCCCGTTCGCGGCGCTCGACTCGCCGGCGTTCCGACGCCACGGCAGCGAGTACGCCGTCACGTGGGCCGAAAAGCTGTTCGCGGCCGACACCGACGCGTAGGCGGCTGTCAGCGGTCCGTTCTCACGGTGCCGTCGGCGTCGAGTTCGACGACGAGATCGCTGGCGTCGCGGAACCGGCTCAGCGCGTCCTCGTCGTGGACCTCCGCGGACACGTGCACCAGGGCGGTGGCGTCGTGGCGCTCCACGATCCCACGCAGCCGCTGCAACGCATCGAGAGCCTGGTGTTCGTCGGCGTAGTACGCGAGCTCGGTCAGCGAGTCGAAGCTCACCCGACGCTTGCCGTCGGTGTCGGTGAGGAACTCGTCGATGGACGCCAGGATCCCGTCGACGTCCCCGGGCCGGGAGACGTACCGGATGTGGGAGGCGGCTCGCCGCGAGTAGCCGTGTTCGACGGACAGCGTGTCCAGGATCTCCGCGCGGTCCTCGTCGACGTCGTAGTATTCGAGTTTCTGTGTGACCTCGCGGGCAGTGGTGCGCGTCGACACCACGAGGAAGTGATCGGTGTCGGCTTTCAGGAAGTCGGTGTCCATGCGGTCGGTCGCACCGGTGGACGGATGAATGAGCAATGCGACCGTGCCGCCCGGCACTGCGTCCGGGGTGCCCTCGATGGCGAGCTCGTAGTCCATACCGTGGCGAAGCGCACCCGTCATCTTAATCATACGGGTGCACACCGCATGGCCGGCGACCCGCCCCACCGCTGGCGGCTCACAGCAGGCTGTCGGCGGTGGCCGCGCCCACGACGCTGAACAGCGCGCTGACCGACGCCGCCTTGGCAGCCAACACGCCGACCACGGCCACGCTGGACCCGACGCCGAGTTCCGCGGCGAACGTCGTGGGTGCGGTGAGCACCACCGACAGCGCGAGCACGGACCCGAACGACACCACCATCAGGGAGACGAACCGCACGGGAACGCCGCCCACGTCGGCCTCCCGGTCGGGGTCGCGGCCGTCGTCGGCGGTGTACAGCGCGCTGTACCCGATGGCCGCCACGACCCCCACGACGATGGTGCTGTGATACCACTGCATCCGGCTGGCAAGCAGCCACACTTCTTCGGTGACGACAAACGGCCCCGCCAGCAGGACCCCGCCGACGACCTGCTGGACGGTGTCCGCGTACGCGTACCGGTTTCCACTCATCTCGTGGTGCGTTCGCGGCCACCGGCCAAATGCCGTCCGGTGGCGTTTTGCCGGTCGGCGTACATGCCACTCGTATGAGTGTTCGCGAGGAGTTCGACGAGTGGGCCGCCTCGGGCCGCGACAAGGGCATGGAGGACCGCCACTGGCACACCGCCAAAGACGTGCTCGCGCGGATGCCCGTCGAGGACGACGACACCGTCCTCGATCTCGGGACCGGCAGCGGGTACGCGGTGCGCGCGCTCCGCGAGCGCGGCGTCGCCCGCGGGTACGGCCTCGACGGTGCCCCCGAGATGGCGGCCAACGCCCGCACGTACACCGACGACGACGACCTCGCGTACGTCGTCGGTGACTTCGGGAGCCTGCCGTTCGCCGACGACGCCATCGACCACGTGTTCAGCTTCGAAGCGTTCTACTACGCCAGCGACCCCCGCGAAACCCTCGCGGAGATCCGGCGCGTCCTGAAGTCCGGCGGGACGTTCTACTGCGGCGTGAACTACTACGAGGAGAACGTCCACAGCCACGACTGGCAGGACTCCATCAGCGTCGAGATGACCCGCTGGGATCGCGCCACGTACCGCGAGGCGTTCCGGGGGGCGGGCCTGCACGTCGCCGCGCAGGACCTGATCGCCGACACGGAGATCGACATCCCCGCCGCCAGCGAGTTCCCCCACGAGGGCTTCGACAGCCGCGCGGACATGGTCGAGCGCTACCGCACGTTCGGCACGCTGTTGACGGTTGGCGTGGCTCCCTGACAGCTACTCCGGAAGCACGTCGATGCCCCCGGACGCAACGCTCACGGTCGCCGGGCCGCGGTCCGGCGGGTCGGGCGTGGTGACGAGCAGTTCGGTGCCGGCCCAGTCACAGTACACCGTGTAGGTGTCACCCCGGAACGCCGTGCGCTCGACGGTGACATCGAACCCGACTCCACCCGAACCGAAGGACAACGCCTCCGGCCGCAGACCGACGGCGACGTCCCCCGTCACGCACTCCGACAGCTCGAACGTCACGCCATTGACTGACACACTCGACCCCCCTGTTTCGAGTGGAACCGCCGTCCCCGACACGACGTTGTTCTCGCCGACGAACTCCGCGACGAACCGCGAGGACGGCTCTCGGTAGACCGCCTCCGGCGTGCCGACCTGGACCACCGCACCGTCACGCATCACCGCCACGCGGTCGGAGATCGACAACGCCTCGGCCTGATCGTGCGTGACGTAGACGGTCGTGATATCGAGTTCGCGCTGGATCTCCTTGATCGTGCCACGCAGCCGGTCGCGCAGCCGCGCATCCAGCGCGCTCATCGGCTCGTCCAACAGCAACACGCTCGGCCCTGGCGCGAGCGCGCGCGCTAGCGCCACGCGCTGCTGTTGCCCGCCGGACAGCGCCGCCGGCTCCCGGTCGCCGGTGCCCGCCAGATCGACCAGCGACAGCAACTCGCTGACGCGCTCCTCGGTCGACGCCCCGCCCGGTGGCTCCCGGAACCGCAGGCCGTAGGCGACGTTCTCGCGCACGGTCATGTGTGGGAACAGCGCGTAACTCTGGAACACGATCCCCACGTCGCGGTCCTCGGGCGGCACCCCACCCACCGACCGATCCCCGAACACGATCTCCCCGCGGTCCGGCGTCTCGAACCCCGCGATCAGGCGCAGCGTCGTGGTCTTCCCGCAGCCCGACGGCCCCACCAACGTGAAGAACTCGCCGTCGGCGATGGAGACTGAGACGTCGTCGACCGCCGTCGTCGTCGACCCGAACGCACGCACCAACCCCTGTAGCTCCACGCTCGTCATGGCTGATATCGACCCCCGACGCGGTCGATCACCACGAAACTGGCGGCCGTCACCACCAACAACACCGTCCCCATCGCCGCCGCCGGGCCGGTGCTTGGCCCCGCGGTCCGATCGATCAGGAACCGCTTGAGCGCCACCGGCATCGTGTACACGGACTCGTTGGCCAGGATCACCGTCGAATCGAACTCCCCGATGCTGATCGCGAACGCGAACGCCGCGCCCGCC
Source organism: Halobacterium sp. BOL4-2 (assembly GCF_016917835.2). Lineage (GTDB taxonomy): Archaea > Halobacteriota > Halobacteria > Halobacteriales > Halobacteriaceae > Halobacterium > Halobacterium salinarum. Next base: position 1,777,668 of record NZ_CP070332.2, on the reverse strand, counting down.
ACCACGCCCGGCCACACGAGCGGCAACTCCACGTCCCACAGCGCGCGCCCCCGGCTCGCACCCAGCGCCCGCGCGGACTCCACCACCCGGCTGTCGACCGCCGCCAGCATCGGCGCGACGTTCCGCACCACGAACGGATAGCCCGCGATCGCGTGCGCGCACACCACCACCAGCGGCCCAACCAGTTGCACCCGCGTGCCGGCGATGTCGACCCCGAACGCGAGCGACTGCAACAGTCCGAAGCCGACGACCACCCCGGACACCGCGACGGGCGCCATCAGCGCCGCGTCCACGAGCCGCCGCCCGCGGCCGCCCCGCGCCGAGAACGCCCCCACGACCACCCCCATCGGCAGCGCAACCGCCAGCGCCCCCACGCCGAAGACGATCGAATACCAGACGGCGGTCGCCGGCTGCGTGCGGCCGCTGGCCTGTCGCGTGCCCAGGAACCGCCACCACCGCAGCGTCGGGTCCGTCACCCCGCCCACGCTCGCCACCACCATCGACACCACGGGCGCGACGAACACCACCGCCACCACCACCGCGTAGCCCACTCCCGCCAGCCGAAGCGCCCACTCGCGGCCCCCCGACGCCCCCAACAGGCGCTTGCGGGGGCGGGACCTGCCGCCGGCACTCGCGGCCGACTGCCGGCCCTCGTACCGCAGATACACGTACATCAACGCCAGCGAGAGCCCGGTTTCGAGCGTCGCGAGCGCCGCCGCCGTGCCGTAGTCGAACTGCTGGATGCGGGCGTACAGCCACACCTCCACGGTCGCCAGCTTCAGCCCGCCCAACGCCAGCACGATGGGGAACGACATGAACGTGAACACGAACGTCAACAGCGCGCTGGCGGCGATCGCCGGCACCAACTGCGGGACCACCACGTCACGGAACGCCCGCAGCGGACTGGCCCCCAGCGACCGCGCGGTCTCCACGGCGCTGGCGTCGACGGTCTCCCACGCCGAGGCCACCATGCGCGTGACCAGCGGCGCGTTGTAGAACGCGTGTGCGACCACCACGATCTGCAGCGTGTACAGGAACTGGACGCGTCCGACACCCAGCGCTGCCAGCGCGTCGTTGACCGTGCCGTGCTGTCCGAACGTCGCCACGAACCCGACCACCACCATGATCGACGGCAACACGAACGGCAGGATCGTCAGCGACCGCAGCGTCCGCCGCCCAGGGAACTCGAAGCGCGCAAGCACGTACGCACCCGGCAGCCCCAGTGCCACGCTCGCCACCGTCGACAGCACCGCCTGGTACGCCGTGAACCCCACCAGCCCGAGGCTGACACCGGGATGCACGACCGTGATCGCGGGCAGCCACCCACTCCACCCGACGCGCACGTCCACCGCGCGCGCCCACGCAGCCACGTCCCCCGGCACCGACAGCGGGTGTGCGAACACGCCGTGGGCAGCGCCCATGTAGAACTCCGACGTGAGCACCGCCACCACGGGGTTGTCGGGGCCGAGCGCCGCCGCGAACACGGTGCCGACCGGATAGTAAAACACCACCGCGAGCACGGCAAGCGTCGCCACACCCGCAGCCGGCACCGCGTACCGGTCGACGACGCTCACGCCGGACTGCCGCCTCATTCGACGTTCGTGGCGATCCGCTGGCCCCACGTCTCCGTCCACTCCGCGACGCTCCCAGCCAGCTCGTCGTACGTCAACCGCACCGGCTCCGGCGGCTCGTAGCCGTACTCCGCGACGTCCGCCGGCAGGCTGGCGGTTTCGGTCGCCGGGAACTGGGCGTTCCGCTCCGCGATCCCCTGCTGGCGCTCCGGCGACAGCATGAACTCCACGAACTCCGCCGCGACCTCCGGGGTGTCGGTGTCAGCGAACCGCGCGACCGCCTCGGGGTTGATATACCCCTGATCGTTCAGGAAGCCCACCCGGTGGTGTGGGAGGTCGTCGGGGTCGTTGTAGATCACTCGATCCGTCGAGTACGACACCACCATCGGGCGCTCACCCTCCGTGAACGCGGTGTACGACTCCGACCAGCCGTTGAGCACGCGCACGTCGTTGTCCACCAGGCGCGTCCAGTAGTCCAGGTAGCCGTCCGGGCCGAACTCGTGGATCGTCCACAGCAGGAACGCCCGCCCCGGGTCGCTGTTCTGGGCGGTCTGCGTGAGCAGCGTCCCCGCGTACGGCTCGGTCGTCAACGCTTCGAACGTCTCGGGGCCGTCCACGACCGTCCCGTCGTACACCAACGAAATGTAGCCGGTGTCGTAGGTGAGCGCGCGGCCCGCCGGGTCGATGTGAAGCGCCTCTTTGATCTCGCTGCTGCGGGACACGTCGGCCGCCAGCCCGTCGAACAACCGCGTGTCGTCCCCGAGCTCGTTGTCGATGCGCACCAGCTCCCCCGTGTTCAGGCCGACGAACAGATCGGCGTCGATCCCCACGCCGTTGCGCTTCTTGTTCACGAACTCGTTGACGCCGGCGGTCGGCGTGGTGAACTCCACGGTCGTCTCGTGGTCGGCCTCCCACTGCGCTTTCAGCCAGCGGCCCGCCGACCCCTCGCCGACGAACGAGTCGTAGGTTCCGACCCGCAGCGTCTCCGCGCTGTTGCCGCCCATCTGTAGGCAGCCTGCGGCAGCCACTCCGGTGGCCCCACCACCCACCGCCCGCAGGTAGTCACGGCGTCTCATTACCGGGTTGTTCAATAGGGTTGTGGTTAAGCCCGTCGCTCCACACCCGGCCGTCGGCCGCGCTACACCAGCGACCGGCCGGCCGCCGTCCACGCCCGCACGCTCCCCTCGTAGAACGACACGTCGGTGAACCCCAGCCACCGCAACACCACGAACGTGTGGCTGATCCGGCGCGCCGTGTTGCAGTACAACACCACCCGGTCCTCGCGCGTGATGCCGTGCTCGGCCAGCACGTCCTCGATCGCCGCCCGGGATTTCAACCCCCGTGTGTCGTCGTCGACGAACGCCGTCCACGTGACGTTCACCGCGTCCGGAATGTGGCCGTCGGCGAACTCCGCCGGGTCCCGCGTGTCAACGACCACGGCCGCATCGCTGGCGGCCGCGTCAGCCACCGCCTCGGTCCCCACGAACACGTCAACGCCCCGCTCACCGGGCTCGTACGTCGTTTCTTCCACCTCCGGCGTCCCGGTCGTGGTTTCGTGCTCGCGCACCCACGCGCTGTAATCCCCGTCCAACACCGCCACGTCGTCGTGCCCGTGGTACAGCGCCGTCACGAGGAACCGCGCCGCGAACACGCCGTGGGTGTCGTCGTACGCCACCAGCGTGTCCCCGCGCTCGACGCCCGCCGCCGACAGCACCGCCGCCCACTCCTCGGCCGGCGGCAGCATCCCCTGTGGACCGTCCGCGCTCCGGAACGCATCGAAGGGCACGTTCACCGCGCCCGGCACGTGTCCGATGCCGTCGTACTCCCAGGCGTCGCGCACGTCCACCACACGCACCGACGCGTCGTCCTGTTCGTCGAGCCAGTCCGGTGTCACCACCCAGTTGTCCGACATCACCCACCCGTTCGAGCCGCCGGCGTATAGCACTCCGGCCTCCGGCACCACGACCCCACACGAATGGGGGGTTTTCGCCGCCGGCACCGAGAGTTATGTACGTGGGCGTTCACCCATTGCGTATGGCAGATTACGCCACCGACGTACTCGTCACCGCCGACTGGGTCGACGACCACCTCGACCAGTTCCGGAGCGACGACCCCGACCACCGACTCGTGGAGGTCGACGTCGACACCGAAGCCTACGAGGAGTCACACGCCCCCGGTGCCATCGGGTTCAACTGGGAGACCCAACTGCAGGACCAGACCACCCGGGACATCCTCGACAAGGACGCCTTCGAATCGCTGCTGGGCAGCCACGGCATCACCGAGGACTCCACGGTCGTCCTCTACGGCGACAACTCCAACTGGTTCGCCGCCTACGCCTACTGGCAGTTCAAATACTACGGCCACGACGACGTGAAACTCCTCGACGGCGGCCGGGACTACTGGGTGGACAACGACTACCCGACCAGCGAGGAGCCGCCGTCGTTCTCCGCGACGGACTACGACGCCAGCGGCCCCTTCGAGGGCATCCGGGCGTACCGCGACGACGTCGAGAACGCCATCGACAAGGGCCTGCCGCTGGTCGACGTGCGCTCGCCAGAGGAGTTCAGCGGCGAGATCCTCGCGCCGCCAGGCCTCCAGGAGACCGCCCAGCGGGGCGGCCACATCCCCGGCGCGGAGAACATCTCGTGGGCCGCCACGGTCAACGCCGACGGCACGTTCAAGTCCGCCGACGAACTCCGATCGCTGTACGCCGACCAGGGCATCGACGGCGACGAAACCACCGTCGCGTACTGCCGCATCGGCGAGCGCTCCTCGATCGCGTGGTTCGCGCTCCACGAGCTGCTGGGCTACGACAACACCGTCAACTACGACGGCTCCTGGACGGAGTGGGGCAACCTCGTCGGCGCGCCCGTCGAGACCGGCGAGTGAGCGTCACCGACTGACCGACGCGACCCGCCCCGCAGCCGGCCGCCCGGATCGCCGACGCCAGCATACAAGCCGCCAGCGCCCCAACGCCTCAGCATGGACGCCAGCGAACTTCACGACGCAGTCCGCACGGCCAACGACACCGCGCTCTCGCGGCTCGGCTCCTCGAAGTCGCTGTACGCCGACACCGGCGGGGAGATGGATCCCGACCCGGTGTTGGTGGCCGCCGCGGACGCCGAATACGCCGCCGCCGAAACGTTCGCCGCGTGGGCGGACACCGAACCCCACGCCGACGCCCAGGCGGCGTTCGCCACCACCGCAAGCGAGGAACGCGACCACTACGACGCCGTCCGCGGGGAACTCGACGCCCACGAGCCCGCCTCTGACGACGCGAACGCGATGCACACCCACCTCCGGGGCCTCGATACCACTGCCGCTCGCCTCGGCGGCCTCCTGGGGCGCATCCTCGCCACGGAGAAATCAAAAGAACAGTTCACGGGCTTTTTCGTCGGCCAGGCCGACCCCCAGACCGCACAGCTGTTCCGCGACCTCAAGGGCGACCTCGACGACCAGCTAGAACGCACGCTCGACCTCCTCGACGCCGTCTGTGCGGCGGACGACGACTGGCAGACCGCCAGTGACGCCGCCGACGCCGCCATCCAGGCGGCCTACGACGAGTACACCGCCCAGCTGGAGTCGATGGGCGTCAACCCCAAGCCGGTCTGCTAGCCCGCCGGGCGCGCTCCTGAAGTGCGCCCCGCACGTACCCCGGTGTAATGAGTGACGCCAGCGGCCCCCTCCAGCCGGACCGACCCGAGGCCGACGTGCCGTTCCGCGTCGAAGCGCCCTTCGACCCGGCGGGCGACCAGCCCGACGCCATCGCGGAACTGGTCGCGGGCTACGAGCAGGGCGCACAACAGCAGACGCTGCTCGGCGTGACCGGCTCCGGGAAGACCAACACCGTCTCGTGGGTCGTCGAGGAACTCCAGCAGCCCACGCTGGTCATCGCGCACAACAAGACGCTTGCCGCACAGCTCTACGAGGAGTTCCGGTCGCTGTTCCCCGACAACGCCGTGGAGTATTTCGTCTCCTACTACAACTACTACCAGCCCGAGGCGTACGTCGAGCAGACCGACAAGTACATCGAGAAAGACGCCTCGATCAACGACGAGATCGACCGGCTGCGCCACTCCGCGACGCGGTCGCTGCTGACCCGCGACGACGTCATCGTCGTGGCGTCGGTGTCCGCGATCTACGGGCTCGGGGACCCGCGTAACTACGAGGAGATGAGCCTGCGCGTCGAGCGCGGGCAGTCCATCGGCCGCGACCAGCTGCTCGCGAAGCTCGTGGACCTGAACTACGACCGCAACGACGTGGATTTCACGCAGGGCACCTTCCGAGTCCGGGGCGACACCGTCGAAGTGTACCCGATGTACGGCCGCTACCCCGTGCGGGTGGAGTTCTGGGGCGACGAGATCGACCGCATGGCGAAACTCGACCCCCTGGAGGGCACCGTCGAGAGCGAGGAGCCGGCGGTCCTGTTCCACCCCGCCGAGCACTACTCGGTGCCCGACGCCGAGATGGAGCAGGCGATCAAGCGGATTCGGACGGACATGCACGAGCGCGTCCGGCATTTCGAGCGCACCGGGGACATGGTGGCCGCCCAGCGCATCGAGGAGCGCACCACCTTCGACCTGGAGATGATGGCGGAGGCCGGCTACTGTTCGGGCATCGAGAACTACTCGGTGTACCTCTCGGACCGCGAGGTCGGGGACGCCCCCTACACGCTGCTCGATTACTTCCCCGACGACTTCCTCACCGTCATCGACGAGTCCCACCGCACCGTCCCCCAGATCAAGGGCCAGTACGAGGGCGACAAATCACGCAAGGACAGCCTCGTGGACAACGGCTTCCGGCTGCCGACGGCCTACGACAACCGCCCGCTGACCTTCGCGGAGTTCGCGGACAAAACCGACCGCACGCTGTACGTCTCCGCGACGCCGGGCGACCACGAGCGCGCGCAGTCCGCGAACGTCGTCGAGCAGATCGTGCGCCCCACACACCTCGTCGACCCCGACATCTCGATCGCCGACGCCACCGGGCAGGTCGAGGACCTCATGGACCGCATCGACGAGCGCGTCGCCCGCGACGAGCGCGTGCTCGTTACGACGCTCACGAAACGCATGGCCGAGGATCTCACCGAATACCTCGAAGAAGCCGGGGTGGCCGTCGAGTACATGCACGACGAGACGGACACCCTGGAGCGCCACGAACTCGTGCGCGGGCTCAGACTGGGCGAGTACGACGTGCTCGTGGGCATCAACCTGCTGCGGGAGGGGTTGGACATCCCGGAGGTCAGCCTGGTGGCGATCCTCGACGCCGACCAGCAGGGGTTCCTGCGCTCGGAGACCAGCCTCGTGCAGACGATGGGGCGCGCCGCCCGGAACGTCAACGGCGAGGTCGTCCTGTACGCCGACGAGACCACGGACGCGATGCAGGCCGCCATCGACGAAACCCAGCGCCGCCGCCGCATCCAGCGGGCGTTCAACGAGGACCACGGCACCACACCGACCACCATCGAGAAGGCCGTCGGCGACATGAACCTCCCCGGTGCTGAGACCGACACCGCAGACGTCGCCGGGGACGCCCCCAGCGACGAGCAGGAGGCCGCCCTGCTCGTCGAGGACCTCGAAGCACGCATGGAAGACGCCGCGAGCAACCTCGAGTTCGAACTCGCCGCCGACATCCGCGACCGCATGCGGGAGCTCCGCGAGGCGTTCGACCTCGACGGCGGCGACGCCCCCGAGGACCCCGGCGGCGTCGCACCCGAAACTGAGGACTGGTGAGACGGCGGCTCGCTGGTCAGCCCGCGGCACCGCTTGCCGCTTCGCTTGACGGAGAAACCAACGCTTTTCAGCCATCAACTGGTTAGCCGCCGCCAGTATGTTGACAACCGCTGCAGCCACGGATCGCCACCCCGGACACCCGATTCAGCCGCCCACAGCGGAGGGGTCTGCGGCGTGACCGACACTGATACGCCGTCCGGCCGGGACCGGGCAACGAAACTCTTCTTGAAGTACCAGCACGTTTTCGTGTTCCTCGCGCCCGTCGCCTTCGTCATCGGCGTCTTCTTCGGGCCACTCGCCCCCGCCGACCCTGTGCCGGGCTACTGGACGAACTTCTGGTGGCTGTTCCCCGTGTTCCTGCTGGGCGCGATCACGGTCAACACCGTCGGCATCAGTGGGTCGGCGCTGTTCGTGCCGTTCCTCATCTTCGTGTTCCCGCTCTTTGCGGACCCTCTGGAAGCCGAAACACTCGTGAAAATCGGCCTCATCAGCGAGTCATTCGGTCTGTCCAGTTCCGCCATCGCGTTCGTACAGTACGGCCTCGTTGATCGGAAGCTTGCGCTGTCGCTGGTGGCCGGCGGGCTGCCGTTCGTCGTCGGCGGCGCGCTGCTCTCCTTTGTCATCCCGGAGCCAGTCTTCCACGCGCTGCTTGGCGTCGCACTGCTTGCGGCGTCATTGCTCCTGTTCAAGGCAGACCTCGGCCACGGCGACACCGCCGACAGCGACGACAGCCACGCGGCGGCCGCCGACGGCGGGTCGAACCTGCCCGACGACCCCGACAAGCTCGGCCCGGCGGGCGTGCGCGTCGACGACGGCGCGGTCACCCGGGTTGACCGCGACGGCGACACCTACGAGTACGACCGCGGCGGCTACCTCCGGCGGTTCGGGAACTACAGCGTCGGCGGCACCTTCCAGGGGCTGGCCGGGTTCGGTATCGGCGAACTCGGCATCATCTCGATGCTGTCCTCGAAGATCCCCGTGCGGGTCGCCATCGGCACGAACCACATCGTGGTCGCAAGCACTGCCATCATCGCGTCGCTCGTCCACGTCTTCGGCGGCGGGCTGGTCGGCGGGCACTCCATCGACCTCGCGACGACGCCGTGGAACATGGTCGTGTGGACGGTCCCGGCGACCGTCACCGGCGGCCAGATCGCGCCGTATGTCTCCGCCGCGCTGGACACTGAAACCATCAAACAGGGCGTTGGCGGCCTGTTCGCAGTCGTCTCCGTGGCGTTGTTCCTGATGGCTGCTGGGGGTGTCTGACGTGTACGAGACGATTCTGCTCCCGACCGACGGGAGCGAGGGGACGGCGGCCGCCGCCGAGCACGCCGCGACCGTTGCGTCGGCGTTTGACGCCATGGTTCACGTCGTTTCGGTGGCCGACGAACGCAACCGCTTCGAGTCGCCCAGCGCCGGGCTCGCCGGCGACGCGTGGGCGGAGCGCGAGCACGAGCGCGCCGAGGCCGCGGTCCGCGAAACGGCGGCCGGGCTCCCCGATGACGTTCGGACTGAAACGGCCGTCATCGAGGGCATCCCCCACGAGGCAATCGTGGCGCACGCCGGCGACGCCGGCGCTGACGTGGTGGTGATGGGGACCCACGGCCGCACCGGGATGGACCACTATCTCGTCGGCAGCGTCGCAGAAAAGGTCGTCCGCACGTCCCCCATCCCAGTGTTGACAGTCGGAATCGAGGACTGATCACCGCTCGTACAGCGCTGCCTGCTGGTCGACGTAGCGGTCGGGCCACTCGCTGACGTGGTCTCGGAGGTTTGCGACGACGACGCCTGGCATGTGGGCCAGCCGCCAGCCCAGCCCCTCGTCGCCGTGGTGGCGCTGCCCGTCGACACGTCCGCCGGGGGCATTATCGTGGCTCATTCCGGCTAGCTGTCGTTTCCCCAGCCACTAAACATCACGGTCGTTTACACACACGCTTCATCAACTTAGATTGTACTTCTACAAGTTTAGTTGGTAAGCTTTATTCGGTGGCCGCGACTGTGACTGAACACGACCGAGCGGCCCGCTTGCAGGCGTTTTCGCGGATAGCGACTGCCACGCTCAGCGGCGGCCCCGCTCGGCAGACGACACATGACCCACGCCACATCAGCCACATCCGACATGGTCGCTGCGGCACTCGACCGCGCGCTCACCGATCACGAAGACGACATCGACTCCGACGCCCGCGACCGCATCCTCACCGAAGCCACACGCAACGCCTACGACGACGCCACCACCGACGAACGATACGACGCCCTGCTCGGCGCGCTCACCGGCCGCATCGACCGCCACCCCGCGTACAAGACCGTCGCGGGACGCGTGCTCCGCGAGCGCCTTGAACGCCGCCTCGTCGACGACTACGACCCCGCCACCCGGGATGCCGCCACCCGGCAAGCGTTCCGTGACGGCATCCAGCGCGGCCTCGACGCCGATCTCCTCGACGAGCGCATGGGCGACTACGACCTTAACCGCCTCGCAGACGCCATCACCCCGGCCCGCGACGACCGCCTCGACTACATGGCCATGGACACCCTCCGACAGCGGTACTTCCTCCGGGAGCCCGACGCCGACCCGTTTGAACTCCCACAGCCGTTCTGGATGCGCGTCGCCATGGGCGTCGCGCTTCGCGAGGACCCCGCCGACCGCGAGGAGTACGCCATCGAGTTCTACGACGCGCTGTCCACGCTGCGGTTCGTCCACTCGACGCCCACCCTCTTCCACGCCGGCACCACCCACGCCCAGCTGTCGTCGTGTTATCTTACCACCGTTCCCGACGACTTGGACGGCATCTTCGACGCGTACAAGGAACACGCCAAACTCTCGAAGTGGAGCGGCGGCCTCGGCAACGACTGGACGCCGCTGCGCGCCGCCGGCTCGCTCATCGAATCCACGGGCGTCGAGTCAACGGGTACCGTCCCGTTCCTCAAAATCTCGAACGACGTGACCGCCGCGATCAACCGCTCGGGGAAACGCCGGGGCGCGGCCGCCGCCTACCTCGCGTGCTGGCACCTTGACTTCCCCGCGTTCTGTGACCTCCGCCGGAACACCGGCGACGAACGCCGCCGCACCCACGACATGAACACCGCCGCCTGGATCCCCGATCTGTTCATGGAGCGCGTGCGCGCTGACAAGCGGTGGACGCTGTTCTCTCCGAAGGAAACCGGCGACCTCCACGAACTGTACGGCAGCGACTTCGCCGAGCGCTACCGCGAGTACGAGGCGATGGCTGACGACGGTGACATCCAGCGCTTCGAGCGCGTGGACGCCACCGACCTCTGGCGCACCATGCTCACCCGCCTCTTCGAGACAGGCCACCCCTGGCTCACCTTCAAGGACCCTTGTAACGTGCGCTCCCCACAGGACCACGCCGGTACAGTGCGCTCCTCGAACCTCTGCACGGAGATCACGCTCAACACCTCCGAGGAGGAGACGGCGGTCTGCAACCTCGGGAGCGTCAACCTCGCGCGCCACCTCGACGACGGCGACATCGACCGCGAACAGCTCTCTGACACGGTAGAAACCGCGATGCGGATGCTGGACAACGTCGTCGACCTGAACTTCTACCCGACGGAGAACGCCGAGCGCTCGAACATGCGCCACCGGCCGGTTGGCCTGGGCGTGATGGGGTTCCACGACGCCCTCCAGCAGATGCGGGTGCCGATGGCCAGCGACGACGCGCTCGACCGCGCCGACGCACTCCAGGAGTACGTCGCCTACCACGCCATCGGTGCCTCGGCTGACCTCGCCGCCGAGCGCGGCACCTACGAGAGCTACGAGGGCTCGAAGTGGGACCGGGACGTCTTCCCGCAGGACACCGTTGATCGCCTCGAATCCGAGCGCGGCCGCGAGATTCCGGTCCCGCGCGAGGAACGCCTCGACTGGAGCGACGTGCGTCAGCGCGTCGCCACCCACGGCATGCGCAACTCGAACACGATGGCGGTCGCACCCACCGCCACCATCTCCACCATCGCTGGCACCACGCCCTCCATCGAACCCGTCTACTCGAACCTCTACGTCAAATCCAACATGAGCGGCGACTTCACGGTGGTCAACGACCGCCTCGTCGCCGACCTCGAAGAACGAGACTTGTGGACCGAAGAACTCCGCGACAAACTCACCTACCACGACGGTTCCGTGCAGGAACTCGACGCGGTGCCCGAGGACGTACAGGAACTGTACCGGACCGCCTTCGAGATCGACCCGCGCCACCAGCTCCGGCTCGCCGCGCGCCGCGGCGTCTGGATCGACCAGAGCCAGTCGGTGAACGTCTTCTTCCCCGAAACGGACGGCTCGAAGCTCTCCGAGGTGTACCAGACGGCGTGGGAACTCGGCCTGAAGACGACGTACTATCTGCGCACGCTCGGCGCCAGCCAGATCGAGAAGACGACGCTGGACATGGACGAGTACGACGACACCCAATTCCGGGGTGATGACGACGAGGCGGACGGTGACCTACCGAGTGTCGAAGACCCCACCTGCGAGGTGTGTCAGTGATGCCGGTCCTCGACAGCGACGCCGAACACGACCCCAACAAGATCCTGCCCATCGACTACGACTGGGCGCGGGAGTACTACCAGCAGGGCGTTGCGAACAACTGGACGCCCGAAGAGGTGGCGATGCAAGGCGACATCTCCCAGTGGCAGGGCAACGAACTCACCGACGCCGAGCGCCAGCTCGTGGAGTGGAACCTCGGGTTCTTCTCGACGGCCGAATCCCTCACCGCGAACAACATCGTGCTCGCGATCTACGAGTACGTCACCGCCCCCGAATGCCGGCAGTACCTCCTCCGGCAGGCCTACGAGGAGGCCGTCCACACGGACACGTTCATCTACTGCTGTGACAGCCTCGGGTTCGACCCCGAGCACATGTATGGGATGTACGACCGCATCCCTAGCATCGCCGAAAAAGACGAGTTCGTCGTCGGTCTCACGCGCGCCGTCGACGATCAGACGTTCACGATCGACACCGACGACGACCTCCGGGACTTCCTGCGGGATCTCGTCGGCTTCTATGTCATCATGGAGGGCATCTTCTTCTACGCCGGGTTCGCGATGATGCTCGCGCTGAAGCGCCGCGGGAAGATGGTTGGTGTCGGCGAGCAGTTCGAGTACATCATGCGCGACGAGTCACTGCATTTGAACTTCGGCGTCGACCTCATCAATCAGATCCGGGACGAGCACCCCGGCGTCTGGACCGATGACTTCGAGGCCGAGGTTGACTCCCTGATGCGGGACGCCGTCGACCTCGAACAGCTGTACGCCCGCGACGCCTGCCCCGACGATCTCCTGGGGATGTCAAGCGAACAGTTCGCGGACTACGTCGAATACGTCGCCGACCGACGCTTCCAACAGCTCCGCATGGACCCCGTCTACGGCACCGACAACCCCTTCCCGTGGATGACCGAGCAGGTCGACTTGAACACTGAGACGAACTTCTTCGAGCGCAACGTCTCGGAGTACCAGCAGGGCGGCTCCCTCGACTGGGACTGACCGCCACACTCACAGCCGCTTGGCGATGGTTTCCGCGGTCGCCTCGCCGACACCCGTGACATCCCGGAGGTCCTCCACCGACGCCTGTCGCACGCCCGCGACGCTCCCGAACCGCCCCAGCAGCCGCGCCCGCAGCTCCGGCCCGACGCCCGTGATGCCGTCCAGCGCCGTCGTCACGTCGTCGCGCAGCGTCCGGTGGTACGCCACCGCGAACCGGTGGGCTTCGTCGCGGACGCGTTGCAGGACGTGCAACTGGGGGGCGTCGCTCCCCCAGTCGTACGTGCGGTCGGGCGTCACCACGACCTCCTCGTCTTTCGCCAGCGCGATCACGGCGTCGGGGCCGTCCCAGCCGGCGGCCTCGACGGCGTCAAGCGCGGCGTCCAGTTGCCCCCGGCCGCCGTCCACCAGCAACACGTCCGGGTCCGGCCGGTCGTCGCGGCCGTCGACGGCGCGCTCTGCCCGCCACCCCACCAGCCGGCGCATGTTCGCGTAGTCGTCGTTCTCCTCGTCGAGCTTCTTGCGGCGGTAGTCCGCCGTCTCCGCGCTGCCGTCCACGAAGCAGACGTTGCTGCCGACGACCTCCCGGCCCTGGGCGTGGCTCACGTCAACCCCCTCGATGCGCTCGGGCCGCCGGACGCCCAGCGCGTCAGCCAGCGCCCCGAGTTCGTCGCCGCCCCCGGCCCGGCGGTGCGCGTTCTTCAGTGCCAACTCCACGAGCCTCGCCTCCCGGCCAGCACCCGGAACGCCAACGGCCACGTCCGCGGCGTCCAGCCACGCCGCCACCTCGTCGTCGCCATGGGGTTCGGGCAACAGGATGCGCTCGGGCAGGTCGCGCTCGGCGTAGTACTGCACGAGAAACGCCGCCAGCACCGCCGCCACCCGATCCTCGCCCTGCGGAGCGTCCAGTCGATGCTGGTCGCGCTCGACGAGCTGCCCGCCCTCGGCGTGCAGCCGCGCCACCGTCGCGGCGTCGCCCTCCACGGCGACGCCCAGCACGTCAGTCGACGCCCCGGCGTCCGCGTCGCCGGCGGCGACCGCCGCGCCGCCGCCCACGTGGAACCCCTCGACGACCGCCAGCCGATCCCGGAGGTTCGCCGCGCGCTCGAACGCCTCGGCCTGCGCCGCCACCTCCATCTCCCGCCGGAGTGGATCCGCGAGCGCGCCCGTCTCCCCCTCGAAGAACCGCGTCGCGCTCTCGACGGCTTCGCGGTACTCGCGCTCGCTGATCGCGCCCGTGCACGGTGCGGCACACAACCCCATCTCGTAGTCCAGACACGGCCGCTCGCGGTCCCGGTACTTGTGCTCCGAACACCCACGCAGCCCGTACACCGACCGCACCGCTTTCACGACTGTCTCCACGTCCCCCTTGTCGGTGTAGGGGCCGAACGCCGCCGCCCCCGGATCCGGGTCCCGCGTCACCTCGATCCGTGGCGCTTCCCGGTGGCTGGTCACCTGCACCAGCGGATAGGACTTGTCGTCTTTCAGGCGGACGTTGTACCGCGGCTGGTGGCGTTTCACCAGGTTCGCTTCGAGCAACAGCGCCTGCGTTTCGGTGTCCGTCACGGCCACGGTCACGTCGTCGGCGCGCGCCACCATTCCGGCGATGCGCTCGCTGCGCGGGTCGCCGTACGACCGCACCCGGTCGCGGATGTCCACGGCTTTCCCCACGTACAGCACTCGCTCCCCGTCGGCCGTCCCATCGGGGTCGCGCGCGACGAACTGGTAGACGCCCGGCTCCGCCGGCAGCTCGCTCGCGCGCGCCCGCACCTCGTCGCCGTTCATCACACCCACGTACGCCCGCGACGGCTTTCAACCACCGGGTCTCCCACCCCATCCACCGGTGGACTTACGGGCCACCCAGTGGACGCCACTGACAATGGCCACGCCGAACACCCCACGCGAGTCGTCGCTGTTGTACGACACCAAACTCGACTACGTCATCGCCGCCTTGCTCGTCGTTCAGGGGCTCATCATCGCCCTCATCGGGCTGTTGCTCGTCAACCTCGACCGCAGTGCTTTCGCCACCGAGCTCGCCGCTGAACTCACCGCGGACCCGGAGTTCACGTTCTCCATCTCCCAACCGGCGCTTGCCGCCGCCATCGAGACCCTCCTCACGTGGACTGCCATCGGGTTCCTCGTCGCCGGCGTCGGCACCGTCCTCATCGCCGCCTCGTTCTTCCGTTACCGGGGCCGCGTCCGCGACCTGATCGCCGTCGGTGACAGCCCGCCGCGCTGGCACGCCCCGCTGCTCGGTGGGCTGGTGGCCACCGCCATCTCCTTCATCCCGTTCTCGCAACTCGTCGGCGGTGCCGTCGCCGGCACCGCCTCGACACGCAGCCCCACCCTCGACGGCGCACTCGCCGGGGCCGTGTTCGGCGCGCCCAGCTACGTCATCTGGGCAGCCATCGCCGCCGGCACGTTCGCCGCCGGCACCCCCTTCCTCATCATCGTTGTCCTGATCTCCCTCCTCCTGACCGTCGCAATCAACGTCGTGTTGTCGGCCGTCGGTGGGTTCGCCGCCCGACTGCTCTCGTAGCGCCGTCGCGCTCCGCGCCACGACGAACGCTTCAAGGAGTCGCTCACCGAACCCTCACGCATGAGCGACACCGAGCGCGCATGGCTGGTCTTCCGCGAATACACCGACAAGGGCCTGTTGAGCCTGACGTACGCCACGCCCGACGGCGAACACGTCCACCGCAAACAGCGCTCGCTGAACGCCGGCGACCCCACCGCCGCCGTGGATGTCGCCGCCGACGACCTCGACCCCGTCGAGGACCCCGCCGATGTCGACCGCTACGGCACGGAGGCGTCCCGCATGCGCGACGAGCACGACCCCGACGACACGGTGTAACGCCGCGCTCGCTGGCGCTGAGAACCACCCCAACCGATTTACCAACACGTGTAATCTGAGCAAACGTATGCCAGCGATCGAACTCAGCGGCGTCTCCAAGCGCTATGGGGACGTCACCGCCCTCACAGACCTCAACATAACGGTCGACGAGGGCGAGATATACGGCTTCCTCGGCCCCAACGGGGCGGGGAAATCGACGGCGATCAACATCCTTCTGGACTTCGTGCGGCCGACCACCGGAAGCGCAACGATTCTGGGGTACGACGCGCAGGCCGACTCCCAGGCGATCCGCCAGCGCATCGGCGTGCTGCCCGAGGGGTTCTCGGTCTACGACCGCCTCACCGCACGCAAACACGTGGAGTTCGCCATCGACTCCAAGAACGCCACCAACGATCCCGATGCGCTGCTCGACCGCGTCGGCATCCCGGAGGCCGCCGACCGCAAAGCCGGCGGGTTCTCGACGGGAATGCGACAACGCCTCGGGCTCGCCATCGCGCTCGTCGGCGACCCCGAGATGCTGCTGCTCGACGAACCCTCCTCCGGCCTGGACCCCAACGGCGCGCGGGAGATGCGGTCGATCCTCACCGAGGAAGCCAACCGCGGCACGACCGTGTTCTTCTCCAGTCACATTCTCGGCCAGGTTGAGGCCATCTGTGACCACGCCGGTATCCTGCAGAACGGCACGCTCGTCGCCGAGGACTCCATCGACGCGCTCCGGGAGGCCACCGACGCCACCACCACGCTGACGGTCACCCTGGACGCGGTCACTGACGACGCCGTCGCCGCCGCCAACGCCATCCCCGGCGTCTCGGAGGTGTCCGTCGATGCCTCCGATCTGGTTGTTCGGACCGGCGACGCGTCGAAAACGGACGTCCTCGACGCCATCGAATCCACCGGCGCGACCGTCCAGGACTTCGCCACCGAAGACGCGTCCCTGGACGACGTGTTCTCCGCCTACACGACGGAGGAGATGCCCGCATGAGCTGGGCCGCGATCGCACGCAAGGACTTCAGCGACGCCGTCCGATCGAAAGCCCTCTGGGCGCTCACGGCGTTGTTCGTGGTGTTCATGCTGGGTGCTGCGGCCGGGTACGGATACTACTTCGACACCAGCACCTTCGGGCTGTTAACCGTTCTCTCGGGTCCGGTCAACTTCCTCATCCCGATCACTGCCCTCCTCGCCACGATCCACTCGATCAGCGGCGAACTCGAATCCGGCACGTCGAAGTTACTGCTGTCGCTGCCGCACACCCGCCGCGACGTCGTCATCGGGAAGATCGTCGGCCGCAGCGCAGTCATGCTCATCGCCGTCTTCATCGGTGTGGTGTCCGCCGGCGCATACGTGTTCGCCGTGTACACCACCGTAGACGCCATCAACTACCTGGGATTCGCCGTGTTCGCGCTCCTGCTTGCGCTGGTCTACACCTCGATCGGCGTCGGGCTATCGGCGCTCGCTCGCTCCACATCACGGTCAACCATCATCGCCGCCGGGTTCTACACGCTGCTCAGTTTCGTCTGGCCGCTGATCCTGTCCGTCGTCGCGTACACCACGTCCGAGGACTCCATTCTTAATCTCACCCCTGGACGGCGTCAATTCCTCAACCAGATCCCGCCGACGGACGCGATTACCACTGCCCGTGCGGGGTTCACGAGTGTAATGAACACCCCTGCCGCATTGGCCACCAGCAAGTGGGTCCTCCTCGTGATCGCCATCGCGTGGCTCCTCGGTGTGCCCGCGATCGGCTACTGGCGGTTCAACACCCGCGACCTCTAGACTACGGCTCCCACCGGTACCGGGTCGTCGGTTCGCCGGCGAACACCGGTCCCGGGCCGGCGCTCTCGAAGGACGCAGCTACCAGCGCTGCCGTGATGTCGTCCGTTCCGTTGGCCGGCCGGACGACTTCCACTGGCAACGTCTCCCGGGTCGCAAACGTCTGTGGCGGGTCGAGCAACGCCTCGACCGCTTCGGCGTCTCCCGCGATGCGCGTGATGTGTACTGCGTCCCGTCCTGTCTCGTAGGACAGGAACCCGATCACGTCCTCCTCGTCGCCGTCGTCGGCCACCGCGACCTGAACGGTCCGGTCACGGATGAGCCGGGCGGCGTCGATGTCGGCCGCCGCGAGCCCCGCCACCGCAGCCGTGTCGCCGGCTGTCGCGTCCCGAACGTGCATACACACGCCTACACCGCCTGCCCTCTTGAAACTCGTGTGCGGGCCGGCCGGCAACCTTCTCACCCATGCAAGCAGTTATCTACGGTGGCTCCCATAGCCGGCGGCAATGAGTACGGGACGCTGTACGGGTGACCGCCGGTGCGCGTAGTCACGAAGTTCGGCGGCACCAGCCTCGGGAGCGGCGACCGCGTGGAGCGCGCTGCGGACTCCATCGCGGACGCCGTTGCGGCCGGCCACGAGATCGCGGTGGTGGCGTCGGCGATGGGCAACACCACCGACGAACTGCTCGACGACATCACGTTCGACGCCGACGAACCCGACCGCGCGGAGATCGTTTCGATGGGCGAACGCACGTCCGTGCGCATGCTGAAGGCCGCGCTGGCCGCTCGCGGCGTCGACGCGACGTTCCTCGAACCCGGGACCACCGACTGGCCGATCGTCACCAACGAGCGCGGTGAAGTCGACGCCGACGCGACGGCCGCCGGCGTTGACCGCCTCGCGGGCCGGCTCGGGGACACCGTCCCCGTGATCACGGGGTTCCTCGCAGAGGACCCACAGGGCAACGTCACCACGCTCGGGCGCGGCGGCTCGGACACGACCGCGGTGATGCTCGGGCGGTACCTCGACGCCGACGAGGTCGTCATCGTCACCGACGTGGAGGGCATCATGACCGGCGACCCCCAGGTCGTTGAGGGCGCACGCAACGTCGGCCGCATCACCGTCGACGAACTCCGCAACCTCTCGTTTCGCGGCGCGGAAGTCATCGCGCCGTCCGCGCTCTCGTTCAAAGACGACGCCCTCGACGTCCGCGTGATCCACTACCAGCACGGCGACCTGCTGTCCGGGGGCACGCGCATCGAGGGCACCTTCGAGAGCATGATCGACATGCGGGACTCGCCGCTGGCCTGTCTGACCGTCGCCGGGCGCGCCATCCGCAACCGCCCCGGCATCACGTCCGCGCTCTCGACGGCGCTCTCTGACAGCGACATCAACGTCGACGCCGTGGCCTCCGGCATGGACTCGATGACGTTCTACGTCGACGAGTCAGTGGCCGAGCGCGCCGAGAACATCCTCCACCAGGAGGTCATCGCCGTCTCCGAGCTGTCCTCGGTCACCGTCACCGACGACATCGCGGCGATCCGCGTGCTCGGCGGCGAACTCCCCAACCGCCCGGGCGTCCTCTGTCGCATCATCGACCCGCTCGCCGACCGCAACATCAACGTCATCGACATCATCTCCTCGGCCACCTCCGTCGCGGTTTTCGTCTCCTGGGCGGACCGCGAGCCGGCCCTCGATGTCGTCCAGAACGGCTTCGGCTCGTAGCCAACCCCACACCACCGCACGCAGTTGTACACCGCCGTACGGAGTTCTCACGCCGGACCTATGGCGGTCGCCGTTCTCCCGGTTTCGTATGCGTTCTCACACAGCCACGATGGTCGACCGCATCGAGGACACCAGCCGGGCGGACCGCGAGGCCGCGCTCGCGGACGCCGGCCACAACGTCTTCGAACTCGCAAGCGACGACGTGGCCGTCGACCTGCTGACCGATTCGGGAACCGGAACCATGAGCAACGACCAGTGGGCGGCCATGCTGCAGGGCGACGAAGCCTACGCCGGCAGCGCCAGCTTCGAGGACCTCGCGGCCGCCGCCGAGGACGTGATGGGGTTCCAGCACATCATCCCCGCCCACCAGGGCCGGGGCGCTGAAAACGTCCTCTACGGGGCGGTGCTCTCGGCGGGCGACACCGTTCTGAACAACGCCCACTTCGACACCACGCGGGCGCACGTCGCCGCCAACGACGCCACGCCCGTCGACTGCCCCGTCGACGGCGCGCGCGACCCCGACACCGACGCCCCGTTCAAGGGCAACTTCTCGGTCGAACGCGCCCGCCGCGTCGTCGACGACGTCGGCGCGGACGCCGTCCCCGTCGTCGTGCTCACCATCACCAACAACTCCATGGCCGGCCAGCCGGTCAGCATCGAGAACACCCGCGAGGTCGCCGCGTTCGCCGACGACATCGACGCCACGTTCGTTATCGACGCCTGCCGGTTCGCCGAGAACGCCCACTTCGTCCAGCAGCGCGAACCCGGCTACGAGCACGACTCCGTCGCCGCCATCGCCCGCGAGCAGCTCTCGTACGCCGACGCCTGCGTCATGAGCGGGAAGAAAGACGGCCTGGTCAACGTCGGCGGGTTCGTCGGCCTCCACGACGACGGCCGCCTCCACGAGCAGTGCCGCCAGCGCGGCATCCTCTACGAGGGCTTCTCGACGTACGGCGGGATGTCCGGCCGCGACATGGCGGCGTTCGCCGTCGGCCTCCGGGAGGCCGTCGAACCGCCGTACGTCGCCGAACGCGTCGCCCAGGTCCAGCGGCTCGCGGACGCCCTCACCGACCGCGATGTCCCCATCTACCAGCCGACCGGCGGCCACGCCGTCTACATCGACGCCAACGCCGCGCTCCCCCATCTCCCACGCGAGCAGTTCCCCGGGCAGGCGTTCGTCTGTGAGCTCTACCGCGAGGGCGGCGTTCGCGCCGTGGAACTCGGCCGGTTCGCGTTCCCCGACACCGACCGCCGCGACCTCGTTCGGCTCGCGCTCCCCCGCCGCACGTACGGCCCCGACCACCTCGACCACGTCGCCGACACCGCCGCCGCGGTCTGCGAGCGCGGCACCGACGTCACCGGCCTGGAGATCGTCTCCGAACCCGAACTGACCGAACTCCGGCATTTCTCCGCGGCCCTCCAGCCGGTCGCGTAACCCGCCTACCGGCCGCTCGCCAGCCGGTCGGCAGTCCGGGCCGGCAGCCCCGCATCCGAGACCGCCGCCTGCACAGCGTCGATGTCGTACTCGACGCGGTGCTCGGTCACCGACAGGTCGTCGACGTCCACGACCGCGTACGCCGCCCGCGGGTCCTCGTCGCGCGGTTGTCCGACGCTGCCCGGGTTCATCACGACGCCCGCCGCGTACGTCTCGTGGTGCTGGACGTGCGTGTGTCCCAGGATCAACACGTCCTCGATCGGGGTGTCGTCGTCGGTGCCACGCCCCAGCAGCGACGGCTCGAACTCGTCGGGGTAGGTGTACTTGTCCCGGAACTCGGGGTGGTCGTGGATCACGCGCACGCGCCCGTCCGCGAGCCGCTGCTCCGCGGGCCGGTTCTCGATCCACGTCCGCTGGACGTCGTGTAGCTCCTCGACGGCGTGTTCGATGCCGGCCTGCGCCATGCCGTTCCCCTGGAAGTTCTGCCCGGTCGCCACCATCCGGTCGTGGTTGCCCATCACCGTCGGCACGCCGCGCTCCCGCAGCGTGTCGACACACGCGGCCGGCCACGGATTGTAGCCCACCACGTCGCCCGCGCACACGAGTTGATCGACCGCCGGCATGTCCGCGAGCACGGCCTCCAATGCAACCAGGTTCGAGTGGATGTCCGAGACAACGCCGATTCGCATACGTACGTCTCGGTCGTCCCCGGTCTTAGTTCTCCGGTCGCCCCGCTAGGGATCGTTCACCACGGCGGTGTCGTAGCCGTCGCCCACGCCCCGCCGGCTGACGCCGGCCGCACACACCGCGTGTTCGAACGCCGCGCTGTACGCCTCACGCGCCGCGTCCGCAGCCGTCGCGGCGTCGAAGCCGATCGCCTCGGGCGCGTCTTTCTCGTAGGTCGCGACCAGCGTCGGCTCCTCGACCGCCCGCACGAGCACTGCGTCCGCGCGCACGATCCCGACGTACGCGGTGCCGTCGGGCGCCAGCACGCCCGCGATCCGGGGCGTGTCGTAGTCGTCTTTCTCGTAGTCCATGGCCAGCAACGCCTCCGTGAGCGCGTCCCGGGGCGGGTATCCGCGGTCGACTTTCTCCGTGATCGGGTCGACGTGGCTGCCGTTGCCCACGACGGCGTGTCCGCCAGCCGTCCGCACGCAGTTGTACGACACGTAGGGGTTGGTCGTCTCCTCGGCGTCGGCCGTCGGCACCACCGTCAGCCCCGCCGGGCGCTCGATGAGCTTGCGGTTCGGGAACGACCGCGAGGACACGCGGTACGCCGCAACCGACGGCCCCACGACGACGAACCGTCCGATGTACATACGCGTCCGTGCATTCTCGGGCCGCAAATAGGCGTCGATATATCCACGTATACGCCGTGGGTGGCTCGCCCCCGGCTGTCGGCGCTGCTTCGCAACACTAATAACCACCACACCCGTTTTGTCTGGTGCAGCCACGCAGTCCCGTAGGGTAGTGGCCAATCCTGAAGCCTTCTGGGGGCTTCGACGGAAGTTCGAATCTTCCCGGGACTACTTCTGGCGTACACGACACCCCTACCCCGGGGTCGCCCACGCTACCGCTCCACATTCCGAACGCGAAAACCGCCGGACGGCGGCCAGTCACAACCCCTTTGTTTCAACTGGAACCTCTTACTTTTCCACGTCCAGCAACGCCACCCGCTCACGCACCACGCCGGCCAGTGATCCGTCGACCGCCGCCATCTCCGCCTCACTCACGTCGAAAAACGCCCGCAACACCGCCGGCTCACTCGCCGCCCCAACCACCGGCTCCACGGACGCCAACATCGCCGCCACCGCGTCAGCCGCCGCCGCCTCGTCGCCCCCACCAGCCACCACCACACACACCGGCTGTCGCCCCTCGTCCACACCCATGTCGAGTGCGCGCCGGATCTGCCGGCGGCCGGCCGCGTACAACAGGATCTCCACGGCGCGCTCGTCGGCGACGTTCGCCCCACGATCGAACGCCCGCGCAGCGTGTGTTACCGCGCTCTCCACGTGCTCCCGGCCGGCGACGTACGCCGCGTCGAACGCCTGCACCGCCACCCCGTGCTCGTCGCCCACCGCCCCCAGCGACGCCACGAACGCGTCCACGTCCTCGACCACCGCGACGCCCTCGACGATCCTCACGAGAAATCACCCAGGCTCGCCTGGCCCTCGTCGCCGCCCGCCTCACCGCCGGACTCCGGGGCCGCATCCGTATCGGCGGCCACGCCATCCATCCCGGGGTCGGGATGGCCGACGGTCTCCAGGATCCGCTCGGCGGTGGCCGCCCGCCCACGCACCGCCCCCAGGACCACGCCTTTGTCGGCGTTCCGGAGGTCCGCCCGCGACTCCACGCCCGCGTTGTACAGCCGCCGCGCGCGCTTCCGCCCGACGTCCCGCACTCCCGCAAGCCCCAACAACTCTTCGCGGACCCCGTACTGGACGCGCTTGCGGGCCTCACGGACCGCCGGCCCACACTCCACGTCCAACTCCCCCGCCAACCGCTCGGCGGCGTTCAACAGCCACTCCGCGGTCTCCACCTTCCCCCGAATATCCCCCGGTCCCACGTCGTAGCGCTCGGCGATGCGCTCCTCGTCGAGCTCCGACGCCCAATCCGCCATGAGCCGCGCCGTCTTCAACGCCGACAGCCAGTCCTCGAACTCCGCCTGCTCCTCGCGGGGCGTCGCCCCCAGCAGCTCGTCCTCGTGCTCGTAGGCGACCTCCGTGTACTGCTCGCGGTCCCCCGACCGGAGATACAGCTCGTACATGTCCGGCGTCCGGCTCACGAGGTGGTACAGCCCCAGCGGCGTCGGCTCCACGCTCGCGTCCGCCGGCAGCGCCGCGTCGTCGCCCAGCTCGCTGGCCGGCCGAAACGCCCCCCCGTCGTCGGTCTCGGTGGCGTCCCGCGCCGCATCGCGCAGCCCGTCGATGATCGTCGCCGCGCTCATCGGATCGACGTACAACCGACTCACCAACTGCCCGGTGGCGGTCGCACGCAACGCCGCGCCGTCGCGCTCCACGAACCCGTTCCGGTCGAGGTAGCGCAACACGTCCCCCGTGACCGACCGCAACCGCCCCGTGTCGTCGGTCTGCGTGGCGTACAGCGTCCCCCCGAGGAACTCGTGGAGGCCGTCCTCGGTCGTCGTGAACCCGGTCGCGATGGCGGCCAGCACGTGCGTCCGGAGCGCCGGCTCGGCCGCCAGCTTCGACCGCACCGGCTCCGGGTCGGCGTACACGTACCGGTCGAACAGCTCCTCCAACTCGTCGTGGCTGTTCGCCAACAGCACGGCCTCCCCGTACGGGTCCAACCCCGGCCGGCCGGCACGCCCGAACATCTGGTGGACCTCAAGCACGTCCAGGGGCTGCATCCCACCGGCCGTGCCGTCGTAGCGCTGCCAGTCCCGCACCACGACCCGCCGGGCGGGCGTGTTCACGCCCGCCGCCAGCGTCGGCGTCGCCGACACGGCTTTCACCAGCCGATCCCGGAACGCCTCCTCAACGAGTTCGCGGTGCTCGCGCGCGAGGCCGGCGTGATGGAACGCCGCTCCCGACGCGACGGCGTCGGCAAGCTCGTCGCTGGTCTCGGTGTCGCTGACCCCGCGGATCTCCGCGGCGATGTCCGCCAGCCGCTCGCGCTCGGCCGACGACAGCGCGTTCCCGGTGACATCGGCCAGCCGGCGCGCCGACGCCTCGGCGTTCCGCCGCGAGTTCACGAACACCAGCGTCGACCCGTCGTCGGCCAGCGTGTCCGCCACCACGGCCGCCGTCTGGCTGCCCGACCCCACGGAGAGTTCGGCCTGGGTGCCGTCGTCGTAATGCAGCGACTGCCCGTAATGCACGCCCGTCCGCAACTCGATGGGCCGCCAGTCCGAATCCACCAGCTCGGCGTCCAGCCACGCCGCAAGCTCGCCGGCGTTCCCGATCGTCGCCGACAGCGCAACCACCTGCAGATCGGCCACCTGCTGGCGGAGCTTCGCCAGCGTCACCTCCAACGTCGGCCCGCGGTGGTCGTCGTCCACGAGATGGACCTCGTCGGCGACCACGCAGGACAGATCGTCGATCCACCCGGCCCCGTTCCGCACCAGCGAATCCACCTTCTCGGAGGTCGCCACCACGATGTCGTTGTCGGCCAGCCGCGCGCCGTCGCGCTCGTAGTTCCCCGTCGACACGCCCACCGAGAGCCCGAACCGCTCGAAAGCCTCGAACTCCTGGGCTTTCTCCCCCGCCAACGCCCGCAGCGGCACGATGTAGAGCGCGGTGCCGTCCCCCGAGAACGTGGGGCTGTCACCGCCCTCGGCGATCGCCGACAGCATCGCCAACTGCGCGATCAGCGTCTTCCCGCTCGCCGTCGGCACGCTGGCCACCAGGTTCGCGCCCTCGGTGACGCCTCTCTCGACGGCCTCGGCCTGTGGCGGGTACAGCTCTTCGACGCCCTCGCCCTCGAAGTGGTCGGCGACACCGCCGGGCAGCCCGGGCACGTCCGCAACTCTCATTGGCCCGCAGTAGGCTCGTCCCGTGGTTTAAACTGTCGGGCCGGCCCCGGCAGGAATATACACCCGCCGCGTCCACGTCCGGGTATGCGAGTCGAATTCGACCGGGACACCTGCATCGGGATGTTCCAGTGTGTCGCGGAATGGAGCGACGGCTTCGACGAAGACACGGACGCCGGGAAGGCGGTGCTCGTCGACGGCGACGCGATCGGGGACGACGTGTTCGCCGTCGACGTACCCGACGGCGACGAACTGGACGCGAAGTTCGCGGCCCGCACCTGTCCGGTCGACGCCATCACCGTCTACGACGACGACGGCGAGCAAGTCGTCCCCTGACCACAGAATCAGCCGGAGTCGGGCGTTACGCGATCTCGTCGTACTGCGCGGAGAGCTTCCCGGCGGCCTCGTCCAGGAGGTCGCGCTCGTCGGCCGTGAGCTCCCACTCGACGACCTCTTCGACGCCGTCGGAGCCGAGCTTCACCGGGACGCCCAGGCCCACGTCGTCGAGGCCGTACTCGCCGTCGAGCACCATCGACCCGGGCAGCACTTCGCCGGTGTCGTTGAGGATGGCTTCGACCATGTGGGCGACGCCGGTCGCCGGCCCCCACTGTGTCGCGCCCTTCTTCTCGATGACGTTCATCGCCGACTCCTGGAGGTCCGCGAGGATCTCCTCGCGCTCGTCGGCGCTGAACGCGGGATCGGTGCCGTTGACGCGTACCTTCGAGAACACGGGCACCTGGGCGTCGCCGTGCTCGCCGAGGATGGTCGCGTCGACGTTCTGGACGGGGACATCGAAGCGCTGCCCCAGGACGTACCGGAAGCGCGCGCTGTCCAGGCGGCCGCCGAACCCGACGACCGAGTGGCGGTCGCGGTCGCCGCTCTCGTAGAGGTGGCGGTTCAGGAGGTCAACGGGGTTCGACGTGGTGACGGTCACGAAGTCGTCGTTGTGTTCGGCCAGCGACGAGCCGATGTCCTCCATGATGGGCGCGTTGTCGCCCGCGAGGTCCGTGCGGCTCTGGCCGGGCTGGCGGGGGATGCCGGCCGTGATGACGACCACGTCGGAGCCGGCGGTGTCCGCGTAATCGCCCTGCACGACGTCGGTGTTGGCGTCGTAGGCGACGCCGTGATTGGCGTCGGCCGCCTGGCCGATGGTCTCCTCTTCCTTGTCGGGGATGTCCACGAACACGAGTTCGTCGACCACGTCGCGGAGCGCGAGGTTGTAGCCTGCGGCAGCACCAACCGTTCCGGCCGCACCCACAATGCTGACTTTCGTCATATCACGTAATTCACCACCGGCGAATCCGTTAAGCGCTTCGATACCCCCGGCGTGATGCCACGAACACCGCCCGAAAGCCCGACAACCACCGAATCATGGTTCGACACGCATCGAATACAGGTGGTGTCGGTCATCGCCCGCAGCCTTTTCGACGCTCCCGACCGATACGCCACCCATGAGCAACACCGACGACGGCTTCGACAAGGAAGCCGCCCGCGAGGAACTCCGCGAGAAATACAACGCAGACCAACAGGACCGCGAGGAAACCGCACGCATGAGCGACCTCCTCCTGCAGGGCGCAACCATGACCAACGACCACTGCGACCGCTGTGGCACCCCCCTGTTCCGGCACGACGGCGAGACGTTCTGCCCGACGTGCCAACACGACGACAACGACGACGAACCCACTGCCACGACGCAGTCCGCGCCCGACCGCTCACCCCCCGCGGACCCACAGGCAACGCCACCGTCCTCGCCACCCACGACGCCCGACACCTCCTCCAGCACGGCCGCTGCAACCGACGACGTCCCGACGGCTGCCGCCCGCGACCGCCCCGAACACGCACCCACCGCCGAACCCACAACCCCAGCCACTGAGGAACTCGAATCCACCATCGCCGCGCTCGCGCGCCGCGCGAGCGACGCCGACGACCCCCGAACCGCCCGCGAATACCTCGAAGCGGCTCACGAAGCCGCCGCCGCCCTCGACACCCTCCGGCCCTAGTCGTCCCCTCCTGGTGCCGCCGCGCCGTCGCGGTGGCATGCGGTTGGCCGTCCCGTCCCATCCTCGTCCAACGGCGGCGACTCCCCTTCGCAGACGGTCTCGAACTCCTCGGCGAGCACCGCCCGCCCGTCCTCGACGTCGCCGCGCACGATGTCGTCCAGCGCCGCCTCCAGGGTGGCCTCCGCCGACGGATCGGTGAGCGTCTCGGGGATGTCGTGCTCGCGGCGCAGCTCCGCCTTCATCGCGTCAGCGTCCGCCGGCGACACCGACGCGCCGTCCTCCACGCCGACGAACGCCCGAAGCCCCGCAACGTCGACGCCGTGGCGCTCCACCGCAACCCGGAGGTTCATCACGCCGCGCCAATGTGCCTGCTCGAAGTCGTAGCCGTCGGGCTGGATCACCTCCGGACACCGCGTGTGGAAGTTACAGCCCGTCGGCGGATCGGACGGCGGCGGGACCTCCCCACGAAGCCCCGCATCGGTCCCCCGGGACTCCACCCCGACCGTCGGAATCGACCGAAGCAGCGCCCGCGTGTAGGGGTGTTCGGGGTCGTTGAACACGTCCTCGGTCCGCCCCATTTCCACGATCTCACCCAGGTACATCACCGCAACCCGATCGCACACCTCGCGCACCACCCCCATGTCGTGGCTGATGAACAGCACCCCCAGGTTGAACTCCGCCTGGATGTCGTTCAGCAGCGTCAACACCTCCGCCTGCACGCTCACGTCGAGCGCCGACACCGGCTCGTCGGCGACGATGAGTCGCGGGTTGACCACCAGCGCCCGGGCGAGCGCAACCCGCTGCTTCTGGCCGCCGGACAGCTCGTGAGGATACCGGGCGGCGTCCTCACCGCTCATTCCAACGCGTTCGAGGAGATCCCGCGCGATCTCCAAGCGCCGGCTGCGTGGCCCCACGCCGTGGATCTTGAGCGGCTCGGCGACCGACTCGCCGGTGGTCATCCGCGGGTCGAAGCTCGAATCCGGGTTCTGGAAGATCATCTGGGCCTCCCGCCGGAACCGCTTCAACGCCGTGTCGTCGTACGCGGTGACGTCTTCCCCGTCGAAGTAGACGCTGCCGGCGGTCGGGTCCGTGAGCCGGAGCACGGACTCCGCCACCGTCGACTTCCCACACCCCGACTCCCCCACGATCCCCAGGGTTTCGCCCGCCCGCACCTCGAACGACACCCCGTCCACCGCGCGAACCCGTCCGACCTCCGTCCGCAGTACGCCCTCCGTGATCGGGTAATGCTTCTTGAGGCCGTCCACTCGCATCAACGATTCCGTGGCGTTCGAATCCGTGTTCACGATCTGCTTGCTCATTGGTGTCCTCCAGTCGCGTCCTCGCCGTCGGCCAGTTCCCCCTCGTCGTGCTCGGCGTCGTAGTAGACACACGACGCCTCGTGGGTGTCGCCGTCGTCGACGCCCCACAACGGCGGCTGGTCGCCGCTCCGACACGCCTCGGTGGCGTGCTCACAGCGCGGCGAGAACCGACACCCTGCCGGCGGGTCCGTGACGTCGGGCAGCGACCCCTCGATCCGATCCATCGACCCGCCACGCCCCGGCAGACAGTCCATCAACGCCCGCGTGTACGGATGCGATGGGTTCCGGAAGATGTCCTCGACGGTCCCGGTCTCCATGACCTTCCCGGCGTACATCACGACGACGCGATCCGCGATCTCCGAGACCACCCCCAGGTCGTGGGTGACGAAGATGATCCCCATGTCGTGTTCGGCCTGGAGGTCTTCGAGCAACCGCAGGATCTGGCCCTGGATGGTGACGTCGAGGGCCGTCGTGGGCTCGTCGGCGATGAGCAGGTCGGGATCACAGGCCAGCGCCATCGCGATGAGCACGCGCTGTTTCATCCCGCCGGAGAACTCGTGTGGATAGTCGTCGACGCGCGCGCTCGCCTCCGGAATCCCGGTCTTATCCAGCAGGTCGACGACCTGCCGTTGAACCGGCACCTCGGGGTCGCCGTGGTCGTGGATCCGGATCGCCTCCCCGATCTGGCGGCCAACCGTATACACCGGGTTCAGGCCGTTCTGTGGGTTCTGGAAGATGTGGCTGATGCGCTTCCCGCGCACGTCCTGGAGTGCCGTCTCCGAGAGCGTCGTGAGGTCCATCCCATCGAAGGTGATCGTCCCGCCGACGATCTCCCCCGGCGGCGTGTCGAGAATCGACGTGATGGACTCACTCGTGACCGTCTTCCCGCTGCCGCTCTCCCCGACGATCGCCACGGTCTCCCCGTGGTCGACGTCGAAGCTCACCCCGTCCACCGCAAACACCGTGCCGGCGTCGGTGTGGAACTGCGTCTCCAGGTCCGACACCGAGAGCAACGGCTCGCTCACAGCCCCCCACCTCCGTCGACCTCCTGGCGGGGGTCCATGGCGTCACGCAACGACTCCCCGACGTAGTAGAACGACAGCACCGTCAGGAACAGGAACACGCCGGGGATCGTCGCGATCCACCACGCGCTGGCGAGGTTCACCTGCCCGGTGGCGATGGTCCGCCCCCACGAGTACGTGGTCGGATCGCTGAACCCGAGAAACGCCAGTGACGCCTCGCCGAGAATGAACCCCGGAATCCCGACCGTCGCGCTGATGATGATGCTGTTCGCCGAGTTCGGAATGAGATGTTGGCGCACGATGTAGAGCATGTTCGCACCCGAGGCTTCGGCGGCCGTGATGTACTCCTCGGAGGCGCGCTGCAACGCCTCCCCGCGCACGGTTCGAGCGATCCCCTCCCAACTGAAGAACCCGAACAGGAGGATGATCATCCACAGCTCGCTCCCGAACAAGTACGTCAACAACAACAACAGCATGAAATCCGGGAACACCGACTGCACGTCGACGTACCGCATCAGCAGCTCGTCGACCCGGCCGCGGCCGACCGACGTCGCGAACGCCGCGACGGCACCGACCGCCGACCCGATGATGACCGAGAAGATGGTCGCGATGAGCCCGACCTCCATGCTCACGCGCATCCCGTACACCACGAGCGTGAGGATGCCCTGGCCTTTCGCGGACGTTCCCAGTGGGTACTGCCAGGTGCCGGTTTTCACGACGCCACCGACGGTCGTGCTCATGCCAACCGGCGGCACGCTCTGGTTGGTGAACTGGGTCGTCGGCGGGTCGATGAGCAGCGGCCCGAGGACCCCCACGACGAACATGACCGCCAGCCAGCCCAGCGCCACCACGGCGACCTGATTCTTCTTGAACCGCTGCCAGTAGAACGCCCGCAGCCGCGGCTTCTGGGAGAGCGGAATCACCGCGTGGAAGACGATGGCGATGAGCGTCCCGATGAACAGCCACTCCACGCTCAACACGTCCCAGCGAAACACCAGCGGCCCAGTGTTCCACGTGTAGTCGTAGACGAACGCCACGATCAGGCCCAGATACGACAGCAGCTCCGCCAGCCCGGCCCGTGAGACACCTAGCGTCGAGATCCCCTGGGCGTCCCAGTCGATGTCCTCGAAGGTAGCGGTGTCGGCGTCTTCGGCGGCCATACTACCGATCACCGTAGTCGATCCGTGGGTCGAGGATGGTGTACGACACGTCCTCGATGAGGTTCCCGATGATCGCCAGGAAGACGGTGATCATCGTGGTTGCGAGCACGAGCGTCGTGTCCTGCTCGGTGATCGCGGTGAACGTCATCAACCCCAGCCCGGGAATGGAGAAGATCTGCTCGATGATGACCGACCCCGACCAGAAGATGGCCAGCAGGCTGCTGACGAAACTCGTCGTCAGCGGCACCGCGGCCATCCGGAAGACGTGGTGTATCATGAGCCGCCACTGGCTGGCCCCCTTCGCCTTCGCGACTTTCACGAACTCCTGGTTCATCTGCTCGATGGCCTGCGCCCGAGAGTACCGCATCTGCCACGCCAGCGAGGCCGTGAGCAGGACGAAACTCGGTATCAGGAGCTGCGTGATGTTCGCCATCGAGGCCCACCCCTGGTTTATCGGGATGCCGCTCTGGTAGTACGTCGAGATGAACTCGAAGTGCGTTCCTAACAGGATGATGAGCACGAGCGCGAACCAGAAGTTCGGAATACTGATGCCGAAAAACCCGACGAACGATCCCAGGTAGTCCGCCTTCGTGTACGGCTTGTACGCCGAATACAGGCCCAGTCCGTACCCGAGTATCGTCGACACCACGAGCACGGGAATGGCGTACTGGGCGGTGTACGGCCACGCCTCCGAGATCGCCGCCATCACCGACTGCGACCGGGATTCGGACCACCCCCAGTTCAGCGTCGCCATGTTCGTCACGTAGTTGACGTACCGCTCGGTGATGGGTTTGTCCAGGTTCTGCCGTTCACGGTACTGTTCTCTGCACTGCTGTGCGTCGCCGCCCGACGCCGAACAACTCATCACCGACTTCGTCTGTCCGGTGTCCGGCGACGCGACGAGCAGCCCGAACGTCAGGGTCAACGCGATCCACATCACCACGAACGTCCAGAGCACGCGTTTCACGATGTACCATTTCATAGTTGTGATCCCTCTGAACTGGTGGCTTAGCGGCCGCTGGCTCCGTCGGAGAAGTACATCTCCGAATACCGCTCTTCGACGTAGTAGTCGTTTGCGGGGCTGTCCGGAATGTTCCCGACGCTGTCGTTGTACGCGTAGAAGTTGTACGGGTTGTACTCGAAGATCACCGGCCGCTCCTCGGAGAGGTACTCCAGCATCTCCGTGATCTTCGCCTTCGCGGCGTCGCGACTCGCAGCCGTCTGGGCCGCATCACGCATTCCGGCGAGGTCTCTGTCCGGCGCATAGCCGTAGGAGTTGAACGACTGTTCGGTGCCGAAGAGGTTCGTGATCGTCTGGGCGGGCGTGTTCGGTCCATAGTCGAAGCCGAGTGTGAGCATGAAGTCCCACGGCTGGGCCGACACCGCTTCGTCCTGTGGGCCGCGGTTGTAGTCGGACGGCTGCCTGTTCTCGTCGCCGTATCCGGGCTCCCCCGAGAAGCCTGGTGCCGTCTCCGTCGTTTTGAAGTAGTTACTCATCAGGTTCGGCCACGACGTCGTTTCCTGGTTCAGCTTGATGCCGACCTTCCCGAGGCGCTTTTTCAGGTAGGCCGCCCGCAGGTCGTCGGTCTGCCCGGACTTGTAGACGATAGTCAACTCGACTTGGTTGCCGTCCGGTCCAACGAAGGTGTCGCCGCTGTACCCGTAGTCGTTCGAGGTGCCCTCCTTGAGGAGGCGGCGCGCTTCGTCCAGCGACCCCGAGAACGTCGTGAGGTTCTCGGTCGCGTACGGCCCCCAGGTCGGATGGAGCGTGTTCTGGACGCCGGCCCGCCCGTTGAGGATGTTCTCGACGATGAACTCGTTGTGATAGATGTGCGCCATCGCGTGCCGGACCTTCTTGTTCCGGAGCTGCGTCCAGCCGTTCGCACGGTGGTTGATCCCCAGATACCCGGACCACGACCGGTACGGGTTCTTATACAGCTCGATACCGCCCTGGTCGCGGAACTCCGGGACGTCCGTGGAGGGGATACTCACTCGGTCTATCTCCCCGCCTTTCAGCGCTTCACGAGCCGTACTCGCTTTGTTGAAGTACTGCACGTGGTACTCATCGAAATACGGCGCGTTCGCCATCACCTCGGGCACGCGATCGTCGCGTTTCGCCCACTTCCGGAGGTAGTAGTCCTCAGCCCGCTCGAAGGCCATGACCGACTGCTGGGACCAGCGCTTGAGATCCCACGGCCCGAGGTTGCCGTTGAACGCAGCCCGCATCACCTCCTCGTCCTGTTCGAGGCCGTCGGCGTCCTCGGCCTCGACGTACGGCTTCGCGAGCGCTTTCGGGATCGGGAACATCCCGCCGAGGGGTTCGTTGTACGCGAAAAACGGTCGCGGCTCCGGGATCGTCTCTCGGATCGTGTACTTGTCGACTTTCTCGAACGTGATCGGGGTGTTGTCAGCCCCGACGTTGAACAGGTGACTGTAGGTGAACGCCGTCCAGTCCGGCCGCCAGAGGTTGTTGACGTTCCAGAGGTAGTCGTCGGCGGTCAACTCCCCGTAGCCGTTGCCGTATTCGAGGTTGTCCCGGAGCGTGATCTCGATCTGGTCGACGGGCTCGGACACCGAGAAGTCCTCGAACCACAGCGGCAGGATGTCCTCGTACGCCTCCCCGGTCCGCGAGAACCCCGCATCCATCACTGCCTCGACGCGAGCGGAGGTCTCTCCGTCACCGATCCGGAACGCGTTCAGGCCGTTCGTCGTCGACGTCGTTGCCACCTTGAACGTCCCTCCCCGCGGGATGTTTTCGGGTTGCAGCGTCTCGGTGTCCGGCGACGACGTCTCCTCGCTGGTCGCGGTCGCCGCCGAGTCGTCGTTGCCGCCGCCCAGACAGCCCGCGACGCCCGCCGCAACCCCGGTCGCGCCGAGCGCTTTCAGCACCCGCCGCCGCGAGTGTGCCTCGCTGGTGGACTGATCCGTGTTTGGTCGTGATGGTCTCGCATGGTTGTCTCTATTTGCCATGGCACACACATACAATACATGTGGTATATATGTTTCCCATGATAGCTCAGTATGCCCACACGACGAGTCGTGAGAAACGGCTGCGCCGATCCAACGACCGGGGTTGATCGCCCAGCACGCCGAACCGCGGCTGAGCGCGCCCCACCGGCGATTCACCGAACACAGCCGCCACACAGACCTCTCAACGAAACGATATTCTGCCCGCGCTCACTCCGGCTGATACTCGGTCCCAACGACCCCGCGTATCCGCTCGGCGGTCACTGCCCCGACGCCATCGGCCGCCGTGAGCTCGTCCTCGCTGGCTGTCATCACCGCCTCCACGCTCCCGAACGTGTCAAGCAGCGAGCGCGCTGTCACCGGCCCCACGTCGGTGATCGACGACACCACGTACTCCTGTTGCTCGCCCTGCGTCTTCGCAGCTTTCTCGCCGTGCGCGCTCACCGCGCGGTCGTTGGTGGTCTGCTCGCGCTCGGCGATGGTCTCGATCATCTCCGTGGTGTCATCCTCGCCGTTCGTGTGCATGACGCTCAGCCCCCAATCAACCGCCAGCGACGCCATCGCCGACCGAACCGCGTTCGGGTGCACGTTCCGCTCGGCGTAGAGGTCGCCGTCGCCCTCGACCACCAGCACGGGCCGCGTGTACTGGCGCGCAAGCTCCTTGGCCTGCTCGAAGATGGAGCGCTCGCTCCCCAGCAGCGTGTCCATGAAATCACTGTGGGACTTGCGCTCGACCGCCACGCGATCCGACACCACGTAATCCCCCACCGCGAGCGTCTCCAGGCGCGTCTCCACGCCGTCGCGCTTCGAGAGCTCGCGCGCGATCGTCGAATCCAGCTCGCGCTGATCCACCACCACCTCGACCGCCTCGCCGGCACCGTCTACACGCGCCGCCACGCCCTCGGTGTCCTCGCCGTCGGACACGTCCTCGGGAGCCGGTGCCGCCGGCTCCTCGCCGGCCGCCTCGGCGTCCCCGAACTCGTCTAAGGCCTGTTGTGCGCCGCCCCCACCGAGCTCGGTCTCCAACTCGTCGGCACGCCCCTTCAGCGACTGCAGTTCCTCGGTCATCTCCTGCTCGCGGCGGCGCGAAATCCAGAAATACGCCTCGTCGCGGGTGTCCTCCGCCAGCAACACCACGACCCGGCCGGCCGTCTGGCGGCCGGTTCGGCCCTTCCGCTGAACCGAGCGGATCGCCGTCGGCACCGGCTCGAAGAACAACACGAGATCGACCTCCGGCACGTCCAACCCCTCCTCGGCGACGCTCGTCGACACCAACACCTCGAAGTCACCGCTCCGGAACTCGGCCAGCGTCTCGCGCTGCTCGGTCTGGGTCATCCCGTCGCTGCCGTCGGCATCCCCCTGCCCGACGAACCGCCGGGTGTCGAAATGCTCGCCGAGAAACGCCGTCAGCGCCTCGGCGGTGTCCCTCGACTCCGTGAACACGATGACCCGGTCCCCGTCCTCGATGCCCAGCGTCTCCGCCAGCAACATCCTGGCCTGCCGGAACTTCGGATGCAGGCCGTCGAACTCCCTGGCGGTCCGCATCGCCCGCTTGACCGCCGGCTCGCTCACCAGCCGCTGGCTGGCCTTCGACGCCCCGGCGGTGTTCGCGGCGTTGCGCTGGCGCTCGAAATACCGCCGCACCGACTCCACGCTCTGGGTCTCGACGAGCTCGACGGCGCGCTTGAGCTTCATCACCTCGGCGTGCACGCTCATCCCCTGGTAGCCGTCGCTGTCGTCGTCGTCGATGAGCTGCTGGAGCCGCCCCCGGATCTCGTTGAGGTCTTTCTGGCTGATGTCCGGACTGGACGCCTTCGTCACGCCGATCTCCCGGAGTTTCGCCAGGCGATCCTCGATCACATCGTTGATCGCGTCCCGGATCTCCAGGATCTCCTCGGGGAGCGTGACGCGCTCCCACTGCACGTCGGTGTCGTGGGTGTGCTCGCCGACATCGGCGTCGTCCTCGGTCATCACCTCCACGTTCCCCACGCCGAGGTTCTCACACACCGTCCGGATCTCCGCCTCGGTGCCGCCCGGCGACGCGGACATCGCGGTCACCAGCGGAGCGGCCGCATCGGCGTGATACCGCTCGGCAACGTACGTGTACGCGTAATCACCGGTCGCCCGGTGGCACTCGTCGAACGTGCAATGCACCACGTCGTCCATGTCGATGCGGCCGCCCACGAGGTCGTTCTCGACGACCTGCGGGGTGGCGACCACGACCCTGGCGTCGGTCCACGCCGCACGCCGGTCGTCCGGTCGCGTCTCCCCCGTGAACACCACCACGTCGTCGTCGGGAACCGCCAGCGCCTCCCGGTAGAAGCCGGCGTGCTGTTCGACCAGCGGCTTCGTCGGTGCCAACAGCAGTGCCGTCCCGCCCGCGTCGTCGGCCAACCGATACGCCGTCACCAGCAGGCTCACCGTCGTCTTCCCCAGCCCCGTCGGCAGACACACCAGCGTGTGCCCCTGTCGGGCCGCCGCCGCCAACTGGAGTTGGTACTGGCGCGCCTCGATCACACCATCAGCAAGCATCGGATGGTCGACGTACCCCATCTCCTCCGACATTCGCCCACGAGTACGTCGGTCGCTCGGTTAAGCGTTCGCGTCCCGCGCTCAGACAGCCGCCACCAGCCACATCGCGGCCGCCGACCCCAGCGGGATCGAGGCGTTGTCGTCGATGACGTACCCGCGAACGACCGGTGTCGTGCCGTCGGCCAGCGTCGCGGTCACCGCACCCGCCACCCCAGCAGACAGCGGCACCGCAAGCAGGCTCGCGATCCCCAGACACACCCCGAACGTCGCCAACAACACCCACCCCTGCTTGAGCCCCGTGCCGCTCCCCGACAACAACCCACTGACCGGATCGCCGATCGACAACATCAACACCGCCGGCACCGCCACGCTCGCGGGAAACACCACCACCGTCGCCGCCCCCGCGAGCATGTACAGCGCGTACCCCGCGGGGTTGTCCTGCTCGTACTCTCGCGTGAGCGCGTCGTACACCCGCCAGCTCACGCGCCCGGACAGCCGCAGCAGCTCCAACACGACCGCAATGGCTGCGCCCACCACGAACAACCCCTGTACGACCCGCCACGACACGACGCCACCGAGAAACCCCGCCGGAATGACCGCGCCACTGGCGTGCACGAGCCGCCGGCGGAGTTCGCTCACAGCGCTTCGAAACGCAACTCGCCGTCTCGAAGCCCGACCAGCGTCTCCGCCACCTCCGCGATCGGCACGCGAACCTGTGTTGTGGTGTCCCGATCCCGCAGCGTCACCGCGCCCTCTTCGAGGGCTTCGTAATCAACCGTGACGCAGTACGGGGTGCCGACCTCGTCCTGGCGGCGGTACCGCCGCCCGATGTTCCCCGAGTCGTCGTAGGTCACCGCCAGCCCGGCCGCCCGCAGCTCCGCCGCGATCTCCCGGGCGCGCTCGCCCAGGCCGTCCTTGTCCATCAGCGGGAACACCCCCACCGTCGTCGGCGCGACCTCGGCGGGCAGCCGCAACACGTCCCGTGGTTCGCCGTCGACCTCGTCGGCCTCATAGGAGTGCGCCAGCGCCGTGTACACCGCCCGCCCGATCCCGAACGCCGGCTCCACCACGTGGGGGATGATGTGGCGGCCCGACTCGGTCTCCTCGGCGACCTCGAAGCCGGTCCGCTCGGTGGGCACGGTGTACGCCTCGCCGTCGACGTCCACCGTGACCTCGTCGCCGTCGAAGGCCGCCCGGTCACGGGCCGCCAGCGCCGCCAGCGCGTCGGCCACGTCGCCCGCAGCCCCGCCGAACTCCGGCCCCAAATACGACATCTCGGGGTCGACGCTCGCGCGTTCGACGGTCTTGGGCTCGTCGTACGCCTGGAACACGGTGAAGCTGTCGTCGGCGTGCTCGTCGTGCTTCGAGAGGTCGTAGTCGGTCCGTGACGCCACGCCCTCCAACTCCACCCAGTCGCCGTCGACCTCACCCTCGGCGTCCCAGCAGTCCGACGCGTAATGCGCCAGCTCGCCGGGGAGGTGTTGACGGAACCGGAACCGGTCCATGTCCACGCCGACGCGCTCGAACCACTGCTTGGAGCGCGCGAGGAAATACGCCACCCACTCGCCGCCCACCACGCCCTCGGCGAGGGCCTCCTGGGGCGTCAGCCGCAGGTACTCCTCGCCGGCTGCCTGCTGTGCGTCGACCGGGTACAGCGGCAACTCCACGTCGGCAACCCGGTCGAGGGCGGGGCCGTCGTCGGCGGGGTCCACGAAGAACTCCAGCTCCGCCATGGTGAACTCCCGGGTCCGCAACAGGGCGTTGCGCGGGCTGATCTCGTTGCGATACCCCGTGCCGACCTGGGCGACGCCGAACGGCAACTGGTTGCGGGCGTACTCCTTGAGCCGCGGGAACTCCGTGAACATCCCCTGGGCGGTCTCCGGGCGCAGATACCCCGGGTCGCCGTCGCCGGGACCGATGGTCGTGTCGAACATCAGATTGAAGCCGGTCACCGACTGGCCGGCCAGCGGGCCGCCACACGCCGGACACACCAACTCGTGGTCGGCGATGAGCGCCTCGACCTCGTCGGTCGGCATGGATTCGGCGTCCTCGACGTCGGTGTTGTCCTCGATGACGTGGTCGGCGCGGTGGCTCTCCCCGCAGTCCGGACACTCCACAAGCATGTCGTCGAAGTCGTCGAGATGGCCGGACGCCTGGAACACCGGCTCCGGCGTCACCGTCGGCGAATCGATCTCCATGTTCCCCTCGCGGGTGACAAAGCGGTCGCGCCACGCGTCCTCGATGTTGCGCTTCAGCGCCGCGCCCTCCGGGCCGTACGTGTAAAACCCCGCCGCGCCCCCGTACGCCTCGCTCGCCTGGAAGAAGAACCCGCGCCGTCGCGCGAGCTCGCTCACCGTCTCACTCATCGGTGAGCGCAGCCAGCAGGTCAACGTCGCGTACGATACCGGTGAGCTCGTCGCCCGACATCAGTGGGAGCTGCTCGATGTCCGTGTCGAGCATGGTCTGGGCGGCGTCCCTGGAGGTCCGCTTGCCGGTCACGGTCACGACGTCGCTGGTCATGAACTCCCGCACCGGTTCGGCCGGGATCTGGACGTTCCGCGTCGGCAGATACCGGCTGCCGACGGCCTTGATCGACTCCCACTTCCAGTCGTCGTCGTCGGCGGCCATCGAATCACCGGTCTTGTCCTCGCCCTCGACGACGCGCGCCACGTCGATGATGTCGACCTCGGTCACCATCCCCGCCATGTCGCCGGTCTCCCCGAGCACCACCGAGTACGGCACGTTGGCGTACGAGATGCTGCGCTCGGCGACCGTCAGCGGCGCGCCCTCGTAGGTCGTGTTGATGTCGCGGCGCGCGAGCCCCCCGACGTCGGTGTCGCCGTCGGCCTGCCCGTCGGCGATCGCACGCACCACGTCGGTCACCGTGACGATGCCCTCCAGGCGCTCGTCCTCGACGACCGGCACGCGTCGCGTCCCGGAGTCCACCATCAGCGACGCCACCTCCGGGACCGTCGTGTCCTGGGTGGTCGTCGGTACGTCCCGCATCAGCAACGCCAACTGGTCCTCCTCGGGGCGCTCGATCAGGTCGTCCCGGGAGATAAGTCCGCGATACCGCTCGCCGTCCTCGCTTGCCTTCACCACGGGCACCGCGGAGAACGCCCGCTCCTGTAGGTATTCGAGGATGTCGTCCCGCGTCCCGGGCAGCTCGACCGTCACCACGTCGTCCCGGGGTGTCATCGCGTCAGCGACGTTCATGTGGGCGTCGTACTTGCCCCACCCATTTGTAGGCTACGACAGCTTGCGTCACCGACTCACGGGTCTACGCTGACGATCCACGGAGCCACCGCAGGCCGACCGCGGCGACCGCCACGTCGACGCACGGCGCGCACGCACAACACGAGACAGCGCGTAAACTAATCACGAAGCTGTCGTGTCGGCCGCTGGTATCGCCACTCTCGGTATGCGTACGCGTGCACGCAGTTTCCACGCGCCGGTCGCGTTACACCGACCACGATCGCGCGGACTTGACGAAGAGCTTAAGTACATGCTATTGTCACCTATGACCATGACAGGTGACGGCATGTCCAACACGAGTCGTCGTCGGTTCCTGAAAGCCACGGGCGCGGCAGCCCTCACTGCCACCGTCGCTGGCTGCAGCGACAGCACCAGCGACGCCGATGGCAGCGGCGGCAGCGAGCCGACTGACACGCCAACGACCACCGGCGAAAGCACCGACTACCAGCCCGACTTCGACAAATACCCCTACGGGATCGACGAGACGAAAGTCGCGGAAGCGCGCAAGGTCATGGAGGAGGCCGGCTACGGCCCCGACAACAAGTACGAGCTCAACTGGCTCCAGTACCAGAGCCCGACGTGGAAGGAGATGGCGAACACCATCCGCGCCCGGCTCGAACAGGCCCACATCGAAATGACGATCAACGACGCCAACTTCTCGTCGCTGCTTGAAACCACCAAGCAGGGCGAGCACGAGGCGTTCACCCTCGGATGGGTTGCCGACTACCCGCGGCCGCGGAACTTCATGCAGCTCGTTCAGCCGGACAACACGGTCTACGGCGGCGAAACCGCGGCCAACGGCGCACGCCTCTACTGGAAGGAGGACGCCAACTCCGATCCCGGCGTTCGGGAGTTCATGACCGAACAGTACGAGCGGCTCGTCAGCAACCCCGGCCAATCAGAGGACGCGATCCAAACTCGGAAGGACGCCGCAACCAACATGGAAGAAGGGATCTGGGAGTCGGCTGCGCTCATTCCGGTGTACCACAACCTCGCCCAATCCTTCTGGTACGACCGGCTCGACTACAACCCACCCGGCGCGATGGACTCCTCGAAACAGAAGACGAACAATGCTGTCGCCGGCATCGACGGGAAAGACCGGTTGAGCGGCATTTCGTCCACGTTCAACTCTCTGGACCCGGTCGCCTCGGGCAACACCGCAAGCGGGGCCAAGGTGATGGACCTGTTCGACGCGCCGACCAACTACAAGAACGGTCGGACGGAGATCTCGAACCTCCTCATCACCGACTACGAGACCAACGACGACCTCTCCGAGTACACGCTCACGCTCAAGGAGGGCGTGCAGTTCCACGGCGACTACGGCGAGATGACCGCCGCCGACGTCGTGTACTCGATCCGTCGGCTGGCGGAGTCGACGAACTCCACCAACCAGTCGTTCGCCATCTCCACGCTGGCCATCGAACACGAGGTCGACGAGAACGGCGCAGTCAAACGCGCCACCGGCGTCGAAGCTGTCGACGACTACACGGTTCGTCTCACACTCGAATCGCCGTTCCCGTACGCCCTTGACGTGCTAACGTACGGTGCGTTCTCCGTGGTTCCGGAGGGGATCGTCGGTGACATCGAGGGCTACGAGGGCGACATGCCGTACCCGGAGTTCTCCGCGTCGAACCCGGTCGGCACCGGTCCGTTCACGTTCGTGGAGTGGGACTCCGGCAACGGCGGGTCGTACTCCGCGGATGCCTTCGAGGACTACCACGACGGCGCGCCGGCGATCGACGGCATCGACGACGCCATCATCTCGGACGACACGGCACGATACAACTACTTCCTGAACGAGAACGCCGACTCCACCGGCATCCCGACCTCGAAATACGATCCATCACTGCACTCCAGCGGTGAGACGCTCCCCGGTGGCCGCAAGCTCGGCACCTACGGCCCCATGGAGAACGACAAGACGGTGAACTCCTCGTCGGTTTCGACGATCGACACGTACTACGTCGGCTTCAACATGACCAAGGTCCCGAAGCCGGTGCGCAAGGCGATGGCGTACGTGATCAACCGCGAGCAGTTCGTCTCGGACGTGTTCAAGGGCCGTGGCGTCGGTGCCTTCCACCTGCAGCCGCCACAGCTGTTCAGTGACGGCCAGGAGGGGTACAACAACCATTACCAGGGCGAGTAACCGGCTGAGTCAGTAAATCGAACCTTTTTTTATTACCTAATTCAACCCTTGAGTCACATCCGCACGCTTGCGACACCCTAGCGGATATCAACTATGTACGCCGCCGAAACAACAGTCCGTGGTGATACACAATGAACCGACCACTATACATCGCGAAGCGGTTACTTCTCGGTGTCCCGGTCCTCCTGTTCGGTCTCACACTCACCTTCCTGATCCTGTACCTGGGGCCGATCGATCCCGTCCTCGCCATCCTCGGGAAGGACGCAACCCCAACCGCCGCCCGCAACCTGGAGATCTCCCTGGGGATCCGATACCCCAACGGCAGCCTCGTTCCACTGTGGGTGCAGTACAAGAACTTCCTCGTCAACATGGTGACGTTCGACTTCGGGACGTCCTGGGCGATCGCCCGAAACCAGCCCGTGGCCGCCATGATCGTCAGCCGCCTGCCCGCAACCATCTGGCTCGGCTTCTGGTCGGTGCTGGTTGCGCTTTTCGTCGGCATTCCGGTCGGCCTGTACGCGGGCCTCAACTCCAACTCGTGGAGCGATTACGCGGCCTCCTTCGGGGGAATCGTTTGGCGTGCGATGCCGAACTTCTGGCTGGCAGTGATGCTGTCCGGGCTGATCACCGCCGGCGGTGTGCTTTCCGGATACCGTGATCTCATCATCGAAACCGACGTTGTCGGCACCTCGAACGCGCTCCAACACCTGTTCTCGGGGATCGACCCGTTCGTCGGCGTGCCCGTCTTGGAGTTCTTCTGGATCCCCGTTCCGAACCTCGGCCCGATGGCCGAAGCGTTCAAGTGGATCCTGCCGGCGGCGCTCGTTCTCGGGTCCTCATCGATGGGTAACGAAGTCCGCATCGGCCGGACTGCCGTCCTCGAAAGCCTCCGGTCCGAATACGTCGACACCGCGAAAGCCAAAG
The DNA here is from genome assembly GCF_016917835.2 of Halobacterium sp. BOL4-2. Lineage (GTDB taxonomy): Archaea > Halobacteriota > Halobacteria > Halobacteriales > Halobacteriaceae > Halobacterium > Halobacterium salinarum. The sequence continues at coordinate 1,735,291 of NZ_CP070332.2, read as the reverse complement.
GCGTCTCCCCGCGACGCATCATCGTGAAACACATCGGCCGAAACGCGGTCATTCCGCTGCTCCCGGTCATCATGGGCGAGTTCTACTTGCTCATCGGCGGCTCCGTTCTCGTCGAGAAGGTCTTCAGCATCAACGGGATCGGGAACCTCTTCATCCGCGCCGCGTTCAACTCCGACATCCCGGTGATGATGTCGCTGGTGTTCATCTTCATCCTCATGCAGATCCTGTTCAACCTCCTCCAGGACGTGCTGTACACGTACATCGATCCGCGAATCACGCTGTCAGACACGACCGAGTAACACAATGGCCGCAAACACCACTCACGCAGACGACACACGAGACACCACACGCCGCAGCACCGACGGTCTCTGGACCCGCATCCGCACCAACCCCCAGCCGGCCCTCCGATGGGGTGTCGTCGCTGCAGTGCTGGTCGTACTGGAGCTGGGTGCTCTTACGGGCGGAATCCTCACGCTCGTTGACGCCCTCGTCATGGGTGTCACTGGTCTCATCGATGTCATCGTCGGACTGGTTTCACCGGCGTTGGCCGGCCGAGTCGTTGACGTCCAACTGGCGCTCAGCACGTTCATCGAGGGCGTTCGGTCGACGGCACAGAGCCTCCCGACGCTTCTCAGCCGCGATGTCATTCCCAACCAGGGGTACAACGACCCCTCGACCGTGCGGTCGTTCCTGGGATTGTCGTACAACGCCTGGACCGGGCCGTTTTTGGGACTGTCGCCCGCCGCCGCGTGGGCGATCCGGATGGCGTTGACACTCGCGTACTCGCTGTTCACCTTCTACTGGCTGTACCGCGGCTGGCTCACGTTCCGCACCCACTACCGCAGAGCCGGCTGGACGCCCCGCGACGACATGGTCAATCGGCTCCGCAACCACTCCTGGGGGAAGTTCGGGATCGTCGTCCTGGTGTTGTTCCTCACGATGTCGCTGTTCGGAACGACGCTTGCGCCCTCGACGGTTCAGCAGAACATCACCGCCTCGTACGGCAACGAGGTCCAGTACGTCTCGGCCGACACCGGCGCCGTGGAGACGATCCCCGCCGGGGAAGCGAACTTCAACTCGAAATCGAAGGGCAACCCCGCACAGAACGTGGGTGTCATGACGTACGACGACTACGGGCGGTTCCATCCGTTCGGCACGCTCCCCAACGGCCGTGACCTGTTCACGTATATGATGGGTGGTGCCGAAACCACGCTGATGGTGACGGGTATCGCCATCGGGATGGCGGGGTTCATCGCCGCGCTGCTGGCGTTGGTGTCGTCGTACTACGGGGGGACGGTGGACCTCTCCGTGCTGACGCTCGCCGACGGGATCGTCTCGATCCCCCAGCTGTTGTTGTTGATCATGGTCAGTGTCGTGTTCCAGGACCACTGGCTCAAGTCCGTGTTCAACGGCGGGCTGCTGTTAGCGCTGGTGTTCGGGCTGACGACGTGGCCGGTCCTGTGGCGTTCGCTCCGTGGCCCGGCGTTGCAGGTCGCCGAAGAAGAGTGGGTTGACGCCGCGAAGAGCTTCGGCCAGCAACCCACGGTCACGATGCGAAAACACATGCTGCCGTACGTGCTGGGGTATCTGTTGATCTACGCGTCCATGACCGTGGGCGGCATCGTCATCGCGATGGCGTCCCTGTCGTTCCTCGGCAACGGACTCGGGATCACGCCGCCGACGCCCGCGTGGGGCCGCGCCATCTCCCAGGGGCAGCCCTACGTGTCGTCGGCGTCGTGGCACATCGCCCTCATTCCCGGCCTGATCATCGTCGTCTTGGTCACCGGAGCGAACGCGCTCGGGGACGGCATCCGTGACGCGATCGACCCCGAGAGCGAAGGCGGCTCCGAGGAAGAAGCTGCGGCCACCGGAGGTGGTGCATAGATGCAATCCACGACACCGACAGCCGACGACGACTCGCGGGACGAATCGATCCTGTCCATCCGGAACCTACAGACGGTCTTCCGGACGGACCACGAACACATCCGCGCCGTTGACGGGATCTCGCTGTCGATTTCGCCCGGCGAAACGCTCGGGATCGTCGGCGAATCCGGCTCCGGGAAAAGCGTCACTGCGCGGTCGATCATGGGGCTGGTCGACGCGCCGGGCGAAGTCCTCCCGGAGTCCTCGATCGTCTTCGACGGCACCGAGCTCACGGAGCTCAGCGCCGACCAGTACCAGGAGGTCCGCGGGAGCGGCGTCGGCATGATCTTCCAGGACCCGCTGAAATCCCTGAACCCCGTCTACACGGTGGGCAACCAGATCCGGGAGGCCCTCCGGATCAACCGCGGGATCACCGGCCAGGAGGCCACTGACGTCGCCATCGACCTGCTCGAAGACGTCGCGATCCCCGACCCCGAGCGGCGACTCGACGAGTACCCCAACGAGTTCTCCGGGGGGATGCGACAGCGCGCAGTGATCGCGATGATGCTCGCGTGCGACCCCGACGTGCTCATCTGCGACGAACCCACGACCGCCCTCGACGTGACGATTCAGGCCCAGATCGTCGAACTCCTCCAGGACATCCAGGCCGAGCGTGACCTGGCGATCCTCTTTATCACCCACGACATGGGCGTCATCGCGGAGATCAGCGACCGCGTCAACGTGATGTACGCCGGCGAGTTCGTCGAGAAGGCACCGGTCGAAGAGCTGTTCGCAAACCCCAAACATCCGTACACGCAGGGCCTGTTGGACGCCATCCCGGGAACGAGCGTCGACGACGAGCGGCTCAACACCATCGAGGGCGACGTGCCAACGCCCAACCAGCCCGCGACCGACTGCCGGTTCGCCCCCCGGTGTCCCAAGGCGTTCGAGGACTGCACCGAGGTTCATCCGACACACGTCTCGGTGTCCGACACCCACGACCACTCGACGGCGTGCCTGCTGTACCCCGAGGGGAAATCGCGCACCGAGCGCGTCGAACACCACCGCTCGCAGGCCCCCGCCGACACGCAAGGAGGTGCCCAGGAATGAGCCAGCAATCGATCCAGTCGACCGCGGACGCCGACCAGCACAGCCAGCCACTCGTGGAGGTCACCGACCTCAAAAAACACTACGGCGACGGCGGCCGGTTCAGCGGCCCGCCGGTCAAGGCCGTCGACGGCGTGAACTTCGAGATCCAGGAGGGCGAAACCCTCGGGCTGGTGGGTGAGTCCGGCTCCGGGAAGACGACCCTGGGGCGCACGCTCATCCAGCTCGAAACCGCGACCGAGGGCACCGTCTCCTTCGACGGCCGGGACATCACGAAGCTCACCGGCAGCGATCTCAAGCAGTGGCGCAAGAACGCCCAGATCGTCTTCCAGGACCCGGATTCAAGCCTCAACGACCGCATGACCATCGGTGAGATCGTGCGCGAGCCCCTGGACGCCCACGACTGGAACTCACCCGCCGAGCGCCGGGACCGCGTCAAGGAGCTGTTGTCCTCGGTCGGCCTCCAGGCCGACCACTACTACCGGTATCCCCACCAGTTCTCCGGCGGGCAACGCCAGCGCATCGGCATCGCACGCGCACTCGCCTTGGAGCCGGAGTTCATGGTCCTCGACGAACCGGTGAGCGCGCTCGACGCCTCCGTGCAGGCGAAGATCCTCAACCTCCTGGAGGACCTCCAAGACGAGTTCGGGCTCACGTACCTGTTCATCGCCCACGACCTCTCGGTCGTGCGTCATATCTGCGACCGCGTCGCAGTCATGTACCTCGGCAAGATCATGGAGATCGGCGAGACGGAGGAGCTGTACGCCGACGCGAAAAACCCCTACACGCGGTCGTTGTTGTCCGCGATCCCACGGCCCGACCCCACCATCGACCGGAACCGAATCACGCTTCCCGGTGCCCCGCCCAGTCCCCGCAACCCGCCGGCGGGGTGTCAGTTCAGCACCCGGTGCCCGGCGAAGATCCGGCCCGAGGCGTACGCCGACATCGACGACGACACGTGGAGTCGCATCGAGCAGTTCCGCGAGGTCGTGCGTGAGCGCACCCGCGACCAGATGGGGGTTCGTGACCGCGTGAAACGCCGCTTGGGCACGTTCTCGAAGTACGACGACATCGAGGAGGCCGCCGACGACCTGTTCGCGGACGTCGACCTCCCAGCGGGAATCACTGACACCGTTGACACCGCCATCGAAGCAGTCAAAGACGGCCGTCCAACCGAGGCACACGACGCCCTCACACGGGAGTTCGGCGGCGTCTGTGACACCGAGCGCCCCGACATGCACCAGGTCAGTGACGCCGGCCGGCTGAGCTACTGCCACCGCCACGATTCGGAGTACGACTCGGTCGCCGACACGCTCGCCGACCGGTCCCACGAGTAACCACTGTCATGCACGAGCGCGCGCTTCGACTGATCGACCTGGTTTATTCGGCAGGGCTCGTGTCGGGTGCGCTCGTCGCCACCACGCTCGCCGCCACCACTCTGCTGGGGGCGTCGCTCGTGACGGCGAAGTTCGCGCTCTTCGTGGTCGGCGTCCTGCTTTCGGGTCTCGGTTTCATGGCTGTGCGGCCCGCGCCCGCAGCCCCCCACAAGGACGAGCTCGTGTCGGTGAGTTCGCAGTCCCAGACCAGCGTCGAGCGCTGGATCCAGACCATTCCCCCGCTGGACAGCCAGCCGCTGCGACATCCCGACCGCATCAGCCGCAACTGGAAGCTGCTCGTGACCGGCCTGGTCGTGCTCGCGGTGTCGGCGTTCATGGAGTTCGTGTTGGGAATCTCCGTTGCGAGCCCGTGACGGCGCTCATCCCGGATTTCGCATGGTTTATGTGGTCGGTGTTGATTGTACACATATGACCACGAATACGGCGTCCGCACCGCGGTTCGTCATCAGCTGGGTTCTGCGGAAGTTCGTCGGCGTGTTCGTCGCGTACGTTTCCGTGGCGAGCCTGACGCGCGCGATCTCCGGCGGTAGCACCATCGGCATGGTGTTCTACGCGCTGCTGGTGGCGGTCGGCGTCTACCTGTTCGTCAACATGTAGGCACGGCAGTGGCCTCAGGGCTGGCGGTCGTACGCGTAGTACGCCGCCGGCTCCGGGAAGAACGCCGACACGTCGTCGTGTGTGAACGCACCGTACTCGGTGTGATCGATCGCTTTTACGCGCGTGTGCATCTCCTCACGGTCGGTCGCCGCCCGCACCAGATCGGTGGCGTCCCGCATCCGGAACGTCCCCGCGAGAAACACCACGACCTCGGCGTCCATGTCGAGCTGCTCGACGACGACGTAGACGTGGCCCTCCTGTGTCCGCTGGTAGACGGCCGTCTCGGTGAACTCGGCGCTGTCGTAGTGGGATTCGAACGTCTCGCCGTCGGCCTTCGAGACGATGAACGTCAACCCGAACTCGTCGTCGGCCCCCTCCGCCGGTGGGACCGGCGCCGTACTCCCCGCGGTGATGGTGCAGGTCGTGAACCCGTTTTCCTCGCGGTCGGCGGCCATCGCCTCGATGTCCTGCAGCGTTCGCTCCCAGTTGGTCTTCACCGACTCGCTCGTCTCGGAGAGATGGGCTCCGTTCGCGGCTGGCCCGTCACCGCGGGATTGCTGGTCCATACTGGGTGCCAGACCGCCCACAGTGAAAGCTTTTCCCACGGCACTCGACGACAGTCCGCGTTCGCCGGCGACGTGGCACCGAATCAACCCGCCGACAGCTTCGACGCTGTTAAGTACTTCCTGTGGTGTTGTAACATACGTCATGTCGACTGACGCCACGCCCGCGGCGCACGCAGGGACCGACGTGATGGCTTCGCTGGACGACGACGGCCCACGCGCCCGACTCGTCATCGCCGACATCTCCACGGACGACGCGTGGATGTCGGTAACCGAGGCCCACGCCACCCCGCTTCCGGCGTGGCGGTAACGGCGTTCCCGACACCGCAACGCCAGGACTTTTGCGCACCCGCATCCTTGAGACGAGCATGAACGCTCGCGAAGTCACGGGTGGCCGTGAGTTCGTCGTCCGCCTCGACCCCGGTTCGGAGTGGCGCACCGAACTCGAAACGCTGGCCGCCACGGAGGACATCACCGCCGCCTGGTTCACCGGTCTCGGCGCCGTCCAGGACGCGGAACTCTGGTATTACGACCAGGACGACTTCGAATACACCGCCGCCGAGTTCGACGAACCCCTCGAGGTCGCCGCCTGCGTCGGCAACATCGCCACCCTCGACGGCGAGCCGTTCGCGCACACGCACGTGACACTGTCGCGGCGCTCCGGGCAAGCCCTCGCGGGCCACCTCGAACGCGCGACCGTGTTCGCCGGCGAACTGTACGTCCGCGAACTCGACGCCGACCTCGTTCGCGAGCACGACGCCGCCACCGACCTCGACCGCTGGCTGTAATGCGGCCCACCGACGAAACCTACTTCGAAACGCTGGAAACCGGCCTCGACGACGCCTTCGAGGTCGCGGAAGCCGCCCGGGAACGCGGCGAAGACCCGACGCCGAACGTCGAAATCCCGGTCGCAAAGGACATGGCCGACCGCGTCGAGAACATCCTCGGGATCGACGGCGTCGCCGAGCGCGTCCGCGATCTCGACGGCGAGATGAGCCGCGAGGAGGCCGCGCTGGAGCTCGTCGCGGACTTCGTCGACGGCCGCGTCGGCGACTACGACACCGACGCCGGCAAGATCGAGGGCGCGGTCCGCACCGCGGTTGCACTGCTCACTGAGGGCGTGGTCGCGGCCCCCATCGAGGGGATCGACCGCGTTGAAGTCAACGACAACGACGACGGCACCCAGTACGTCGCGGTCTACTACGCCGGCCCCATCCGGTCGGCCGGCGGCACCGCGCAGGCGCTCTCGGTGCTCGTCGCCGACTACGCGCGTGCGATGCTCGGCATCGACGCGTTCAAACCCCGCGACGACGAGATCGAGCGCTACGCCGAGGAGGTCGATCTCTACGACTCCGAGACCGGTCTCCAGTACTCCCCGAAGGACGCCGAAACCACGTTCATCACCGAACATTGTCCGGTGATGCTGGACGGCGAAGCAACCGGCAACGAGGAGGTCGATGGGTTCCGCGACCTCGAACGCATCGACACCAACTCCCCGCGGGGCGGCATGTGTCTCGTGCTCGCGGAGGGCATCGCGCTGAAAGCCCCCAAGATCCAGCGCTACACCCGGAACCTCGACGAAGTCGCGTGGCCGTGGCTCCAGGACCTCATCGACGGCACCATCGGCGCCGACGACGCCGACGAAGACACCCCGGACGCCGGCAGCGACAGCGACGCATCCGACGACGGGGACGCCCCCAGTGCGAGCACCGACGCCGAGGAGCCACCCCGCGCCGACCCCTCGGACAAGTTCCTCCGCGACCTCATCGCGGGCCGGCCGGTGTTCGGGCATCCCTCGAAAAACGGCGGGTTCAGGCTGCGATACGGGCGTGCACGAAACCACGGGAACGCGACCGCGGGCGTCCACCCGGCGACGATGCACTTGCTCGATGACTTCCTCGCGACGGGCACCCAGATCAAGACCGAACGCCCCGGGAAGGCCGCGGGCATCGTCCCAGTCGACTCCATCGAGGGGCCGACCGTGAAACTCGCCAACGGCGACGTCCGCCACATCAACGACCCCGCGGACGCCCTCGACGTCCGCAACGGCGTCGCGGAGATCCTCGATGTCGGCGAATACCTCGTGAACTACGGGGAGTTCGTGGAGAACAACCACGAGCTCGCGCCCGCCTCGTACGCCCCCGAGTGGTGGATTCAGGACCTCGACGCCGCGGGCGCGGACGTGCAAGCCCTCCGGGACTCGCCGTACGTCGATCTCACCGCCCCCACCGCCGATCAAGCCCTGGCGTGGGCGACCGACTACGACGCCCCGCTGCACCCGGCGTACACGTACCTCTGGCACGACATCGACGTCGAGCAGTTCCGCGCGCTCGCCGACGCCGTCGCCGACGCCCACACCGACGCCAGCGACGACGACGACCGCGGTGTGCTCGTGCTCGATCACACCACCACCGTGCGCGAGACGCTCGAAGCGCTCTTGGTCACCCACCACCAGGGCGACGACACCATCCGGGTCGACGACTGGCTGCCGCTGGCGCGCTCGCTCGGCGTCACCGAATCGCTCGACCGGGAGTGGGAGACGCTCTCGGCGGCCGCCGCCGAGTGGCCCAACGCCGTCCGCGCGGTCAACGCGGTCGCGCCGTTCAGCGTCCAGGAGCGCGCCCCCACACGCATCGGGAACCGCATGGGCCGCCCCGAGAAATCCGAATCCCGCGATCTCTCGCCGGCCGTCCACACCCTGTTCCCCATCGGCGACGCCGGCGGCAGCCAGCGCGACGTCGCCGACGCCGCGCGGTACGCGCCGGACATGTCCGACACGCCCGGCGAAATCCCCGTTCGGGTCGGCGACCGCGTCTGTCCGTCCTGCGACGAGCACACCTACGAATCGCGGTGCCCCGACTGCGGGGACTGGACCGACCCCCACTACGAGTGCCGGGACTGCGGTGCCGTCGCCACCCCCGACGAGTCCGGGCGCGTCGAATGCCCGAACTGCGGGCGGGACCTCGACAACGTCACCACACGGGTCATCGACATCAACGACGAATACCACGGCGCGCTCCGCGCCGTCGGCGAGCGCGAGAACGCCTTCGACCAACTCAAAGGCGTCAAGGGACTGTTATCAGCGGAGAAAACCCCCGAACCCATGGCGAAAGGCGTCCTGCGCGCGAAACACGACGTCACCGCGTTCAAGGACGGCACTGTCCGCTACGACATGACCGACCTCCCGGTGACCGCCGTCACGCCCGCGGAGCTCGACGTCACTGCCGGGCAGTTCCGCGAACTCGGCTACGACCAGGACATCCACGGCGACCCCCTCGAACACGACGACCAACTGGTCGAACTCCGCGTGCAGGACGTGGTGCTCTCCGACGGCGCGGCCGACCACATGCTCAAGACCGCGGACTTCGTCGACGACCTCCTCACCCAGTATTACGGCCTCGACGCGTTCTACGACCTCGACGACCGCGACGATCTCGTCGGCGAACTCGTCTTCGGCATGGCACCCCACACGTCGGCCGCCGTCGTCGGCCGCGTTGCCGGCTTCACCTCCGCGTCCGTCGGCTACGCCCACCCCTACTTCCACGCCGCGAAACGCCGGAACTGCTTCCACCCGGAGACGAGCGTCTGGTTCCAAGACGAGTCCGGGGAGTGGCACCACGACCCGATCGAGACGCTCGTCGAGGCGCGACTCGATCCCGACACGGCCGACGAGGACGACTTCGGAGCCCTCGTGCAGGCCCTCGACGGCGACGTGTTCGTGCCCTCGGTGACCGAGGACGGCGAGGAGACCCTCCAGCGAGTCGAGGCCGTCTCCAAACACCCCGCCCCGGACCACCTCCTCACGGTCGAGACGAAACGCGGCCGGGAACTGACCGTGACCCCCGACCACTCGATGCGTCGGTGGACCGGGGACGGCATCGAACGCGTCGACGCCCGGGAACTGACGGCGGGCGACGCTCTTCCCGCACCGACACAGGTTCCGGGCGACGACGAGACGGCGACGTCCGATCCGCGTTCCGAGTCCTTGGACGGCACACACCCGCAGCGACGCTTCGGTGACGGCGGCAGTGTCCGGACCGACGAGGTCGTGTCCGTCGAACCGGTCCGATCCAGCGTCGACCACACGTACTCCCTGACCGTCGCGGAGACCAACACGCTCGTCGCAAACGGCCTGTTCACCGGGCAGTGCGACGGCGACGAGGACTGCGTGATGCTGCTGATGGACGGCCTGATCAACTTCTCGAAGTCGTACCTGCCGGACAAGCGCGGCGGCCGAATGGACGCGCCGCTGGTGATGTCCTCCCGCATCGACCCCGCGGAGATCGACGACGAAGCCCACAACATCGACATCGACCGCGAGTACCCCCGGGAGTTCTACGAGGCGACCCGGGAGCTGGCCGACCCCGAGGACGTGGCGGACCTCATCACCCTCGCGGAGTCGACGGTCGGCACCGACGAAGAGTACACCGGCTTCGGGCACACCCACGCCACCTCCAACATCCACCTGGGGCCGTCGCTGTCGGCGTACAAGACCCTGGGGTCGATGATGGACAAGATGGACGCCCAACTGGAGTTGGCCCGCAAACTCCGGTCGGTCGCCGAAACCGACGTCGCCGAACGCGTCATCGAGTACCACTTCCTCCCGGACCTCATCGGGAACCTGCGCGCGTTCAGCCGCCAGGAAACCCGGTGTCTGGACTGCGGGGAGAAATACCGCCGCATGCCGCTCAGCGGCGACTGCCGGGAGTGCGGTGGGCGCGTGAACCTCACGGTCCACGAGGGCTCCGTCAACAAGTACATGGACACCGCCATGCGGGTCGCCACCGAGTACGACTGCCGGGAGTACACGAAACAGCGCCTCGAAATCATGGACCGACGCCTGGAATCCGTCTTCGAGGACGACACCAACAAGCAAAGCGGCATCTCCGATTTCATGTGACCACGGCGCTCGCCGCGCGCGGCGCGCTCAGAACGGGGCCTGTGGGCCTTCGTCCTCGGCGCTCTCCTCGGTGTCGCCGTCCTCGCCCGGGAACGACGGCGTCATCCCGCTGCTGTCGCCCATGCCCGTGCCCGCGTTGACGACATCGATCTCGGGGATCTCCTTGGTCATGCGGGACTTGATCGCTTGGATGGTCATCGGCGAAATCCCGCAGCCCGAACACGCACCGCCGAGCTGGAGGTCCACGACGCCGTCCTCCCGGTTGATGTTCTGGACCGCAGCGGTGCCGCCGTGCATCTGAATCTGTGGGAAGTTCCGACGGAGGAAGTTGTCGACGCGCTCCTCTAGATCCGACCCGTCCTGGCTCTCTGCGCTCATGTGTCCGGGTTGGCACTCACCCCGCTTAGGCCTTTTCGTCGGCTTGGCCACCGATCCCGAACTGGTCGCGGAGGTGCACGCAGATGCGGTCGGTGTGTTCGTCGATCACGTCGCGCGCGTGGTCGGCATCGACCTGGACGCCCGCCAGCCGGTCCAGCGGGTCCGCTGGCAGTTCGACGCTGAACCCGCTGTCAGCCTCGTAGAACGGCTCGCTCTCCGAGAGCACCTGCTGGTCGATGGCGTGGACGAGCTTGCGGTCGTAGGTTCCGTTCATGTCGTCGAACGCCCGCTTGTAGGCGGTTTCGAGCTTCGGGAAGTAGTCGACGTACTTCTGTTCCTCGAACTCTTCGGCCGTGAGATCGCTCATACTCGCCGTTTGGACGCCCGCCTGCAAGTGCCCGTCGGAACCTCCCGCACACAGCGCGCCCGCCGGTGAGTGAGATCCAGCTTTCGGCGTGGATGGCGGCCGTCGCGTCCAGCCATCATCCGTTCGCACGACTGGTCGTGTTCTGCCCCTTCCGTTGGACCGTTCTGTATCGTAGAAATTGGTTTATGGCTCGCCGTTGGTCGCAGTCGCGTTCGCCATGCTCGACTGGGAGCCAGTCCCCACGTGGGTGGCTCCAACCCGATACTTGCGTCTTGCCGACCGGTGGCTCGGGTGCACCCCGAGCGTCGCTGGCCTGATCGCAGCATCACTCGGACGCCGGGCGCACCTGTGCTGGCGGGCTGCGATCCCCTCGGTTGGACTCCTGACCGCGCACGGTTGCCATCGTAGTCACCGTGCCATCCCGGCCCGCCACTACAATAAAGCACATACTGCAATACAGAACTCACGTGGCACAGTTGTTCACGAGTTCGACGATCGGGATCCCGAGGGATAGCAGTTCAGTCACACGGCACCAAACAGCCGGCCCCCCGCAAAGAGAGGTCTCGTGGCGGCGGCCGCCCGCCTTGCGCTGGCCGTCCACAGCGGCCGCCAGCACATGGTTAATATAACTACACAACGTACAGACACAGATGACCACGCTGGACGCCGGTGCAGCCAGCCCGGTTCACGTGCTGTACGTGAACGACGACGACGACTTCGCTGAACTCACTCGCAGGAAGCTCCAGAGCGCGCCGGCATCGTTCACCGTCACCACGGTGGGGACCGCAGCCGATGCACTCGCCCGGCTCGACGAATCGGCAATCGACTGCGTCGTCACGTCGTACTCGCTGCCGGACACCACGGGGATCGACCTCCTCGAACGGATTCACGACACCGACCACGATCCGCCAACGATCCTGTTCACTGGCCGGGGCAGCGAACGGATCGCAAGCGAGGCGACGCGCGCGGGCGTCTCCGACTACCTCCCGATTCATGCCGGCCAGCGCAGCTTCGAGTTGCTCGCGCGCCGCGTCCGGACGCTCGCCGAGGCAGCCCGCAAGGAGACGGTCGCCGAGGAGATGTCGGACCGGTTCCGACGGACGCTCGAACGCTCCACGGACGCCGTCTACGCCGTCGACGAGGACTGGCGCATCGAATACATGAACGAGACGATGGCCGACCGCATCGACCGTGATCGTGACGCCGTGGTCGGCACCGTACTCTGGGAGGAGTTCCCCTCGCTGGTCGGGACGCCCCTGGAAGAACAGTACCGCACGGCGATGGAAACCGGCGAGTCGGTGTCGTCCGAACAGCGCCTCGGCGCGCCCTTCGACTACTGGGTCGACGTTCGGGCGTTCCCCGACGACGACGGGTTGACCGTGTTCTCCCAGGAGATCACCGACGAGCGCGAGCAGGCCCTGGCGCTGGAGCGCAGCGAGACGATCCTCCGCCACATCCACGATGTCGTGTTCGTCGTCGACGACGCGGGCGTCGTTGAGTTCGCCAACGCCGCCGCACAGCGCGTGATCGGCGGCACACAGTCCGCGCCGCTGGTCGGTCACCACCTGCCGACGATCATCGAGGACCGCGGCAGCACCGCCGACGCAACGAGCGTTTCGGACGCGATCGACTCGACGCTGGCGGAACTCGAAAGCGACGGCGGCACCGCCGGCTTCTACGATGTCAACCTGCCCATCGACTTCGACGCCGGCAACGACACCCGCACGCTCGACGTTCGGTTCACGCCGTTCCGGACTGCGGCCGACCGCCAGGTCCTGGTTGTCGGGCGAGACATCACCGAGCAAAGCGACGTGCGGCGACACCTCGAACGCGAACGGGACGCACTCCGGGAGATCCAGCGCGTCGTGGCTGAGACGGAGCTGTCCGTCGACGAACGCCTCGAAGCGCTGCTGGCGGTGGGGTGTCAGGCGTTGGGCCTGGAGATCGGGATCGTGTCCCACATCCACGGCGAGCAGTACACCGTCAAAGCCGCACACACGTCCGGCGTCGACATCGCGCCCGGCGACGAGTTCGATCTGGCGACGACGTACTGTGAATCAGTCGTCGGCAGTGACACCGTCTGTTCGTTCAGTGACGCCACCGCCGACGGGCGCGAGACCCATCCCGCCTACGAGGAGCTCGGCCTCCAGTCGTACGTCGGCGCGCCGCTGATCGTGGACGGCGACCGCTACGGGACGATCAACTTCTCCAGTCCGGCCACGCGGGTCGCCGACTTCGACGCGATCGAGGAGACGCTCGTCGAGTTGCTGGCGGAACTCGTCAGCGCGGAACTCTCCCGGGGCCGCGACCGCGCGGAACTCCAGCGTCGCCAGTTCCTCTTCGAGCGCATCCAGGAGACCGCCAACGTCGGTGTGTTCGAGTACGCCCCGTCGACGGGGTCGCTCGAGTGGTCCGACGGCGTCCGCCGGATCCACGGCGTCGATCCGGGGTACGAGCCGTCGTTCGACGACGCGATCGACGCCTACCATCCCGACGACCGGGAGACGATCGCAGCGGCCGTCGACCGCGCGCTCGACGAGGGGGAGCCGTACGACCTCGATCTCCGGATCGTGCGCCCGGACGGCGTGGTGCGTGACGTCCGCGCGTGGGGCGAGCGCGTCGACAGCCCACAGCATGGCGCTCGGACGCTGCGGGGAGTGATTCAGGACATCACCGGGCGGAAGTCCCGGGAGCGCGAGCACAAAGCGCTCGCCGAGGAGTACGAGGCGCTCCTGGAGACGTCCGGTGACGCGATCTTCCTGCTCGACGTCGACACCACCGGCGACGAGCCCCGCTTCGAGTTCGCGCGGCTCAGTCCCGGCTACGAGGCCCAAACCGGCTTGGAGACGGCGGCGGTCAAAGGGAAGACGCCGCGGGAGGTCTTCGGCGACGAACAGGGCAGCGAGGTCGCCGCGAACTACCGCCGCTGTGTCGACGAGGGCGCCCCGATCTCGTACCGCGAGGAGTTGGATGTCGGCCCGGACGCCCGGTTCTGGGACACGGGGTTGGCACCGGTGGTCGTCGACGGCGAGATCGTTCGCATCGTCGGCATCGCGCGCAACGTCACCGACCAGGTCGAGCGCGAGCGCAGCCTCGAAGCAACCAACCAGCGCCTGGAGTCGCTCATCGAGGCAACCCCGCTTGCGGTGATGGAGATCGACCCGGACGGCACGGTCACGCGCTGGAACGACGAGGCCGAGTCGATGTTCGGGTGGACCCGCGAGGAGGTGGTCGGCGAGTTCAATCCGGTCGTTCCGGACAGCCAGCGCGACGAGTTCGAGGACCACCGCCAGCGCGTCCTGGGCGGCGAGCGGATCCGCGGGATGGAGCTGCGCCGCCGGACGAAGTCGGGTGGCGACCTGGATGTGCTCCTGTCCGCCGCGCCGGTCCCGGGCGCCGACGGGGAGACGACCAGCCTCCTCGCCGTGCTTGAGGACATCACTCCCCAGAAGCAACTGGAGGCGAAGCTGCGCGCCCTCCAGGAGACCGCGCGGCGGCTCACGAGCGCGCAGTCGAGCGCGGCGGTGGGTGAGATCGCCGTCGAGGTGGCGGCCGACGTGCTCGGGTACGACCTCACCGCCGTCTGGGAGCACGACGAGCAGTCGGCGTCGTTGGTGCCGCTCGCCGCGACGGGCGCCACGCGGGAGGCGTTCGACGACATCCCGACCCTGCAGTCCGGCGACAGCCTCGCGTGGGACGCCTTCGAGTCCGCGGAGCTGCACGTGTACGACGACCTCGAACACCAGTCCGATCTGGTGGCGTCGGGGACCCCCCTGGAAAGCGGCCTGTTCGTGCCCCTCGGCGGGTTCGGTGTCCTCGGTGTGGGGGCGACCGCCGGGCAGACGTTCTCGGACACCGACGTTGATCTGTTCCGGATCCTGGGGTCGACCGTGGCAGCGGCGCTCGCTCGCGCGACCCGGGAGACCGAACTGCAGCGACAAAACGAGCGCCTCGATCAGTTCGCGAGCGTCGTCGCCCACGACCTCCGGAACCCCCTCTCGGTCGCCACAGGGTTCCTGGATATCGTCGCGGACACCGGGGAGTTGGAGTACCTCGACCGGATCGAGTCCGCCCACGACCGCATGGCGCGGCTCATCGACGACCTGCTCACGCTGGCCAGCGGCGAGTCGACGGTCACCGACGCCGAGTGCGTCGACTTGCACGCAGTGACGACCGAGTCGTGGGGCTACGTCGACACGGCCGAGGCGACGCTGTGCGTCCGCGACGACCTCCGCACTGTGTCCGGCGACGGCAGCCGACTGACCCAACTGTTCGAGAACGTGTTCCGGAACGCCGTCGAACACGGGGGTGCTGCTGTCACGGTGACGGTCGGCCAGCTCGCCGACCGCGAGGGGTTTTACGTCGCCGACGACGGCGACGGGATCCCCGAAGACGAGCGCGGCGACGTGCTCGATCACGGCGTCACCTCAAGCGACGCCGGCACCGGGTTCGGGCTGTCGATCGTCGAGGACATCGCCAAAGCCCACGGTTGGGCGGTCGTCGTGACGGCGGGCGCGGACGGCGGCGCGCGCTTCGAGTTCGAGACCGATCCCTGACCGCGGTGCTAGTCGCCGCCGCGCTGGGCGGCGAGCACGCCGCTGGCGGCGTCCAGGAACGCCCGCTCGTTGCCCGCCGGCACGGTTGCACCCGCGGCGGCCTCGTGGCCGCCCCCGTCGCCGCCGGCCGCAGCCGCGGCCTCTCGAACGACCACCGCGAGATCCACGCCGGCGTCGACGACCCTGGCGGTGGCGCGCGCCGACACCTTCACCGCGGGCTCGTCGTCCTTGGCCGCGAACGCGACGATGGGGCGGTCGTTCTCGGTTTCGTCGCCGCTCAGCGCCATCCCAGCGACGATGCCCACGATGGTCTCCCGGATGCGGTCGTCGGCGTGGAACCACTGGAGGTCGTCCTCGACGGTGACGCCCTCCCGTGTCACCCACGACACGCCCTCGGAGAGCGTTTGCCGGTGTTCCTCGCGGAGCGACCGCGCGCGCTCAA
Source organism: Halobacterium sp. BOL4-2 (assembly GCF_016917835.2). Classification (GTDB taxonomy): domain Archaea; phylum Halobacteriota; class Halobacteria; order Halobacteriales; family Halobacteriaceae; genus Halobacterium; species Halobacterium salinarum. The sequence goes on along the minus strand of NZ_CP070332.2, from coordinate 1,719,121 downwards.
GCGCGTCACCGCGGTCCCCCATGCAGACCGCGAGCCCGACGTCGGCGCGCTCGTAGCGCGCCGTCGCGTTCAGCAGCGTGGCGAACTCGCTTGCGTCCCGCAGCGCGGTGCCGGGCTCCTCGTCGGTGAGCGTGTACGTCGTGCCCACGAGGGTCGTCACTTCGGCGCTGGGAACGCCGGTCCGGACGGCGCGCTTGACGAGCGCGCTGACGACGGTTCGGCGCTCGTCGTGGTCCAGTGACGCCCACGTCCGCCAGTCGCCGCCGTCGTGGAGGTCGACATCGAGGGCGTCGAGGAACCGGATCGCGCCCTGGTGGTCGTTCGTGATGCCCGGGATGTACAGCTCGCTTGCGTACTCCAGGAGCCTCGGCAGCGGCCGCGTCTGCGTGCCGTACAGCGCGAGCCCGGTGGCGGTGTCCAGCACGCCCGCCTCGACGCCGTCGGCCGCGACGCGGGTGTTCGCGCCGACGAGTTCGCCGTCGACGGTTTGGCGGTCGCCGACCGCGCCGACGACAGCCAGCGCCGCCAGATCTGTGGCGTCCGTTCCGAGCAGCGCCCGCGCGAGCACGTAGGTCGCGCCCGCACCGGACAGCTCGGTGCCGCCGTCGACGCCCTCCAGCAGCGGGTTGAGGTGGCAGTCGGTGGCGGCGTTCTCGGCGGGCTGGTGGTGGTCGGCGATCACCGGCGTGAACTCGCCCGCCCGCTCGTGGGCGGTGATCGCGTCCAGTTGCCCGCTGCCGAAGTCGGTGAACAGCACCGTTCCGTGGTCAGCGCCCGCGATGTCGGCGATTTCCTCGTCGTCGAGTTGCTTCGAGAACACGACCTCGTGGGGGATGGCCGCACGCTCCAGGGCCGTCGACGCGATGCCCGCGCTCGTCAGGCCGTCGGCGTCGATGTGCGACGCCACGAGGACGCTGTCGGCGTCCCGCAGGGCGTCCGCGCAGGCCGCTGCGCGCTCGGCCAGCGCCGGCACGGGGGGGCCGTCGGTGTCCATCACCCCCGGATAGCGCGCACTCGCGTAAAAACGTCCGCCTACGCGTCCTCGATGGTGGCCCGCGCCAGCGCCTCGAAGCCAGCGTCGTCGGGCACCACGTCGACGCTGATGCCGTGGTCGGCGGCCGTCTCGGCCGTCGGCGGCCCGATGGCACCCACCGTGGCGTCGGCGAGCCCCTCGCGGGCGGCCGACTCGATGCCGCGCTCGCGGGCGGCCGCCAGCCAGTGCTCGACCGTCAGCGAGGACGTGAACAGCGCCGCGTCGAGGTCGCCGGCGGCGGCGAGTTCCGTGGAGTCACCCGCGCCTGCCGGGCGCGTGAGCGCGTACAGCACCGTTTCGTGGACGTACGCGCCGGCCTCGGCTAGCCCGTCAGTGAGCACCGCCGAGCCGTGGTCCGAGCGCGCCACCTCGACGCGCGCGCCGTCGATGTCGCCGTCCAACGCGGCGACGAGCCCGGCGCTGGTGTACTCCTCGGGGACCACGTCGACCGTCCAGCCCGCCTCGCGGCAGGCGTCGGCGGTCGCCGGCCCGATGGCTGCCAGCCGCCCGCTTCCCGGCGTCCACCCGCTGTCGGCGGCGAGTTCGACGCCGGTCTTGCTCGTGACGACGACGACAGCGCCGTCCCCGCGGGGGACAGCCCCGGTCGGGTCGACGGCCAGCATCGGGTCCGGAACCGGCACAGCGCCCAGGTCGTCGAGCAGCGCGACGGCGTCCGCGATGCGGTCGTCGTCGGGCCGGAACACCGCGGCGTTCACGGCTCGCCCTCCACCCCGTCCCAGAGGCCAGCGACGCCGCCGATGACGGTGATCGCGGGCGGCGAAATCCCCGCCTCGTCGCGGGCCGCGACGATCGTGGCCAGGGTGCCCGTGGCGACCTGCTGGCCGGGCCGCGTTCCCTTCTCGACGAGCGCAACCGGCGTCTCGGGGTCCATCCCCGCGTCCCGGAGCGCGGCGGTGTACTCCGGCAGCTTCCCGACGCCCATCAACACGACGATGGTGCCGCCGGTGTCGGCCAGCGCCCCCCAGTCGACGGCGGATTCGTCCTTGCCGGGGTCCTCGTGGCCGGTGACGAACGACACCGAGGAGGCGTGGTCGCGGTGCGTGACCGGGATGTCGGCCGCCGCCGGCGCGGCAACCGGCGACGTGACGCCCGGCACGACCTCGAAGTCGACGCCGTGCTCGGCGAGGTACAGCATCTCCTCGCCGCCCCGCCCGAACACGAACGGGTCGCCGCCCTTCAGCCGCACCACGTCGTTGCCGTCCTCGGCGAGCTCGACGAGTCGCGCGTTCGTCTCCGACTGGGGGGTGCGCTCGCCGCCCGCGCGCTTCCCGACGTCCTCGCGTTTCCCCTCGGGGATCGACGACAGGATCTCCGGACCGGGGAGCTTGTCGTGTAACACCACGTCGGCCGCCTCCAGCAGCCGCGTCGCCTTCACCGTCAGCAGCTCCGGATCACCGGGGCCGCTCCCCACGAGGTAGACTGTGCCGGTCATTTCAGGCCTCCGTGCGCGCGTCCTCGATGAGGTCCGCGGCACCCCGATCGCGCAGGTCGGCGGCGAGTTCGCGGGCGTCCGTCGCGTACTGCTCGGCGTCCAGCTCGCGGGTCTCCCCGACCTGCTCGCTGCCGTCCTGGCTGAACACCTGCACGGCCGTCCGGATGGTGTCACCCTGCACGAGGGCGTGCACGCCGATGGGCGCGATGCAGCCGCCGCCAAGCTCCTCGAGCACGACGCGCTCGGCGGTCACTTCCACGCGCGTCCGGACGTGTTCGAGGGCGTCCCGGAGCGTGTCGACCACGTCGCTGTCCCGGCGCGCGGTCACACAGAGCGCCCCCTGCCCGGTCGCCGGCACGTGCGTGCCCGTCGACAGCTCCTCGATGCCGACGTGGTGCAGCAAGCCGGTGCGCTCCAAGCCCACGCGCGCCATCACCAGCGCGTCGTACTCGGTGTCCGGGTCGCGCTCCATCGCGGACTGCTGGAGCGGCGTCAGCGAGTCGAACCACTCCGTGACCGACTGCTCGAACTCGCTGCTCGACGCGGTGTCGTCACCGTCGTCGGCCGCCCCTTCCTCGCCGTCCTCGGTGTCGAGGTTCTCGACGCCCGCCTCGATGTCGGCGGTGTAGTCGCCGCGGCGCTGTTCGCGGGCGTCCCGGGATTGGGCTTCCTTCTCGGCCTCGGTGCGGCGCTCGTGCTCGCGGTGCAGCGCCGGCGCGAGCAGCTTCTCCACGCGCGTGCCGACGTTCCCGCGGATGGGCTCGACGTCGAGGCCGGGCCGGTGGGCCTGCACTTGCGCGCCCCGCCGCAGGCTCGCGGTGCCGACGACACTGCCGGGCGGCAGGTCTTCGAGATCGGTGCCGTCCGGGGTGACGAGCACGTCCGCGGGGTTCTCGCGGTGGGGCACCGCGGCCACAACGAGGTCCTCGGGAACCTCGGTCGGCACGTCTTTCATCGAGTGCACGGCGGCGTCGACGGTGCCCTCCATGACCTCCTGGTCGAGCGCGCGCACGAACGCGCCGGTCTTCCCGAGGTCGCTGATGAGCGCGTCGGTCACGCGGTCGCCCTCCGTCTCCACTTCAACGAGTTCGACGTCGTGGCGGCGGTCCTCGAGGGTGTCGACGACCTCGCCGGCCTGCCGGAGCGCGAGGTCAGACCCCCGTGTCGCGAGTCGAATCTGCTGGCTGCTCATGTCTCAGCCTCCGCGCTCCCGATTGAAACCCTCTGCGTTCCGCTGCGGCGGCGTTCCTACACGCGCTCGTTCTCCCGGAACTCCGCGCGCCACTCCCGGAACCCCGACGGCATCACCACCACTCCGCGGCGGGCGCGCACGTACAGGATGGCGAGCGCGGTCCCACCAACCACCGCAGCACCGAGCAACACGCCGCCCCGCGGTGACCCGCTCCTCAGCGACGGCCCGCGGAACAGCGCCACCAGCCCGAACACCAACACCACATCGACGGCGGTCGCCAGCAGCGGTGCGGTCGCCAGCAGCGGCGTGGTTCGCGCCATCCCCAGCAGCGTCGCGTCCGTCGCGTTCCGGATCGCCCGCGTGTCCAGGTACGCCGCGATCGGGAACGCCAGGTAGACTCCGACCGCCGGCACGCCGAACGCGACCGCCGGCAGGTAGACGGCTGCCTCCACCGAGGCGTACGCCTCCGGCACCACCACGATGATGCCAACCATCCAGGCCGCGGCCACGACCCAGAGCGCCACCACCAGCGGGAGGGCACCGATCCAGTACCACGACCGGGAGCGCACGCGATGCTCGCTCATGGTCGGCCTATGGACTCGTGCCTCTTATATAGGTAGTACACGGCGAGCGCCACTTGCAGCGGCTGCACCACGACCCCCACGAGGCCGACCAGGCCGTAGCTCGCGGGGTCGGGTTGCCAGTCGCCGCGCACGGCCGCGACCGCCTCGGCGTCGCGGAAGACGGCGACCGGGAACACCAGCGAGACGATCATCCCGACGAACGCAAGCAGCACCGCGACCACGACGAGTGCGAGGCTGACGACGCCGAACCCGGCGCTGACGCGTACGGCCGGCCCGCCGGCAACCACGCCCGTGACCAGAAGCACTCCCACCACGGCCGCGAACGCGACCCCGACGGCGGAACCCACCACCCAGTAGGCGGGCACCGCCGCCACCCAGTACCACCACTCCGAGTCCACTCCGTCGGGCTGTTCGCCGATCTCTCGGGCGTGATCCGGGCCGCCGCCGCCCGGCGTGACCGGGTCGCTTCGGCGGCCGCCACTGCCGTCCGCATCGTCGCCGCGGTCGGACACCATGCCGGGGCGTTCGACGTGCTGTGAGAAAAACCCCCGCCGCAGACCGCCTCAGAGCGCGTTCCGGTACGCCTCGATGGTCTCGTCGACGTCCGCCTCGGTGTGGCCGTACGAGACGAACTGTGATTCGAACTGGTTCTGGGAGAGCAACACGCCGGCGTCCAGCAGCTGCGGACGGAACACGCGGTTCCAGCGCTGGACGGCGGCGTCGCCGACGTCGGCCCCGGTTTTCGGGCAGGCGGCGTGGCGCTCACAGTCGGGGTCCTGGCGGCAGCCGTCGGTGCACGCGCCCGACTGCGCGTCGCCATCGCGCGTGAACACCACTTTGAACATACTATCACGGCCCACGACAGTGTACGCGGGCGCGTGTTCGGCGACCACCGCTGCCAACCCCTCGCGGAGCCGCCCCCCGAGGCGGTTCACGTGCTCGTAGACGTCGTTTTCGGCGGCGTACTGGAGCGTCTCCAGGCCGGCCGCCATCGTCACCGGATGCCCGGAGAACGTCCCCGCCTGGAACACGTCGCCGGTCGGCGTGAACTCCTCCATGACGTCCGTGCGGCCGCCGATCGCGCCGACCGGGAAGCCGCCGCCGATGATCTTCCCGAACGTCGTGACGTCCGGGGTGATGTCGAATTCGGACTGCGCGCAGCCCAGTCCGCCGACCCGGAAGCCCGTGATGACCTCGTCCCAGATCAGCAGCGCGCCGTGGTCGTGGGTGAGGTCCCGCAGCGTCTCGTGGTAGCCCGCGACCGGCTCGACGATGCCCTTGTTCGCCAGGATCGGCTCGACGAGCACGGCGGCGATGTCGTCGCCGTGGGTCTCGAACACCTCGGTGACAGCGTCGGCGTCGTTGAACGGCACCGGGATGGTGTGCTGGGCGAACGCCGGCGGGATGCCCGCGGAGGAGGGGCCACGGTGGTCGGCGTCGCCCTCCACGAGCGTGGACTCCTGTGCGCCGTGGTAGCCGCCCTGCATCACGACGATCTTGTTCCGGCCGGTGTAGCCGCGGGCGAGCCGCACGGCCGACACCGTCGCCTCGGTGCCGGAGTTCACGAAGCGCAGCAGCTCCACGCTGGGGACGTGGCGCGCCACGAACTCGGCGTGCTCGACTTCGATCTCGGTCGGTGTGCCGAACAGCGGGCCGTCGCTGGCGCGGCGCTGGATCGCGGCCGTGACCGGCTGGGGGAGGTCGTGGCCCAACAGCAGCGGGCCAAGCCCCATCACCCAGTCGATATACCGGTTGCCGTCGGCGTCGATGACGTGGCCGCCGTCCCCGGACTGCACGAACGTCGGGTACGGCTGTGGCGCGGCTCGCACGGTGGAGTTTACGCCGCCGACGAGCACGTCGAGCGACCGGTCGTAGAGCTCCCGGGACGTCTCGCGGTTCATGCCCTCGGGTTGGGTCGGTCCCCGAAAATAGGTGTCGGGTTCGGCGCTCGATCCGGCGGCGACCACCGTTCTCGCAGGCGAACGCACCGGCGCGTTCACTCCCTCGGGCGCGCCGTGGTGTCGCCGGCCAGCAGCAGGCCGACCGCGTCGTTGAGGGCGTGGACGGCCATCACGACCGGGAGGCTGTGCGTCCAGAGGTAGAGCGCGAGCAACACGACGGTCGGTTGGGCCATCTGGACGGCGGCGGCCCGCGACCAGTGCTCGCCGACGTGGGCGGCGAGGAACGCCACGAGGGAGACGGCGGCCGCGAGCAGCGGGCTCCCGGTGAGCGCGGTCACGCGCTCGACGGCGTACCCCCGATAGGGGACTTCCTCAGTGACACCGGCCGTCCCGGCGACGACCAGTCGCTCGGCCACCGAGCGGTCCGTGAACGCCGCCATCCCGTCCCGCATCGCGTCCGCCGTGCCCAGCGCCTCCCACAGCGGCGAGAACAGGAGTGCGCTGCCGAGCATCGCGGCGAGGCCGACGGCGGTGTGGTACGCGAACGGCAGCGGGCCGGCGACCGTCCAGCCGATGGACGAGAGCGGCCGTCCCTCGACGGCGAGGACGTAGCCGGCGACGGCGGCCGGCACTAGCCACTTCCAGACGTGCGGTTCGAGGCCGTCGCTCGGCCCCCCGAGCCGGTCCTGCAGTCGGGACACCGCCTCGAAGCCGCCGAACGAGAGCGCGAGGCCGCCGAGGACGACCACCCAGTCCATCCGCCGTCAGAGGGTCTCGGCCACGTCCTCGGCGAAGTACGTGATGATGAGGTCCGCGCCCGCGCGCTTGATCGACAGCAGGCTCTCGTGGGCGACCGATTCGAGGTCCAGCCAGCCCTTCTCGGCGGCGGCGTGCAACATCGCGTACTCCCCGGAGACGTTGTACGCCGCGACCGGGCGGTCGAACTCGCGGCGCACGTCGCTCACCACGTCGAGGTACGGCAACGCGGGCTTGACCATCAGCACGTCCGCGCCCTGCTCGACGTCCAGGGCGACCTCGCGGCTGGCCTCCCGCCGGTTGGCGGGGTCCATCTGGTAGTGGCGGCGGTCACCGAACGACGGCGCACCGTCGGCGGCGTCCCGGAACGGCCCGTAGAACGCCGACTCGTATTTCGCGGCGTAGCTCATGATCGGCACGTCGCTGAACCCCGCGTCGTCGAGGGCGGTCCGGATGGCGTCCACCATGCCGTCGGTCATCGCCGACGGCGCAATCATCTCCGCGCCCGCCTCGGCGTGCGACACCGCCGTTTCCGCGAGCAGCGACAGCGTCTCGTCGTTTTTGACCGTGAGCGTGGGGTCGGTGTCGGCGTCCGCCTCGACGACCCCGCAGTGGCCGTGGCTGGTGTACTCACACAGACAGACGTCGGTGATGACGTAGGCGTCGGTCTCGCTGGTGATGCGCCGCGTCGCCTCCTGCACGATGCCGTCGTCGGCGTACGCCCGGCTCCCGGTGTCGTCTTTGGACGCCGGGATGCCGAACAGCACGATGGCCTCGACGCCGGTGTCGAGGATCTCCCGGGTCCGGTCGACGGCGTCGGCAAGCGGGACGCGCTCCTGGCCGGGCATCGACGGGATCGGGGTGCGTTCGTCCGCCGTCGCGTCCACGAACACGGGCGCAACCAGGTCGGCGGGGGTCAACGTCGTCTCCGAAACCAGATCACGGACGCCGTCGCGGCGGAGTCGCCGCGGTCGGTGTGGAAGCTCCATGTGTTGTCCTCCGGCCGGCCCCGCAAAAGCGTTCGCGGAACCATCGGTCCTGACCGCTACCAGGATGCCCACACCCCCCAGGCCGCCGGCCGGATTCCACAACCGGGTTGGCGGTGTCACATCTCCGGGGCGTGTGGACAGGGCCCACCTCCAGTTCTACGCGCTGTACGTCTCGCGGCCTCGCTGCTCGGACCCGCGACCGCCGGCGTGCTCTATGAGCGCTACGGCCTCGACCCCGTTTTCGACGTGCCCGCCGTGTTGTTCGTCGTGGTCTGGGTGCTGTTGGACGCCGACGACACCCGCATCCGGGGGTTCCCGTTCAGCGACCTCGCGGTGAACCGCCACGGACCGACTGTCAGTCCGCCGAGTGAAATCCCGTTCAGCGAAGCTATAACAGCCCGCCGGCGTCACTGTCTACCATGCCCGGGCCAGCATTCGCGGACGGCGACGCCGTCTCTCTCCACCCGATCGAGGACGAAGACCACGAGTTCATCCAGTACGGCCGCAACCAGCCCGACGTGCGGGTGCCGCTGACCGACACCGACATCCGCACCCTCGACGACGTCGCGGAGTCAGTCGAGGACTCGGACGACCGCTTTCTCATCTGCGTCGACGACCGTGACGACTCGACGGACGAGCCCGCGAGCAGCGACGCCGACAACCCGACGCCGGTCGGCGAGGTGGCGTTCGCGTGGGTCAGCCAGGCGGGCGAGCACGGCAGCCTGATGTACTGGATCGCGCCCGACCACCAGGGCAACGGCTACGTCACCGAGGCCACGACGCTGTTCCTCGACTACGTGTTCGGCGAGCGGGGCTTCCACAGGGTCGACGCCCACGTACTCGCCCCCAACGAGGCGTCGCAGGCGGCCCTGGAGAAACTGGGGTTCGAGCGCGAGGGCCAGCGCCGTGACGACGCCATCGTGGACGGCGAGTACGTCGACACCTACACCTACGGGCTGCTCGACCACGAGTGGCTGGACGACTGAGTCGGCGCGTCGACTGGTGTCGCGGCGACCACACCGGTCTCCGACGTGCGAACCAGTTCAGTCGTGCGATGGCACTCAGTCGGCAGCCGCCGGTGTCTCGCTGACACCGCTCGCGGCGGCACCGCCGCTCGCCTCGATGGCTTCCACGAGCAACTCGGTGACGTCCGTGATCTCGATGTCGTCCTCGTAGCCCCCGGTCTTGCGGCCGTCCTCGTACATCGTCATGCACATCGGGCACGCGACGACGAACCGGTCGACGTCCGGCCCCGCGTCGGTGTCCTCCAGCGCCTCCCGGATGCGCTCCTCGCTGGGTTTCGGCTCCTCGTCGAAATCCATCCAGAGGCCGCCGCCGCCGCCGCCACAGCAAAAGGAGTCGCTGCGGTTCCGGGGCATCTCGTCGAGCGTGACGCCCGTGGCGCGCACGACCTCACGGGGGGCCTCGAACTCGCCGTTGTACCGCCCCAGATGGCAGGGGTCGTGGTAGGTGACGGTGTCGTCGAGCTCCGTGCCCGAGAGTCCGAGCGCGCCCTCGTTCACGAGGCCCTCGACGACCTGCGTGTAGTGGTAGACCGAATCGGCGTTCTCGAAGCCGAACTGGTCGTACTCGTTGGAGAAGGTGTTGTACGAGTGGGGGTCCGTGCAGACGATCTTCTCGTAATCGCAGTCGTCGAACGCCGCGATGTTGTCCTCGGCGAGCATCTCGTAGAGCCCCTCCTCGCCCACGCGGCGGATGTCGTTGCCGTCGTTTTGCTCGTCCTCGTAGAGGATGCCGTAGTCGACGCCCGCCGTCTCGAAGACCGTCGCCAGGGAGCGTGCGATGTGCTGGTTGCGCTCGTCGTAGCTCGGGTAGTCGCCGACGTACCAGAGGTACTCCACGGACTGCTCGCGGGCGTCCGGAACCTCGAAGTCCAGGTCGTCGGCCCAGTCCGGGCGCGTGCGGTCCGGCTCACCGAACGTGTTGCCCTTCTGGAAGGCGTTCATCACGGCGTCCTCGACGTTCTTGTTCATCTGTCCGGACTCCGTGAGCCGGCGGTTCATCTCCGTGAACTGCGTGACGTGCTCGATGTCCACCGGGCAGGCGTCCATGCACGCCATACAGGACATGCAGGACTCCATCGTCGACGCGTCGATGACCGAGGTGCCGCCGTCGGCGACGATGTCGACCTCCTCGCGGTCGCCGGACGCCACGCCCTCGCGGTAGGATTTCAAGTCCAGAATCACGTCCCGCGGGTCCAGGGGGCGGCCGGCAGCCTTCGCCGGGCACACCGACGAACAGCGGCCACACTTCGTGCAGGCGTCGTGGTCGAGCAGCTGCTTCCAGGAGAAGTCCTCGATCTCCGACGGGCCGATCTCCTCGGGGCTGGCGTCCGCGGGGACGCGGGGGAGCCGGCGGCCGGCGTCCGCGTCGCGGGCGACGAGGTTGGCGTAACTGGAGATCATGTGGAACGGCTTGGCGTACGGGACCGCGGCGACGAACCCCAGCGCCAGGATCGAGTGACTCCACCAGATGACGGGGTAGGCCGCGGCCGCCAGTGATCCGTCGACGCCGGCGGCCGACAGCACGTCCGCGACGAACCAGCCGACGAACGAGACGGTCTCGAAGCTGGGGAAGCCGGTGCCGAGGATGCGAACGCCCTCCGTGACGTAGCCGCCGACCCCAAGCAGGAACAGCGCCCACACGAACGCGTCGTCCTCGCGGCTGGTGTGTTTCCCCCAGAGGCGCTGGTTGCGCACCCAGTACCGCCGGTAGATGGCGACCCCGACGCCGACGACGAACAACAGCCCCATGGCGTCCATCACCAGCGAGTACGAGAGGTAGAACTCACCCACGAAAAACGACGACTGGCCCAGCGCTTTCGTCCAGACGTCCATATCGATCGCGAGGATGGTGGTGCCGATGAGCAGCGTCAGAAACCCCCACAGGATGAACGTATGCATCAGGCCCGCGACCAGGTCGCGGTCGAACTGCTTTTCGTTGGACGCGACGAGCTTCGCGGCCGACACCACGCGTCCGGGGAGGTTCGACAGCCGCTCGGTCGGGTCCTCGCTGCCGCGGGCGTAGGTGGCGAACCGCTGGTAGACGCCGTACAGGAAGATCGCGACGGCCATCGCGGCGAGCCCGTAGAACATGGCCTCGCCGACGTGGCTGATGCGCCAGAACGTGGGGCGTGTGGTCTCGCCCCCCGTTTGCGCCAGCACGGTCGAATACATACCAGTATTCCGGGACAGGATCCAGATAAAGGTTGTCAACCATGCGACCACCGCATCCGGGGTGGTCACACGAGCACGGTTCCGGCGAGTCCGGCGGCGGCGGCGGTCGCCAGCCAGTCGCGGCGGGCGTACGCCAGCGGCGGGCTCGTCGGGTTCCAGGCGAAACACCGGGCGCGCAGCGCGACGGCGAGGCGGTCGGCCCGCGAGAGCGCGCGCCCCAGCCCACCCACCGCGACGAGCCGGATGCGTTCCCGGATCGACCGCTCGCCGCCGAGCCGCGCGTTCACGGCGTCCCGGCGGGCGGTGAGATCGCCCTGCAACACCGGCAGGAACCGGAACACGAGCGCGACGCCGATGCCCGTCGCGGCCCCGAGCTTCCCGGGCAGGAGCCAGCGGACGGCCGCCCGGGAGTCCCGCACGGGCGTGCTGTAGACGTAGGTGGCCGCGACGAGCAACACCAACAGCACGCGGTACGACGCGAGCGCGACGCGGGCGGCGGGGGCGATCCGGAACCACGGCTCGCCGAGCGTGAGTCCCGCCACGGCCGGCGCGGCCAGCAGGAACGGCGCGACCGCCCGGAACTCGCCGAGCACGTCCCGCACGGACGCCCCCGCGAGTCGCGGCACCACCACCGCAACCGGCGTGAGCGCCGCCAGCCCGAGGACCGTCGTGTGCGCGAACGCCGCGGCGGCGAACCCCGCCTGGAGCGCGAGCTTCGCCCGCGGATCCAGGCGGTGGAGGACGCCGCCGCCGGGCCGGTACGCCAGCGTCACGGCGGCCGCACCCCCGCGTCGGGGAGCGCGCCCCGGACGTCCGCGGGGTCGCCCCGGAGCGCGATCTCGCCGTCCCGCATCGCCACCACGCGGTCGGCCAGCGTCCAGACGTCCCGGAGGTCGTGGGTGACGACGATCAGACTCGTTCCCGCGGCGTGTAGCGCCCGCAGCCGGTCGAGGACGGACTGCCGTGCGGGCCAGTCCAGGCCCGTGAACGGCTCGTCGAGCACGAGGTGGTCGGGGCGCATCGCCAGCGCCGCCGCGATGGCCACCCGCTCCTGTTCGCCCCCCGAGAGGTCCGCGACGCGCTCGTCGCGTCGCCCGCCGAGCTCGACGGCGTCCAGCGCGTCCGCGACGCGGGCGTCGATCTCCTCGCGGGGGCGGCCGAGGTTCTCCGGGCCGAACGCCACGTCCGCGCCCACCGTCGCGCCGACGAAGCCGTCCCTCGGGTTCTGGAACACCATCCCGACGCTCGCGCGGGCGGCCACGAGATCCTCACCAACGGGGGTGCCGTTCACGAGCACCTCGCCGTCGTCCGGTTCGAGAAGGCCGTTGCAGTGCCGGACGAGCGTCGTCTTCCCGGAGCCGTTCGCGCCCGTCACCACCACGCATTCGCCGTCAGCGACGTCGAGGCTGACGCCGTCGACGGCGACGGTGTCGCCGTAGCGGTGAACGAGGTTCCGGACCGACAGCATCAGGCGGCGTTCAGCTGGTCGCTGCGCGTGATGCCGATCGCGGCCGCGATCTTGAACGCCTCAGCGGGGATGAACGCCGCGCCCGCGACGAGGAACGCGTCCACGAGCGCGGACGGAGCGAACGCGGCCGCGAGGCTGGGGCGCTGTACGATGGCGAACCCGACCGTGCCGGCGGCGTAGATGACGACGGTGGCCGCGACCATCGCGGCGACGAGTTTCGCCACCCCCACGTCCCGTGGGTCCGCGAGTTCGGTGGTGCCGTGTGCGACGAGCCCGGTCAGAGCCGCCGCGAACGGGTACGACAGGAGGTAGCCGCCGGTCGGCGCGACGAACGTGCCGAGCCCGCTCCCGCCGCCGGCAAACACGGGTGCGCCGACGCCGCCCGCGATCAGGTACAGCACCATGGACGCGCCGCCCCAGACGGGCCCGAGGTAGAGTCCCGCGAGGAAGACCCCCAGCACCTGCAGGGTCACCGGTGCCGGCGAGACGGGGTTCTGGAACGACACGTACGCCATCGCTCCGGTCAGCGCCGCGAACACGGCGGCTCGCGCGATGTTCTCGACGGTCTGGTCGCCGACCAGCTCGACGCCGTCTGTTTCGGTTTGCATGCTTGCGTTCCGTGTGTCGTCAACTGTATTCAAACGCCTGGTTTACGACGGCGCTGGGAGCCAGCAGACATTTCACCACGGGCACACAGACTCTCACAGTACCCCAATGGACGAGAAGACCGAGGAACTCCGTGACATCTTCCAGAGTGTCACCGACAACGACACCATCACGGAATCACAGGCCGACACCCACGGCTCGCTCACCGCCGAACCAGCCGTCGAGGAGACGCTCCGCGACACCATCACCACGATGCGGGACCGCCTCGCGTTCCACACCGACCTCGACACCGCGACCCTCGTCACGGTTGTCCGCCAGTTCTACGCCGGGGACGCCGACGACGCCATCGCCGCCGCCGCCGACATCGACGCCCGGACGGTCCGCCACGCCCGTCTCGACCTCCACCTCGTCCGCGACGACGACGCGGACACACCGCTGCCCCTGGACGCCGTTCGTGACGCCGTCGCCGACCCCACTGACCCCGACCCCGACGCCGTCGCGGACGCCCTCGACGCCGCCCCCGAGGACGCAGCCGCCGCCTGCGACGTGCTCCGCGCGAAAACAGCCATTCAGCGCTCCAACGACCGCTACCGCGCCGAGTTCGAGAACGTTCTCCGCGACCGCGCGCTCACCGAACGCCTCACCGCGACCGTCCACGAGGACGGCCTCGACGACGCCACCGACGGCCAGGAGACCGACGTCGACCTCTGACGCGCCAGCGCCGACCCGCGGTCCCCATCGAATCCCCTTTCACTGTGCCCCCCGAGACGTCAGTCAATGGCACGCGGTAGCCGCGGCGACGGCCCTCTCGACCCCGACATCCCCGCCGCTGTCGACGACGCGTTCGCCTTCCTGTTCCGGAACAGCACCGTCAACGCCGTCATCGCGTGGCTGGCGGTCGCCGTGCTCGGCGGCGTCGTCCTGGACAGCGCCCTCGACGTCGATCTCCGGTGGCTGGTGTTCACCGGCGCTGTCGGCGTGATCGTCGCCGTGCCGCCGGTCGTCTTCCGGTCGTGGCGCACGATGCTGCCCTGGGAACTGCTGTGTGTCGGACTGTTGCCCATCCTGGTGCGGGGGCTGTTCGGCGGCACCGTCGGCACGTTCGCCGTCTACGTCTCGCTGGCCGCCGTTGCACTCGTCGTCGTCGGCGAACTGCACACGTTCACGTCGCTGGCGGTCACGCACTGGTTCGCCGCCGTGCTGGTCGTGTTGGTGACGCTGGCCTCGGGGGCGGTGTGGGCGGTCTTCCGCTGGACCGCCGACCAGCATTTCGGCACCGCATACCTCACCACCAACCACGCGTTGATGACCGAGTTCGTCTGGGTGACGCTTGCGGGCCTCGCCGCCGGCGTCCTGTTCGCCCTCGCGCTCCGACGGCGAACCCGCTGGCTGCGCCGCGCCACCAGCCGGGTGACCGAGCGGTGACGCTGCTCCCCCGGCCGTCGGCAGCAACACAGCGCCTGCTCACACGCGCCATGCAGGCTGTGCTCGTCGGGATGGTGGCTTTCGGCCTCCTCGACGGCAACTCCAAGGCCGTCGTCAACGGCACCGTTACACTGCTCATCACGCTCGTGCCGGGCGCGCTCGAACGCAACTACGGCCTCCCCATGGACCCGTGGCTCGTGCTCTGGATCACCGCGGCGGCGTTCCTCCACTCGCTGGGATCGTCCGGACTGTACGTTTCCATCCCCTGGTGGGATCACGTCACGCACGCGCTGTCGGCGTCCCTGGTCGCGGGTGCCGGATACACGGTCGCGCGCGCCGTCGACTGCCACCACGACGACATCACCGTGCCACGCGAGATCGCGTTCGTCTACATCTTCGTCGTCGTGCTCGCGTTCGGCGTCGTCTGGGAGCTCCTGGAGTTCGGCCTCGACGAACTCGCCACAGCCACCGGACTGGCGATGCCGCTGGCCCAACACGGCCTCGCGGACACGATGCACGACTTCATGTACAACTCCCTGGGCGCGCTCGTGGTCGCCGTCTTCGGGCAGGCCCACCTCACGGGCGTCGCCGAAGTCGTCGCGGCCTGGTGGCGCTCGCGCCAGTAGCACGCCAACGTTCACATACGAGGCCGCGCCCACCCCGGCCCGTGACCGCCGACGACCGCGTCCCGTTCAGCGATCTCGCGACCGCCGCGTACTGTCCCCGCCAGCTCTACTACGCACGCCGCGACGACCGGGACCCGCCCCCAGCACACGACGCCGCCCGCGAACTCGCGGCCCAGTACGGCGCGCTTTCGACCGCCGATGCGTCGACCCTGGCCGCCCACGACCTCGCCGTTTCACCCCCTGAGTTCCAGTCGAACCTCGCCGCCAGCCTCGCCGTCCACTCCGTTTCTGACCCCGCCGAAACCGCCGTCTACCTGCGTGGGAAGGACGCACACGGCACGGCGGCGAAAGTCCACCACGACCCATTCGCCCCCTCGCTCGTGACCCCAGGGAGCCCACCCGAAGCCGGGGTCTGGGAACCGCAGGCAGTCCGGGCGGTCGCCGCCGCGAAAGCCCTGTCGTGGCGCGAGCAGACGCCCGTCGACCACGCCTTCGTGGAGTACGCCCGCCACGGCGTGATCCGGCGCGTCGCCCTCACCACCCGGAAGAAAGCGGCCTACCAGCGCGCGCTCCGCACCGCGCGCTCGCTGGACGGCCCGCCGCCACGGCTGCACGACGACGCCAAATGCGGGGCCTGCGACTACCGCGAGGCGTGTGGCACCGAAACCCGCAGCCTCCGATCGCTGCTGTCGTTCGACGACGCGTAGTCAGGCGTGCTCGGCCAGCCACTCCCGGACGGCGTCGCCGACCGCGCCCGCGCGCAGTATCTCGCCGCGCGCCACGTCGACCACTGTACTCCCAGTCCCCCCCGGCGACTCCCCGGCGTCCACCACGGCGTCGACGCGCGCCCGGAACGCGGGGTCGAGAGCCGCCGGGTTCGTGACGCTTGGCTCCCCGGAGACGTTCGCGCTCGTCGCCGTCAGCGGCGCGACCCGCTCCAGCAGCGCCACCGCCACCTCGCTGTCGGGCACCCGCACCCCGACGCGGTCCCGGCCGCCGGTCAGCACGTCGGGGACCGAATCGCGCTTCTCGCAGACCACCGTGACGGGGCCGGGCAGGAACTCGGCCATGAACGCCCGCTCGGTCTCGCCGACGGCGACGTGCTCGACGGCGGCTTCGACGTCCGGGAACGCGAACGACAGCGGCTTCTCGCGGGGCCGCCGTTTCGCCTCGAAGGCGGCCTCGATGGCGTCCGGATCGAGGGCGTCCGCGGCGAGTCCGTACACCGTCTCGGTCGGGAAAACCACCAGCCCGCCCTCACGGAGCGCTTCGGCGGCCTCGGCCAGGGCGTCGTCCGTACTCATAGCGGGACTACACGCTTGCTCGAAAAGGAACTTTTGACCGCGCTAAGCGAACCCCGGAGCCACGAACCGCGCGACACCGGATGCGACTACAGTTCGTCTAGCGCAGCCTCCAACTCGTCGTACGCGGGGAACTCCGGCCACTGCTGGGCCACCCACGCGTACTCGACGGTGCCATCCGCGTCGATGACGACCGTCGCCGGACGGTGCTCGACGACACCCGCCATGCCGTCGGGGTCGTGCTTGACGCCGTACGCCTCGGCGACGCCCGCTTGCGGGTCGCTGAAGAGGCCGGTGAACTCCTGGATGCCGCGGTCCTCGATGGTGGTCTTGTGTTCGTACGGCGTCGAGATGGAGACGCCGACCACCTGGGCGCGCTCGTGGACGCCGCGCTCCCGCAGCTCGGAGTACATGTCCGTCGCGGGGAACGCGCCGTCCATCGGCGTGAACACCAGCACGACCGGGCCCTCCGCCAGCAGGTCCGCCAGCGCCACGTCCGCCCAGTACTCGTCGGTCACCAGCGGGCGGATGAAGTCGGGGGCGTCGTCGCCCGCCGCCACGTGGTCCGCCGCCGGGAGGTCGACGACGTCGAAGTCCAGTTCCATCACTCCCCACCCCCGTAGGTGGCGTCGAGATACGCGACGATGTTCGCGCTCTCGGCCATCGCCACGCCGGTCTCGTCGTCCACGATGGCGGGCACGGTGCGCGCGCCGACGATGCGCTTGACGGCGTCGCGCTCGGAGTGCATCGGCTCCACGTACCGCGACTGATACGCCAGCCCGAGCTCCTCCAGGCGGTTCACGACGCGCTCGCAGAACGGACACGCCTGCAGCCGATACAGCGTGATGTGGGCGTCACTGTGCGGCGGCCGTGGTGGCGCTGCGGGAGCACTCATGTACGAGGTGTTCGGCGGAATCCCGGGTAAACGCTTCGCCCGCGGCGGCTGTCGCAGCTTCGGTCAGCAAAGAATTAAAAGGAGTGCGGAGTAAGACAACATCTGAATGGGCATCTCACCGCCTCTGACTGCTGTGTCGGCGTTCGGGACCGACGTTTCCGGAAACGCCTTCATCGGCGCCGGAGTCGCGACGCTGGCCGTCCTGATGGTACTGTCGGCGTTTTTCTCCTCCTCGGAGATCGCCATGTTCTCGATCCCGCGCCACCGCATCGACGCACTCGTCGAGGAGGGGCGTTCGGGCGCTGACGCAGTCGCAGCGCTGAAAAGCGATCCCCACCGGCTGCTCATCACCATCCTGGTCGGGAACAACCTCGTGAACATCGCGATGTCCTCGATCGCCACCGGCCTGTTCGCCACCTCCATGTCGCAGGGCAAGGCCGTGCTCGCGGCCACCTTCGGCGTCACCGCCCTCGTCTTGCTGTTCGGGGAGAGCGCGCCGAAGTCCTACGCCGTCGAGAACTCCGAATCCTGGGCGCTGTCCATCGCGAAACCCCTGCAGTGGAGCGAGCGATTCCTGTATCCGCTGGTCGTCCTGTTCGACTACCTCACGCGCGCGGTCAACCAGTTCACCGGCGGTCGGGCGGCCATCGAATCCAGCTACGTCACGCGCTCCGAGATCCAGGACATGATCAAGACCGGGGAGCGCGAGGGCGTCATCGAGGAGGACGAACGGGAGATGCTCCAGCGCATCTTCCGGTTCAACAACACCATCGCCAAGGAGGTCATGACGCCGCGCCTCGACATCGTTGCGGTCTCGAAGACCGACACCATCGAGGCGGCCATCCAGACGTGCACGCAGGCCGGCCACGAGCGCGTGCCCGTCTACGACGGCGAACTCGACAACGTCATCGGCGTGGTCAGCCTCGAGGATCTCGTCCGCGAATCCCTCTACGGGGAGACCGAGGACGCCGAGCTGGACGACCTCATCGAGCCGACCCTCCACGTCCCCGAGTCCAAGAACGTCGACGACCTCCTCCAGGAGATGCAGGACGAACGCGTGCAGTTGGTCGTCGTCATCGACGAGTTCGGCACCACGGAGGGGCTGCTCACCGCCGAGGACATCACCGAGGAGATCGTCGGCGAGATCCTGGACGGCGGCGAGGACCTCCCGATCGACTCCGTCGACGAGGACACCGTCCGCGTGCGCGGCGAGGTGAACATCGAGGAGGTCAACGAGGCCCTGAACATCGACCTGCCGGAGGGCGAGGAGTTCGAAACCATCGCGGGGTTCATCTTCAACCGCGCCGGCCGGCTCGTCGAGGAGGGCGAGGCGTTCCGCTTCGAGGACATCGAACTCACCGTCGAGCACGTCGAGAACACGCGCATCATGAAGGCCCGCGTGCAGCGCCTCGACTCGGCGGCCGAGGCCGACGCCAACGCCGAAGTGTTGACCGCGGACTCCACCGGGAACGGCGCGTAGCGCGTTCCCACCGCCTACATGACCGCGCTGACGGCCGCGAACACGCCGTAGCTGGCTGCGAACGCGACCACCAGCGACGCCACCCACGCCAGCACCGTCACCACCATTTTCCGGCCGCTGACGCCGCCACCGCCGCCGCCCGCGGCGGCGTACCCCGAGCCGATGATCGCGGAGACGATGATCTCGTTGAACGACACCGGGATGCCGAAGAACACCGCCGACTGCGCGATGGCGAAACTCGGGATGAGCGCGGCGATCGACCGCCGCGGCCCCAGCGAGGAGTAGTCCTGTGAGAGCGCCTTGATCATCCGCGGCGCGCCCGTCCAGGACCCAAC
Organism: Halobacterium sp. BOL4-2; assembly: GCF_016917835.2. Classification (GTDB taxonomy): domain Archaea; phylum Halobacteriota; class Halobacteria; order Halobacteriales; family Halobacteriaceae; genus Halobacterium; species Halobacterium salinarum. The sequence continues at coordinate 1,699,880 of NZ_CP070332.2, read as the reverse complement.
GAGCAGTCCAACGCCGCCACCCGACAACACGTACGGCAGGGGGATCTCACCGCCGATGAGCGGCAACAGCGGCCCCACAGCGAGGCCGACCTGACTCCCGCCGGCGGAGAACGCCACCAGTCCGCCCAGCGCCAGCAGGAAGTGGCGCTGCCCGCGGCTGGCGTTGCCCGCGCTGTCACAGTAGAGCGCGCCCGCGACCGCCGCCGCCACCGCCAGCGTCGCGGCCCCACGCCCCACCAGTGACGGCGTGCCGGCCACGCTCGCGAGCGACCACGCGATCGACCGTGCGGCGTCGGGGCCGCCGAGAAACGCGAACTCGATGTTGGCGGTGATCGCACCCACGCCGCCCGCAAGCGCCGGCACGAGCACGCGCTCGTGGGCGGTGTCCCGGAGGCTCCGCGCGGTCACGTACGCCGTGCCGCCGCCGACGAACGGCGTCAGCACCCACAGCGTCGCTATCTGCTGGTATTTCGGCCACGCCGGCCCACCCCCCATCGCCAGCCCGGTACCGACAACCGCGCCCGTGACGGTGAACGCGGTCGCGATCGGGTATCCGGCGAACACGCCCGCCGCGACCAGCAGCGCCGCCGTCAACAGCGCTATCGTCGCCGCCAGCGGCGACAGCGGCATCCCCACGATGAGATCGCTGCCGACCGCCTCCGAGACGTTCGCACCCTGGAACACCGCGCCCGCGAGCCCGAGGATCCCGACGACGAACCCCGCACGCATCACCGTGATCGCGTTCGCGCCAACGGCTGGTGCAAACGGCGTCGATCCCGACGACCCGGCACCGATCGCCCACGCCATGAACAGGCTCGCTACCGCCGCCACCACGAACGTCGCTGCTTCAGCACCAACCATTCGTTAGTCACTATCCGCGGGGCGGTGCAAAGAGGCTGCCGGCACGCGTCGCCCAGCCGGGCTCAGTTCGTGGTCGATTTGGCGTCCTCGCGTTGTTTCGGCGGGTCGACGCCCTCGGCGGCCTCCGCGACGTCGGTTTCGCGTTCCGTGTCCACGTGCCAGCGGTCGAGCGCTTCGAACGACGAGAGGTGGTCTTGGACCGCCGACTTGAGGTCGTCGTCGTTGATGTTCACCTCGAAGACGAACTCCTCCTGGCTGCGGACGCGCTGGATGTTCGCGGACACCAACGCGTTGTCGAAGTAGTACGGCGCGATCCGCGTCATCACGTTCCGGTACACCGCGTCCTCGACTTTCCGGATGGCCTTCCGGCCGGCCGTGTCCGCCGCCCGCTTGACGTGGTCCAGGGACGACTGCCACTTCTCGACGGCGTCACCGCCGTCGCCGTCGCCGAGCTTCTCGTAGGACGCCGACAGCTGCTCGCCGGCCTTCTGTAAGTCCTCGTCGGCGGACGCGCCGGCCTTCTCGCCTTTGCCCTCCGCGACGCTGGCCTGATCGGCGGTCTTCTCGTTGACCTCGTCACCGATGCGCTCGTGTGACTTCGGCCGCCAGTCGTCCCACTCCGCGAACGCGTCCGCAAACGCCTCGTCGGCACCGGCTTCCCGCAGCGCGGTCGTGATGCGTTCGCCGTGTTCGACCACGTCGCCCCACGTGCCCCGCTGCTTGAACCCCGCGACGCTCTCCTCCATAGCTGCCCGATCTAGGCCCGCATCGCATAAACCTCTTGTCGATACCGGCGTGTCATAGTAGGTTTCAAGCCGACGCGCAGTCCCACCTCACGTATGACCATCGAGGACCGCGGCGACGCACACGTGATCACGCATTCGCTCGCCAAACACACCCTCTCCCGGCTCCGGGACACCACCACCGAGCAGGTGAGCTTCCGGAAGGGGCTGGTGAAACTCGGCCGCATCTCGGGCTACGAGATCATCGACGGCGCGATGGAGACGGAGTTCACGGCCTTCGAAACGCCGCTCACCGAGACGACCGGCGAGCGCGTCACCGGCCTGGACGACGTCGTTATCATCAACGTGCTCCGTGCGGCAACCCCGTTCGTCGAGGGGCTGCTGAAGGCGTTCCCGCGAGCGAAACAGGGCGTCATCAGCGCGGGCCGCGACGAGGACGCCGGCATGGACGCCGACGGCGAGTTCCCGATCACCGTCGACTACGTGAAACTCCCGGACATCTCGGAGGGCGACACCGTCATCGTCGCCGACCCGATGCTCGCGACCGGATCGACGATGTGCACCGTCCTCGACCACGTCACCGACGAGATGCCCGCTGCGGGCGTCGAGGACCTGTTCGTGCTGTCCGCGGTCAGCGCGCCCGACGGCCTGCTGCGGGTCGGCGACCAGTTCCCGGACGCGGACCTGCTGACGGTCGCCATCGACGACACGCTCACCGACGACGGCTACATCGTGCCCGGACTCGGGGACGCCGGCGACCGCGCGTTCCGCACGACCTGACGGCGGCCCCGCCACGTTCAAGACGCTCGCCCGCAAGGCAGCGCGTATGAGCGACGCCGACGCGGAGCCCTGTGATTGGTGTGGCGACGCGGTTGCGAACCCGTTATCGCGGACGGTTCGCGTCTCCGTCGACCGCTCCCAGATCGACAGCCAGCGCCTCTGTCCCGAGTGCTTCGCCGAATGGGTGGATCGCTACGAGACGGAGATGCGCGCCGACACCGGACACGACGACGCAGCCGCGGCGGCCGACGGCGAGGACGGCGGCACCGACATCATCGTCGACTGACCGCAGGGGGGTTACTCGTCGGCGGCCGCCCCGGGGCGGTCGGTCTCCAGCACCGGGGCCGCCTCGTGGTGGTCGCTGTAGCCGTCGAACCAGGCAGCGATGCGCTCGATGCGGTCGACCACGTGGCCCGGATCACCGGACCGGGAGAGATCGTGGCCCTCGCCGGGATACCGAACCAGCCGGGTGTCAACGCCGTGTTTCTTCAGCAGCCGGTAGAACAGCTCCGCGGTGTTCGCCGGCGTCCGGTAGTCGGCCTCCGAATGCACGAGCAGCGTGGGGGTGTCGACGGCGTCGGTGTGCGCCGCCGGGGACTGCGCCCACAGGAACGCGTTGTCCCGCACGGGGTCGGTGTCGAACTCGCCCTCAACGAGCGCGTAGGCGTCCGTCGTGCCGTAGAACCCCGTGAGGTCGTAGACGCCGCGCTGCGCGACCGCGCCGGCGAACGCGTCGGTGTGGCCGACCGCCCAGCCGGTCATGAACCCGCCGAAGCTCCCCCCCGTGATGAACGCGTTGTCGGCGTCCACGTAGTCGCGGTCGGTGACCGCCGCCACGCCGGCCATGACGTCCGCGAGCGTGACCGCGCCCCAGTCGCGTTCGACGGCACGCAGCCACTCCTGGCCGTACCCCGTCGAGCCCCGGGGGTTACACCAGAACACCACGTACCCGCGGGCCGCAAGCGTCTGGAACTCGTGCCACATCGTCCCGGCCGCCGACCACATCAGGTGCGGGCCGCCGTGGACGTTCACGACCAGCGGATACGTCTCCTCGGGGTCGAACTCCGGGGGCGTGAGCACCCACCCCTGGATGTCGCCCGCGGGCCCATCGATCCACACCGACTCGGGCTTGGAGACGGCGCGCTCGTCGAGGTAGTCGCGGTTCGCGCGCGTCAGCGTGACCTCCTCACCGCCCATCGGGGTCGCCGCCACGACCTCGCCGGGGTGGTCCCATTCGGACTGCACGACGGCCACCGCGTCCGCGGACACCGAGAACGCGTGGACGTGGCGGTCGCCGGCAAGCACCACGCGGTCGTCGCCGGTGTCGGCGGCCACCCGCCGCAGGACGTACCCGCCCTCGTCGGGCGTGCAGACGTACAGGTGCTCGCCGTCGGGTCCCCACTCCGGGGCGTGCCCCGCAGTCCGCTCGGCGACTGTGCGGTCGACGCCGTCCATGAGGCGGTCGGTCGCCCCGGTGTCGCGGTCGAAGACCTCGACGGCCGTCTGCGTCAGCGTCGGGTCGTCGGCCGGCGTCGTCGTGTACGCGACCCGGGAGCCGTGGACGGCCAGCGTCGGCCCCATCCCCTCGACGGTCGTCACAACGGTGCTGTCAGCCGAGTCCGCCGGCGTCGCGGCTTCGATCGCCCACTCCAGGCGGTCGTCGGCGTCCAGCCCGCGCCGGATCGGATAGTACAGCGTGCCGTCGTCGCCCCACGCAGGGCCGCCGCATTCGGCGACACCCGCGGTCACTCGGTCGACGCGCCCCGCAGCGAGGTCCGCGACGTACACGTGCCGGCGCGCGCCGTCCCGGTAGCTCGTGTGGCCGCGGTACATCTGCCGGTCGATCACGCGCGGATCGGGGGTGTCGCGCTCGTACTCGCCGTCGTGCTCGCGGTCCAGCTCCTCGGCTCGCTCCGCCGGCCGCACCGCCTGCAGGAACGCCACCCGGTCGCCGTCGGGTCCCCACGCGATGTTCGAGACGCCGCCGATCACGTCGGTGATTCGCGTTGCCTCCCCGCCGTCCACGGGCACCACCCACAGCTGGGGGCGACCCCCGCCAGCGTCGCCGCGGGTGGAGACGAACGCCAGCCGGTCCCCGGTGGGGCTCCACGCCGGCTCGGCGTCGGTGCCATCGGCGGCGGTGAAACGCCGCGAACCGCCACCGCCGACCGGCGCGACGTGGACTGACGCGGTCTCCTGGCCGGTGTCGCCGTCGCGCTCAGCGGTCGTTCGGACGTACGCCACGCGGTCGCCGGTCGGGGAGACCGCCGGCTGGCTGAGCCGCGCCAGCTCCCAGTAATCGCTGGCTTCGACTGGCTGCATAGTGGGGGGTCGCCCGGCGCTCGCAAAACGGTTCGGGTACCCCCCGTGGCTGTCTGCCGCCGGTCAGTCCCGTTGCTCGCGGTACGACTCGATGTGGTCGTCGTCGATGTGATCGAGCAGCCGGTGCGCTCCCGCTTCGGCGCGCTCCTCGATCGCGTCCGCGGACAGCGTCGCGTCGAACGTGCGATCGAGGTGCGCCGCCCGCAGCGCCGCGAACTCGTCGTCGTCGAGGTCGTGGTCGTCGCCGGCCTCGGCGGCGAACCACTCCCGCCAGCGGTCACGGTCGGCCCACTCCCCACTGAGATCCGACTCGCGGCGCTTCCAGTCGTAGTGTGGGGCCACGCCCTCGGGGTATCCCCGGGCGCGCTTTCGGTCCGCCAGCAGACAGCGCGCGACGTGCGCGCCGTTGCCCGCCGCGATCACGGCCTGTGCGCTGCGCTGGCCGCCCGGGGACGCGACGTAGAGGCCGTCGACGGGCGTGCGGCCGTCGGCGTCGGCGTACGCGTCGTCGAAGCGCTCGCGTGACTCGCCGTGGTGGTCGTGGGTTTCGAAGGCGCTGTCGCCGACGACCGGCCGCAGGTACGAGCCGTCGTACCACGCCGCGGCGAGCACGGTGTCGGTGTGCACCCGACGGCCGTCCTGCGTTTCGACGACGAACCCGGTGTCGTCGTCGCTCGGCCGGTCGACCGATTCGACGGTGTCCGCGATCAGGTCACAGCCCGCGGTCTCGGCGTGGTCGTGGAACAGCCCTCGCAGCGTCGGCACGTCGATCCCGCCCGGGAACCCGGGGTAGTTCTCGACGAACGCACAGCGCGGGAGCGCGGCGTTCCCGCGGTCGAAGACGACCGTATCGAGGCCGTAGCGCGCGGTGAACACGCCCGCAGCGCAGCCCGCGGGGCCGCCGCCGACGATGACGACATCACGGCGCTCGCCGTCCTGGGTGGGCATCGGTTCGGCCACGTCAGATCGCCCCCGCGACGCGCTGGCGGTCGAACAGTTCGCCGTCGAACGCGACAGCCCCGACGGGCGCGATCGAGGCGGTGTCGGTGTTCTCCGCGCCGCGGTCGTCGGTGCTGTTGGGGCTGCGCGCACAGCCCGCGAGCAGCCCGCCGGTTGTGCGGCTCGTGGGTGTGGCGCGGAACTGTCTGCGCGTTCGCATGGTTTTAGGCCAGCCTAAAACTACTTGTGCGCTTCGGTTTTCCGCCGGCGCTACGCGATCTCCGCCCGGCCGCTCGTTGCGTCCGCGATGCGCTCCCGGAGCGCGTCGGCGTCGGCCACAGCCACCGTCACCTCGAACGTCACGTCGGCCTCGTAGTCGGCGTCGAACGAACACTCGGCGCTCTCCAGAATCCCCCGCACGGTGCCCGAATCATCGTACGCAACCGTCACCACGAGCCGCGCCTGCGGGCGCTGGGTGACCACGCCGGCCGCATCCACGGCGTCCTTGACCGCCGTCGAATACGCCCGCGCCAACCCCCCAACGCCCAGGTTCGTCCCCCCGTAATAGCGCGTGACGACACCCACCACGTTCTCGATGTCGCGCTGCTGGACGACGTTCAACGCCGGCTTCCCGGCGGACCCAGTCGGCTCGCCGTCGTCGCTCTGGTACTCCCGCAACAGATGCCCACCGCCCGGGCCACCACCGGTCACGCGCACCCGATACCACGGCACGTTGTGGGTGGCATCCGCGTGGCGCTCCCGGACCTCCTGGATGAACGCCTCGGCCGCCGCAACGGTGTTTGCCGGCCCCGCATACCCGATGAACTCAGACCCCCGGACCTCGAAGCTGTCCCGCCCCGAGCCCGCAAGCGTGCGGTAGGCGTCGGTCACACGCGCTCGTTGGTCGAGCAGGGGGTTGCCGCTTGCGGTTCTGCCCACAAGGGTTATGCATTCGTCGGCGCAAACCCGGGACAGATGGTTGCGTTGACGACCGGCGACCTGTTGTTCACGCTCTCCCGACTCACCCCTTCGCTCCCGGGCCAGCTCGCCGGACTCACTGACCTCGAACTGCTGTACGCCGCCGCCAGCGCCCTGCTCTCGCTTTCCGGCATCGCGATGGTCGCGTTCGCCGCCAACGCGTTCCTCCAAACCGAACGCCGGGAAATGCTGTACCTCGCGTTGGGGTTCTGTGTCGTCGTTGCGGCCGCGATCGCCACCACCGTTTCGGCGTTCGCACAGGACTTCGAGAACGCCATCCTCCTGCTCACGGTGAACTACGCGCTGACAACGGTCGGCTACGTGTTCATCCTGGCGAGTGTGCTCTTCCGGGATTAGGACAGCTCCACCGATCGCACCGCCGACATCTCCGCCAGCGCCGTGAACACCGCTCCCGGCAACTCCTCGTCGGTCACGACGTACAGCCGCGGTTCGTCGGTGAACTCCGGGTCCTCGCTGATCGTCTGCCGGATCGGGATCCCGTGGTCGGCCAGCAGCCCCGTCACCGCGGCCACGATCCCCGGCTCGTCGGCGTCCTGAACGGCCACCGTCACCACGTGCAGGTCAAGCACGGGTGCCAGATCCATCAGGCTCGGGATCTGACTGATGTTCTGGAAGATGCGCGTCAGCTCGCCGTCATCGAGGATCGCCTCCGTCGTGGAATCGACCACCCGCCGGTCGACGCCCGCCTCCTGGGCGACCTGCGTGTACGGGATCTCGATCCCCCCGGAGACCACGCGGCCGCCGTCGTTCACCGAGAACCCGCGTTCGAGCAACAGCCGAATCACCGCCTGCTGTCCGGGACTCCCCTCGAACTTCTGCATGATCTCGTCGAACATTATGATCCAAGCCAGGTGGACGCGCCTGAAAACCGTTCGCGTCCCAGTCACCCCGCCAGCCGGTGTCCGGCCACCCAGCCCAACACCGAGCAGGCTTTTGGGGCTGCCAGCCACAGCCAGGAACGTATGCGTCAAGTAGACACCTGTGACTTCTGTGGCGACGCCCCGGATGGGGTCTTCGAGGTCGTCCCCGCGGCCAACCCCAGCGGTCCGGTGCGGCTCGCGCTCTGTGACGGCTGCAAAACCACGCTGGAGACGGTCACCGACCCGCTCCGTGGTGCCGACGAGCACGACGGGGCGGCCACGGACACCGACCACTCCGGCTCCGACCCGGCCGCCGATTCTCCCGCCACCCCGCCGACGTCCCCGCAAGCCGCCAGCAGCGACGCCGCCGGCATCACCATCGAGGACTCCACCGACGACGCCGCCGCTTCGCGGCCCGACGGCTACGCCCAAGTCCTGCGGCTGCTGGAGAACCGCGACGACGACATGCCACGCGGCGACCTGCGCGCGCTCGCGACGAACGCCTACGGGCTGACTGCGGACTCCTTCCAGACCGCCGTCGACGCCGCCATCGAGAACGGCGACGTGGCCGCCGACGGCGACGGACTGCGCCGCACCTAGCCCGACTCTCACGCTAGCGCCGCCCCGCTCAGAGGTCGCCCTTCGTCGAGGGCGTCTCCCCCGCCCGGCGCTGGTCGATGCGGGTCGCGTCGTCCAACGCCCGCCCGACCCCCTTGAACAGCGCCTCGATCTCGTGGTGGGCGTTCTCGCCGTCGACCCCGCAGTGCAGCGTGACTGCGGCGTTTGTCGCGAACGTCCGCCAGAAGTGCGCCGCCATCCGGCTCGTCAGCCCGCCGACCGTCGGCTGGCTGAACCCGCCGTCGAACTCGTAGACGGCGCGCCCCGACACGTCCACGACCACGGACGCCACCGCCTCGTCCAGGGGCACCCGGCGGTCGGCGAACCGCTGGATGCCGCGCTTCTCGCCGACCGCCTCGCTGAACGCCGCCCCGAGCGCGATCCCCACGTCCTCGACGGTGTGGTGGTCGTCAACGTCGAGATCGCCGTCACAGCGCACGGTCACGTCGAACAGCCCGTGTTTCGCGAACGCCGCCAGCATGTGATCGAAGAACCCGATCCCGGTGTCGACGGTGTGCTCGCCGTCGCCGTCGAGGTCCAGCGTGACCGCCACGTCGGTTTCGGCCGTCTCCCGCGTCACTGCGGCTGTCCGGTCTGTCATCACCGCGGTAGTGGCGCGCCGCCCACATGGTCGTTGTGCTCCCGGCGGCGCTCAGTCCTCGACGGCCGCCTGCGCGTCCGCAAGCGTGAAATTCCCCTCGTAGAGCGCGGTCCCGACGACTGCGCCGGCCGCCCCCGCGGCTTTGAGTGCGCGCACGTCGTCGACAGTGGCAACGCCGCCGCTGGCGATCACCGGGATGTCGACGCTGTCAACGAGGTCTCGAACGGGGTCGGTTCGCACGCCCTCCTGTTTCCCCTCCACGTCCACGTCGGTGAACAGGATGCCCGCCGCCCCCAGGTCGGCGTACCGCTGGGCGGCCGCCACCGGGTCCATGCCGGTGCCCTCGGTCCAGCCTTCCACGACCACCTCGCCGTCCTTGGCGTCCAGGCTCACGAGCACGCCGTCGCTGTACGCGGCCGCGATCTCCCCGACGATGTCCGGGGTCTCGATGGCGGCGGTGCCGAGGATGACACGGTCGACGCCCCGGTCGAGCAGGGCCGTGGCGTCCTCGGCGCTCCGAATGCCGCCGCCGACCTGCACCGACACGTCGGTCGCGTCGAGGACGTCCTCGACGGCGCTGGCGTTCGCGCGCGCCCCCTCGAAGGCGCCGTCCAAGTCCACGAGGTGCAACGCCTCAGCGCCCGCGGCCACCCAGTCGGTCGCGGCGTCCACGGGGTCGCCGTACGTGCGCTCGGTCCCACGCTCCCCCTGCACGAGTTGCACCACCTGTCCGTCCTGCATGTCGACGGCCGGCAGCACCGTGAACGACTCGAATGTCATACCCCCACCATGGGCTGCCGTGGATAAAACCCCTCGTTGACGCCGCGGGCAGCGTCGTGATGGCGGTCACACCCGGGCTTTCGTGGCAGTACGCTGGCCCGAACAGCAACTACTATGCGTTCGGAAGCCGAACTCTGCAGTGATGCCGACGGTAGAATACCTCAACTACGAAACGCTGGACGACCAGGGCTGGGACATGGACGACGACGACCTCTTCGAGAAGGCCGCCGACGCCGGTCTCGACGGCGAAGACTACGGCACGATGGAGGTCGCGGAGGGCGAGTACATCCTCGAAGCCGCTGAAGCGCAGGGCTACGACTGGCCGTTCTCGTGTCGCGCCGGTGCCTGTGCGAACTGCGCGTCCATCGTCAAGGAGGGCGAAATCGACATGGACATGCAGCAGATCCTCAGCGACGAGGAAGTCGAGGAGAAGGACGTGCGCCTGACCTGCATCGGCTCGCCCGCAGCCGACGAGGTCAAGATCGTCTACAACGCCAAGCACCTCGACTACCTGCAGAACCGCGTCATCTGAACTGGCCCCGCGCCCGGTCTGGGACAGCCCGTGACGCGCCGCTAGCTCACCCGATTCTTCGCGCACACGCCACGCAGCCCCGGCTCCGACAGCCTGCCTGCCGCGCCGGCCCACTACTGGCCGCCCTGTGCGTTCCGCCTCGGCGCATTCTCTCGTTGTGAAACTACTCCCTTTACACTAAACCACCCAACCGAGAAGCCGGTGGCAATGTCGCGCACCCTGCGGTTGTCAGCCATCCGACCGTCGTGGCTGCCGGCCGGCCTCGACGCCCGCCGCCTCGTGCTGTTCTGGAGCGCCGTTGCCGGCGTGCTGGTTCCCGTCTACTTCCTCGTGCTCGCGGACGTTTCGCACCTCGCCTGGGACTACCGCGCCTACCACGCGGCCGCGGAAGCCGCGCTCCACGGCGACCCGTTCGTCGGCATCGAAACCGGGCTGCCGGGCGTCTCATACGTCTACCCGCCGGTCGCGGTCGCGCTGTTCGTGCCCCAAGCGGCCGCCGGCGGCTGGCAGACCGCGTTCGCGATCCAGTCGGCGTGCAACGTCGCAGCGGCGCTGGGGCTTGCAGCCCTGACAGTTCACACCATCGAAGCCCGGCGCGGCCGACTCGACGACATCGACCGGCTGCTCGTCGTTGGGTTCTGCGTCGCCAGCGCGCCAGTCCTGTCCGCGCTCGGCCTGGGGCAGGTCGACACCCTGATCGCGCTCGCGCTCGCGGGCACGTTCGTCGCGCTCGAACGCGACCACCAGGGGATCGCCGGCGTCGTCATCGCCGCCGCCGCCCTGGTAAAGGTGTTCCCGGTCGTCCTCGGACTGTGGCTCGTGTTCCGGCGGGCCTGGCACGCGATCGGGGTCGCGGTGGCCACGGCGACCGGCGCGCTCGTGGCCGGCGGGCTCTGGTTCGGGGTCGACGCCTACATCCGGTACGTCCACGTGCTGGCCGCCCGCAGCCGGGTGTCTGAGTTCGCTGGCACCGTCTCCCCGGATTTCTTCGCGATGTCGCTGTACCGCCCGCTCTCGCAGCTCCTGGGCACCGTCGACCCCCGGCTGTACGGCCCGCTGGCACTCCTGGCGGTCGCACCCGCGGTGTGGTTCGTCGCTCGCCGGGAGCACACCCTCACCGACCGACTGACGACGTACCTCGCCGTCGTCGCGGGCATGCTGCTCGTCTCACCCGCGTCGAACGCCCTCTACGTGATGTACGCCTACTTCCCGCTGGTGTGTCTGCTGTACCTCGATCCCGGCGGCCGCGAGCGCTGGCTGCTGCTCGCAGGCACCGCCGCCATGGCGTTCCCCGTCCAGCCCGCCCACGTCGCGGCCGGCCTGGCGTCACTCGGCGCACCGTCGACAGCCAGCCACGCCGTCCTCGCTGTCGTCGCCCCCGTCTTGTCCGTTGCCTCCGTTCCCCTCCTCGGCCTTTCGGCGGTACTCGTGTGGTGTACCATCCACACCGCGGGCCGCCGCGTCCCGCTCACCACCGCCCACACCCCAGCCAGCGGCGACTGACCGGCCGCCGGTGGTGTCCGTGGCCGGGCTACGACTGCCAGTCGAACGCCGTCGACAAGTCGTGTGGGAGGTGCCCCGATGACTCCCGGGCGCGATCCAGGTACGCCCGCAGATCCGGCCTGAACGCGGGGGCGGCGCACTCGATGATCGCCTCGGCGCGCGCGACGGGTGGCTTCCCGCGCAGGTCCGCGACGCCGTGCTCGGTCACCACCACGTCGGTGTCGTGTTCGGTGTGGTCGACGTGGCTCGCCAGCGGCACGACCGTCGACACGTCGCCGCCGGCCGCGGTCGCGGGCAGCGCCACCACAGTGAGGTGGGCGTTCCGATTGAAATCGACGCTGCCGCCGATGCCGTTGATGAGCCGCGCCCCTGAGACGTGTGTGGAGTTGACGTGTCCGTAGAGATCCACGCCGACCGCGCTGTTGACCGCGACCACCCCGAACCGGTCGATCAGCGACGGCGCGTTCGAGACGTTCGACGGGCGGAGCACCACGTCCTCGGCGTACCGCTCGGGCGCGTCGAACACGCGATCCTGTCCGTCCACTGAGAGCGCCAGCGAGGTCGCGCTCGCCACCGCCAGGTCGCCGTCCGCAAGCAGGTCCAACAGGCCGTCCTGGATCACCTCGCCGTAATACCGCAGCTCACCGTCGGCGAGCGACGACCCCGACAGCGCGCCCATCAACGCGTTCCCGAGGCTGCCGACGCCGAACTGGAGCGTCGGTGCCGCTCCGATCACCGGATCACGGTCGACGGCGCGCTCCAACACGGTCAAGACGTTGTCGGCGATGCGGCGGTCAGTCGCCGTCGGATCGCGGAACTCGTAGGGGTCATCACGGCGGTCCGTGCGCACGACCGCGCGCAGCTTCTCGGGGTCGAATCGCACGGCCGACTCGCCCACCCGCTCGCCCGGCGCGGACACCGCCAGCGGCCCCCGGTCGGGCGGCGGGTCACGCACCACCACGTCGTGGAACGCCGACAGTCCCATCGGCTGGGCGTCGTTGACCTCCACCACCACCTCGTCGGCCGCCCGCACGTACGCCGGCGTCTGCCCCACGGACGTCGAGGGGATCAGCCACCCCGGCCCGACCGCCACCGCCTCCACGACCGCCACGTCGGGGTCCACCAGCCGCCCGAACCGCACCTCGTCGCTCAGCCCGGCGATCCCGCGATCCGCGAACGCCAACTCCCGGTCGTTCGCGGCCGTCCGCGCGGCCGTCGTGGCCTGATACGGGTACCGCCGCGCGACGCCGCCCGCCGCCACGAGATCGGTGTCCAGTGGGTCGCCGACGCTCCCGCCGGAGACGACGGTGAGCGCGAGGTCGCGGCCGTCGCGCGCGGCCGCGGCCAGCGCCCGTGGCACCGCCTTCGGGTCGCCGACGCTCCCGAACCCCGACACCGCGAGCGTCGCGTCGTCGGCGATGCCGGCCGCCACGGTGGCGGCGTCTTTGACCGGACAGTCGCCGTTCACGCGCCCCGCCACGCCGGCCGTCCGCGGTGCTGTCATCGTGACTCCCCGTCCGGGACCGTGCGCTCGGCGTCCGGTTGCGTGCCGACCCCCGCGGGCCATCCCGGTGGCCGGGCGGCCGACGGGTCCGCGGCCCCACGCTTGCGCACCATCGGCGTGCGCTCCAGGGACAACACCAACTCGCCGTCCTGGGTGTACGTCCGCAGCTCCGTGGTCACCATCCCGACGTGGGGCCGGGACTCCGATTCGCGCTTGCTGAGCACCTCGCTCTCGGCGAACAGCGTGTCGCCGTGGAACACCGGCGCGTGGTGTTGGATGTCGTCGTACCCGAGGTTCGCGGTCGCGTTCGCGGACACGTCCACCACGCTCATCCCCACCGAGAGCGCGATCACGAACAGCCCGTTCACGAGGCGTTCGTCGAACTCGGTTCCAGACGCGTACGCCGCGTTGAAATGCATCGGGTTCGCGTTCATCGTGAGGTTCGTGAACCACACGTTGTCGGTCTCCGTGACCGTCCGGCCGTAGGGGTGTTTGTACACGTCGCCGACCGCGAAATCCTCGTAGAACCGCCCCTGCCAGCCCGCCCGGAGCTGGACGGTCGTGTCGGTTGCTGTGCGCTGCTCGGCCGTTCCCGTAGACGGGTTCGTCGTGTCCTGTGGCATCGTTGTGGCTGTGTGTCGGTGTTCGGTTGGCGATTCCCCGAGTCCGCCCGCACGCCGCCTATGCCGCGTCACCAGGACCCACTGCCGCCCGGTGACGCGCGAGCGTGCGTCGCATCTCGTTGCTGACCGCCGCGTACCCCGCGTCGAACCCCATGCCGGGCTTCGCAAGCACCTGTGCGGCGTCGGTCGCCAGCGCGACGTGCGCGCACCGCCGCGCCGACACCGTCGTCTCGTTGCACGTCCCGCCGACGTACGCCCGGGTGTCGGTGCCCGCGCAGTATCTGGCTGCCCGCCCACTCTCTAGGAGGCCCCCCACGTCCGGGGTCTTCACCTGGACGACGTCCGCCGCGCCGGCGTCCACGAACGCCTCGACGTCCGCGCGGCTGTCACACCACTCGTCGGCGACGATGTCGACGGCCACGCCGGCGTCCGCGAGGCCGTCCCGGAGCTCCGCCATCGCGTCGATCTGCGCCTCGCGGCTCCCGGCGTCCATCGGCCCCTCGATCTGCAGCGGGTACGGGGCGGCCGCCGCCCGCAGCTCGCGGACGTACCCCGTGACCGCCGCGCGGTCGTACGGCGGCCCGAACAGCTCCCCGAGCATCCCGTACACGTCGACGTGGAACCGCGGCCGATAGCCGTCGCCGCCCAGGGTGGCGGCGCGCTCGGACAGCCAGTCGAGGTACTCGACGAGTCGGACGCCGTCGGGGCCGACCGCCTCGACGCTGTTGAACAGCCCGTGGGGCAACACGCCGACCCGCTTCAGCAGCATCGCCTCCGCGCCGCGGCGGCGCTGCTCGCCGGACTGCCCGAACACGGGCACCGGCTCCGTCGCCGGCTCAGTACCCAGGGCGTCCGCGAGGACCCGCGTCTGCGTGGTCGCGCGCGCGGCGCTGGCGGCGGCCACCAGCGCCTGCGAGACGCCGTACCGGACCGCGGTGTGCAGCCCTCGCTCGTCGGCGAGTGACTCGACGACCGCCGCGTTGTCCGCGACACACGCCGCATCCCGGCCCACGAGCGCCTCGGCCACCGCGCCCTCCACGACGGCCCTGTGGTCGGCCGCCCGGAACAGCGGATCACGGTCACCCGCGCCGGAATACTGGACGGCCGCGCAGTCCCCGCGCACCCGCCGCCCGTCGCTCAACACCACCTCGACCACGAGCGCCTCCCCGGGTTCGCGGATGCGCTCGTAGCCGTCCGTCCGCGGGCTGCCCGCGTACGCCATCCCGTCGGCGTCGGCGCCGGCGGTGATCGCGGCCTGGTCGTCGAAGAAAAACCCCGCGACCCCCGGCGTCGCGGTGACGCGTTCGATCCGCATCAGTCGTCCCCCGGGCGGCCGATGAGCCGCCCATCGCTGACCGCCGACACGTCGTCGGCCACCATCCGGAACGAGAGCTCCCGGCCTTCGGTGTCCGCGCGGCGGTCCAGTCGCGCGCGGTGGATTCGCTTCGTCTCGTCGTCCAGCGCCACCGCCCCGAACTTCAGCAGGCGAACCCGGCCGTCGTCGTCGCGGGCCGGGAGCACGTCACCCGCCGCCGCGTCGCTGGGCGGGAACGGGATGTCAAGCGTCCCCGCGTCGAACGCCCGCACCGTGCCACGCGCGATGTCGCCGTCGCCGGCCTCGTACACCGCATCGAGCAGTGATCGCACCGACCGCTCGATCAACGCCTGCTCCCTGTCGACGCCGTCCAGCGTGATCGACTGCTCGTCGAGCATCCGCAGCACCTGCTCGGTCGTGCGCAGGCCCGCGGCGTTCGATTCCGCCGTCGGCACGCCCACCGCCTCCTGGGGGGATTTGGTGATGACCTTCGTGGGTTCGACGAGCGCAGCGGTCGCGCCGGCCAGCCCGATGACGCCGTGGGCCCGCGCCTCGTCGCGCGGGAACCCCCCCATCCACTGGTGGAGCACCGTCGTGACGGTCACCGAGTCGGGCAGGTACTCCGCCCCGATGGCCGCCATCGCGCGCACCGCAGCGACGTCTTGGACGAGGTTGCCGACCTGGCCGTACCCCAGCGTGACGCTGCGGACGCCCTGGGTTGCCGCCAGCAGCCCCTCGATGGTGACGATCGCGATGGCGATCGACGGCGGGACGAGCGTCCCCGTCAGCGGACCGAACGGCTCGCGGTTGATCGTGACCCCGCGCTCCGTGTACGCCCCACAGAGCCGGTCGACGTACTGCCAGTACTCGATGGTCGTCTCTAGATCGTAGGCACTCGTGTACGGGAGGTTGTACGTGATCGGTCCGCCCTCGAAGCTCTGGAACCCGCCCGCAAGCGTGACCGCCGCCAGCAGGCGCGCGTCGGGGGTGCCGTGTCTGACCTGCACGGGCGCGTCGACCCGACGCACGACCTCCCGGCAGCCCTCAACGCCGTGGTTGACGGCGGGAAAGCCGTTGAGCTCGCTGCTGTCGGTCTCCCGGGAGCGCGCCAGCCCCTCGGCGGCCTTCTCGTAGGCGTTGTCCCGGGTGTACGAGTCGATGGTGGTCGGCAGGAGGTCCGCGCCGCCTTCCTCGTCGAGGTGCTGGAGCAACTCGACGTGCTCGTCGAGGCGGGGCACGCCGGCGCGGGGCTGGCACAACACCGCCTCGGCGTTCTCAAGCACCGCCGCGAACCGCTTGTGGGGCGGCAGTGACTCGTGGAACGCCACGGCGTCCGCGAAGTCCACGGCCGCCCTCGATACCCAGTCGCCGGTTATCCGGTCCGTGATGGCCTCCAGTTCGGTGTCGGTGAGTCGCTTGTCTTCGATCATCGGGGGTTACGCGCCGAGGGTGGTGGTTGTCGGGCTGCGTTCGTCCACGTCCAGTTCCGTCTTGACCGCATCGACGACCGCCTCGAAGCCGGTTTGGGCGCTGAACACCCTGTCGAAGCCCATCTCCTCGAAGCGCTGTTTGACCGTCTCGAAGTCGGTCTGGCCGACCGCGAGGTTCCCGCCCACGACAGTCGTCGCGTCCACGCCCGCCGCCGCCAACTGATCGTGGAGCCCCGCACAGTCCTGCTGGGCGTGACCGTACAGCGAGGACACCAACACCGCGTCGGCGTCGTGGTCAGCGGCCGCCGTCGCGAACTCCGTTTTGGCCGTCTGTGCGCCGAGGTTGTGGACGGTGAACCCAGCCTCCCGCAACGCGTGATCCAGCAGCGTGATGCCGACCGCGTGGGCGTCTGAACCGATCGTTCCGAGGACGACGGTTGGATCTGTGGCGCTCATTGTTCGTTAGTAGTCGAAACAGACATCGACAATAAACGTATTGGCGATTACAGGGATCTGAAACAACGACGCTGTGCGGGCCGATCCGGGCTGTCGGGGGAGCATCCGTGTCGAACGCTCTGCCCCCATCCTTCATAAAAGTTCATTACTTATTCGCGGGTGTCCACACAGCCCGGCCGACCACGTGCAAAACAGCTAAGCAACCGTAGGTCCCTCACCCGGTAGTGGTCGACGCCTCGATACCGGATCTCCTCCGGCTCGTTGCAGTGCCAGCGCTCGGCTGGGCCGCCGTCCGCGACATACACACGCGCCGCGTCTCGAACACCCTCTGGGGGCCACTGGCGCTCCTCGGCGTGCTCCTCCTGCTGTGGGACGGCTTCGTCGCACTCGGCATCCCCGGCGGGCTCACGCCGTTCGCCATCCGAACCGCGTTCAGCCTCCTGTTCGTCATCCCGCTGGCGTACGGCTTCTGGTATATCGGCGGCTTCGGCGGTGCGGACGCCCGCGCGTTCATGGTGCTCGCCGTCCTCTTCCCCACCTACCCCGCCTACGAGTTCGCGGGCTACGCACTCCCCGGTGTCTCCACCACGCTCGGCGTCTTCTCGCTGACCGTCCTCACGAACACGGTGCTGTTCGCACTCGCGTACCCGCTCGTGCTCGGCGCTCGGAACGCCCTCACCGGGAACGTCTCCGTGGTCATGTTCGTCGGCCGGCGGGTCGCCGCCGACGACCTCGCCACGGTCCACGGCAGCCTGCTGGAATCCTCGGCCGGCGGGTTCACGCGCAGCGGCCTCGACCTGGACGCCCTCCGGATGTATCTCCGATGGCGTGACTGCACGCTCGCGGACCTCCGCTCGGACCCCGGCCTCCGACACCCGGACACGCTCCCCGATACCCCCGGCGACCCGACCGACGGCGCAGTCGCCACCGACGGCAGCGGCGACCCCTGGGGTGCCGCCGCGTTCCTCGCGGACATCGACCACTCCGCGTACGGCACCACCCCAGCCCAGCTCCGCGACGGCCTCGACCTCATCACCGACCACGACGACGTCTGGGTCACCCCCGGCGTCCCGTTCCTCCTGCCGCTGTTCGCCGGCCTCGTCGTCGCGCTCACGTTCGGCGACGTGCTGTTCTACGTGCTGGACGCCCTGGGGTTCGCGGCGGCCTGACCCGCCACGCACAACCACTAACCCCCCGGGCACCCAGTCGCCAGTATGGAGGAGTTCGACGTCGACCTCGACTTCGGCGGTGCCGGCCACACCGACGACGGCGACGGCCTCGTCGCCGTGATCGCCCAGGACGCCGACAGCCGCGACGTACTCATGCTCGCGTACGCCACCCGCGAGGCGGTCGCGAAAACCGCCACCACCGGGCAGGCGCACTACTACTCGCGGTCCCGGGACGAACTCTGGGAGAAAGGCGCAACCAGCGGCAACACCCAATCCGTCGACGAGATCCGCGTCGACTGCGACGGCGACGCCCTGCTGTATCTCGTCGCCCAGACCGGCGGCGCCTGCCACACCGGCCACGAATCCTGCTTCCACCGCACGCTCGACGGCGACACCGTCGGCGACCAGGTCTTCGACCCGGACGACGCGTACTGAGCCGCCGATCCGGCGTTACTCCGCGCTCGCGGCGTCACCGAGCACGTCGGCCGCCCGCGACAGTGCGTCGTCGAGGCGCTCCGCGTCCGGTCCCCCGCCCTGCGCGAAGTCCGGCGGCCCACCGCCACCGCCCCCCACCATGGCCGCGAGCTCGCCGACGACCTCGCCGGCGTTCACGGGCACGCCGTCGGGGACGCCCACGACGAACTGCGCGCCGTCGGCACCGGAGCCGACGACCGCGACCTGCCCGCCGTCGACCAGCGCGTTCGCGGTCGCTTGCAACTCGTCCATGTCGCCGTCCACGCGCTGCACGACGGCCGTCGTGCCGGCGACGTCGACCTCTTCGCCGGCACCGCCGCCGGACGCCCGCGCCTCCGCGAGCTGCTCTTTGAGGTCGTCGATGGTCTTCCCGCGGTCCTTCCACTCGGTGAAAAACCGCTCGGCGGTCTCCGGGACCTCCGACGGCGTCACATCGAGCACCTCGGCAGCCGCCCGCAGATCGTCTTCCTGCCCCTGCACGTGCTCGACGGCGGCCGCCCCCGCAGCGAACGTCAGCCGCTCGACGCCGTCCTGCACGCGCTCGGCGTTCAGGATCTTGATCGACCCGATCTCACCAGTGCGAGCCACGTGGGTCCCCCCGCAGGCCTGCACGTCGTCGTCGACGTGCACGAGCCGGATCTGCTCTCCCGCCGGGATGCCGCCCTGATAGAGGTCGAACCCGTACTCCGCCTCGGCCTCGTGGCGGTCGGGCCACTCGCACTGCACGCTCGTGTTCGCGCGCACGATCTCGTTCGCCACGCGCTCGATCTCCTTGACGGTCTCCCTGTCCACGCGCTCGTAGTGCGTGACGTCGATGCGCGAGGAGTCGACGCCCTTCTGCGCGCCGGCCTGCCGGACGTGCTCGCCCAGCACCTGCCGGGCGGCGTACACCACGATATGCGTCGCCGTGTGGTGGGCCATCAGCCGGCGGCGGCGCTCGGTGTCGATCTGCCCGCGCACGAACTCCCCCTTCCCGGGGTTGTCGGTGGTGCGATGCAACACCACGCCGTCGCGCTCCTGGACGTCGATCACGTCCACGGTGTGGTCATCACCGGTCAACACGCCCGTGTCCGCCGGCTGCCCGCCGCCCTCCGGGTAGAACATCGTCTGATCGAGCACCACGTCGAAGGCGCCGTCGCCGTCCTCGCCCTCCCGCTCGAAGACGTCGAGGACAACGGCCTCGAACTCAGACCCGTACGCGTCGTCGTAGTACAGCGTCTCCGTCTCGGGCAGATCCGCCAGCCGGTCGTCGCCGCCGCCGTCGCCGCCCGCCGCCCCGCTGTCGCCGTCGTCGTGGCGGGCCGCCACCAGCGAATAGAAGTCGTCGGGCGCGTCGACGGTCGCCCCGACGTCGGCGGCGATGTCGGCGACCATCCCCGGCTGGATGCCG
Source organism: Halobacterium sp. BOL4-2 (assembly GCF_016917835.2). Taxonomy (GTDB): domain Archaea; phylum Halobacteriota; class Halobacteria; order Halobacteriales; family Halobacteriaceae; genus Halobacterium; species Halobacterium salinarum. The sequence continues at coordinate 1,679,981 of NZ_CP070332.2, read as the reverse complement.
TGGGAGTCGTACAGCTCGATCAGCTCGTCGGTCGGAACCGGCTCCCCGCGGTCGGCGTACTCCTCGGCCAGCTGCTCGACGCGACGCCCCCCACGTTCGAGGGTCTCCCCGTACTTCTCGACCTCCGACCGCACGATGCTCCGGATCGTGTCGCGGTTCTCGTACCCCAGCCGGTCGGCCTGCATGTCGACGAGCTCGTCGAGGGGTACGTCGGCACCGATGTCATCCACCAAGCGCTTGGTGCGGCGCAGCACCATCCGCGCCAGATAGCCCGTGCCGACGTTCGACGGCACGATCCCGTCGCCGAACATGTACGCCAACACCCGGGAGTGGTCGGCGATCGCGTAGATGTCCTCCAGGGGCGCCACAAGCTCGGTGAGGCGCTCGGCGTCGACACCCAGCTCGGCCGCGATCCCGGCGCGCGCGTCCTCGATGTCGGCCACCTCGTCGATATCGAGGTTCCCCGCGTGCTTCGACGCACGGTGCACGAGTTCGGCCTCCTCGTCGGTGTGCTCGATGCCCGCCTGTTCTTTGAGGAAGTCGATGGTGTCGGGGTAGACCGCCTCGTAGACGGTCGGCGTGCCCTGGCTCATCCACGTCCAGCGCTCGACGCCGTAGCCGGTGTCCACGACGCGGCGGTCCATCTCCGCGTACGTGTGCCCGTCTTTCATCTCGTACTCGCCGTCCGGATCCCGTTCGAGGCTCATGAACACCAGCGTCGCCAACTCCAAGCCCCGATAGATGACCTCGAACGCCGCGCCGGCGTTCCCGCCGCCGACCCAGGGATCCTCGATGAACGTCACCTCGTCGAGGGACACCCCCACGTCCGCCAGCAACCCCTCGCAGTGCTCGACGGCCGTGTCCTTCCAGTACACCTCCCCGTCGTAGGCGTAGTCGGTGCCCTCGTCGGCGTTGAACGCGTGATGGCCCAGCATCTCGAACGCCATCGTGTGCCGCCCGGTCTTCCCCACGTTGTCGATGTCCTGCATCCGAATGCAGGGCTGGCTCACCACCAGCGGGTTCGCCGGTGGCGGCGACGCCCCGCTCGTGACGTGGGGCTGGAAGTCATAGATCGACGCCTGGGTCAACAGCACGTCGTCGCGCCACCGGTTCGCCGCCACCGGATACGGGTCGATGCTGTCGTGGCCCGCGCGCTCGAAGTACGACACCATCGCCGACCGCATCTCGGTCAGCGAGTACGACGCATCGAAGCCGGGGTTGTCGATGAACTGGTAGTCCTCGCAGGGCGGCTCACCGCACGTCTCGCGGTCGCCGTCGCGCGTCCAGAAGTGCGCGCCACACGACACGCATTCCCGGCGGTGAAACCCCTCCTCCTCGAAGTATTCGAGGCGGTAGGCAGATTCGAGGTCGCTCATTGGACGTAGGTGGCCGGCGAGCGAGTAAAACAGTTCCGGGAGCGCTACCGCACCCCACGCGCTACTCGCTCAGCCCAGCCAACTCGACGAACTCGTCGTAGGGCTTCGCGCCGGTGAACGACGTGGTGACGACGCCGTCGGCAGCCACCACGAACCCGGGCGTCGAGTTGATCCCGGCGTTCTTCGCGGCGGTTTCGTCCTGGGAGACCTGCGCGCTCTGCGTGCGCTCGGCGGCCGCCGTCCGGACCGCCTCGGGGTCCTCGATGTCGGTCTCCGACGCCAGGTACGATTTGATGGCGTCGCCGGGATCGTCGGCGACCTGGTCGGGGTTGCTGTACACCCACTCGCGGAGCGCCCAGAACGCGTCCGCGTTTCGCTCGTAGGTCTCCTCGAAGGCGTGCACAGCGCCTGTCGCCCACGGCGCGACGAACGCCATGTTCCGGTAGACGTACGACAGCGACCCCGGCTCGATGAAGTTCGCGTTCAGCTTCGGGAACACGTCCGCCTCGAAGTCCTGGCAGTGTGGACACGACGGATCGGAGAACACCACCACCGTGGTGTCGGCCGACAGCGGGTCCGGGCCGAGCACGGGCTGGGCGTCCAGCCCCGCCGCCGCCGGGTGGTCGGCCAGCGACGCTGCGTCGCCGGTCGTCTCGGCGTCCGTGGAACTGGACGCCTGGCTGTCGCCGCCGCCGTCGTTCGAGAGACAGCCGGCAAGCGACAGGCTCGCCGCCGCTGCCGTCGCCGTGAGCACGCGCCGTCTGTGTGGCATGGCCTGCGTTTCGGTGTCGCCGGTCAAATACCCCGTGGAATCAAACCCCGCCCCCACTGCTAAGCCGCTGGCTCGCGTACCGACGGGCATGGGCCGCATGATCGACGGTGACTGGCGCACTGAGGCGGACATGAACGAACACAGCGACGACGGTGCCTTCGAGCGCGACACCACCAGCTTCCGGCACTGGGTCGGCGACGACGTACCCCCGGCGGCCGGGCGCTACCACCTCTACGTCTCCTACGCCTGCCCGTGGGCCCACCGCACGCTCCTCGTGCGCGCGCTCTTGGGCCTCGAAGACGCGATCTCGGTCAGCGTCGTCGACCCCGTGCGCTACGATCAGGGTTGGACGTTCGACCCGGAGAAACCCGGCTGCACGCCAGACCACGTCTTCGGCGGCACCCACCTCCGGGATGTCTACACCGAAGCTGACCCCGAATACACGGGCCGCGTCACGGTGCCCGTGCTGTACGACACGGACGCGGACACCATCGTGAACAACGAAAGCGAGGAAATCATGCGGATGCTGGACGTGGCCTTCGACGACCACGCCGCACGCGACGTGGACCTCTACCCCGAGGGCTACCGGGACGAGGTGGACCGCCTCATCGAGGACATCTACGACCCCATCAACAACGGCGTCTACCGCGCCGGCTTCGCGGACAGCCAGCGCGCGTACGACAACGCCGTCGACGACCTCTTCGAGGCGCTCGCGCACTACGACGACGTGCTCGCGGAGCAGCGCTACCTCGCCGGCGACGTGCTCACGGAGGCCGACGTGGCGATGTTCACGACCCTGTACCGCTTCGACGAGGTCTACCACACGCACTTCAAGTGCAACCGCAAGCGCATCAGCGACTACGACAACCTCTGGCCGTACCTTCGGGAGCTCTGCCAGCTCCCCGGCGTCGCGGACACCCTCTACATGGAGCACGTCAAGCAGCACTACTACCGCAGCCACGGCCACCTCAACCCCAAGCGCCTCGTCCCGACGGGCCCGAACCCGGCGTTCTTCGCGCCCCACGACCGCGACGAGTTGCCGGGCGGGCCGCCCGCCGCGCTCGACCAGTAGCCAGCCACTTATTCGGCGTTCAGTGCGACGGACGCCAACAGCGCCTCCAGTTGCACGCGCTCGTTTGCGCCCTCCGCGATGCGGTAGTCGGCCTCCCCGAGGCGGTCCAGCAGCCGCACTGCGGCCGCCTCCTCGACATCGAACTCCCAGACCGAGCGGTGCACCTGGTCGATGATGTCGCCGCCCGCCAACCCCCGGTTCGTGAGGAGGTCGTCCAGCGTGGCTCGCGCGGCCGCGAAGTCGCCGCCCAGTGCCTCGGTCACCATCGTCTCGATCTCCTCTGGACGGGCGGTCGCGGTGATCGCGTAGACGGTCTCCTCGTTGACGCTGTCGCCGGTCGCCGAGGCCGCCTGGAGGGCGTTGATCGCGCGGCGCATGTCGCCGTCCGCGGCGTACACCAGCGCGTCGATGCCGTCGTCGGTGTGTTCCAGGCCCTCCGTCTCGGCGATCTCACGGAGGTGGGCGGCGACCGCGTCGTCGCCGAGCTGCGCGAACCGGAACACCGCACACCGGGACTGGATCGGGTCGATGATCTTCGAGGAGTAGTTACACGAGAGGATGAACCGGGTGTTGTTCGAGAACTGTTCCATCGTGCGGCGCAGCGCCGACTGGGCGTCGTCGGTGAGCGCGTCCGCCTCGTCCAGGAAGATGACGCGGTAGTTGTGGCCGCCGAACGACGACCGCGCGAAGTCCTTGATGCGGTCCCGGACCACGTCGATGCCGCGCTCGTCGCTGGCGTTCAACTCCAGGAAGTTGTCCTGCCAGTCGTCGCCGTAGAGTTCCTTGGCAATCGACACCGAGGACGCCGTTTTTCCGGTGCCCGCCGGCCCCGCAAACAGGAGGTGTGGGAGGTCGTCGCGGTCGACGTAGCTCTGCAGGCGCTCGGTGATGTCGGGGTGGCCAACCACGTCTTCGAGGCGTTCGGGCCGGTACTTCTCAACCCAGATCTCCTGGCGGCCGCCCGCGGCGTCGGTCATGCTCGCCACCACGAGCGTGTGGGACTTAAACGCCGCGAGACCCACCCATCCGGTTGCTGGCGCTGCGAACGCGCACCGTGGGTGTTGTCGCCCGGACAGCTCCGGCGCGACGGCAGCCACAGACAGCCCCACGCACGCGCTCACTGCCGACAGCGCGCGGCCCGGTGGGAACGTCACCACCGCAGCGTCCACCTGCTGGGCGTCGCCTGGGGGCAGTACCACGGCGACGAACCGCCGCGTGACGCCGCCCCGACCTGACGACCGCGGGGCTGAAGGCAGCCACAGCAGTACCGCCAGTATGCGCGTGACTCTGTCCGTGGTCGGCGGGGACACCCACGAGTTCACCGTCACCACGGCCGCCGACACCGAACCCGGGCCGCCAACGACGTACGCCGACCTGCTCGCCGACGTGGGGTTGAGCCCCCACGAGGTCGCAGTGATGGTTGACGGTTCGCCCGTCCCCGAAGACCACCCCGTGGACGCGGATTTCGTGCGCGTGCTTCGCCTCATCCAGGGTGGGTGAGGTGGCCGACCACACCACCACGCCCGTCGTCCGGACGGCGGGGCCACGCGACCACCTCGGCGTGATGCGGGTGCTCGACGGCGCGAACCTGGCTGTGGACGCCGCCACCGTTGCGGATCGCATCGAAGCGGGGACCGTCGTGGTCGCCGACCACGACAACCGCATCGTCGGCGCGCTTGTCGCCGTCCCCCGACACGAGACGGGCGCGCACGTCGAAGCGGTCGCTGTTCGGCGGCGTCGCCGCGGCCAGGGCATCGGCTCCCGGCTCGTCGGGGCGGCGACGATCCGCTGGCGTCCCCTCACGGCGAACTTCGACCCCGGCGTGAAGCCGTTCTACGACGGCCTGGGCTTCGACTGCGAGCGCCGCGGCGAGCGCTATCGGGGCGTCCTCGGATAGCCCGGGCCACCGCCTCAGACGACGGGCGCGACGAGTTCGCGTCCGGCGTCCAGCAGCGCCGCGACGCGGGCGGCGCTGCCCGCCTCCGCGTACACCCGCATCTTCGGCTCGGTGCCCGACGGCCGAACCAGCAGCCACGACCCGTCCGCGAGCACGATCTTGAACCCGTCCGTGTCGTTGACGCTGTCGACGGCGACGCCCGCGACGCTGTCCGGGAGTGCGGTGCTGAGCCCGTCGAGCACCGCCTGTTTGCGGTCGTCCGGGCAGTCGACGCTCGTCTTGTCCTGGTGGATCTCGCCGTGGGCGTCCTCGATGGCGTCGATACGGTCGTCAAGCGCGGTTTCGCTCGCCGCCGCGGCGGCGAGCAGCCCCATCAGCACGCCGTCCTTCTGGCGGACGTGCCCGCGCATCGTGTAGCCGCCGGACTCCTCGCCGCCGAACAGGGCGTCGTGGTCGTCGACGGCCGCCGCCACCCACTTGAACCCGACCGGGACTTCGACCACCTCGCAGTCGTGGGCGGCGGCCACCGCGTCCACGTGGCCGGTCGTGGAAACGGTGCGGACCGCGGGACCGGTCCCGGACTCCAGCAGGTAGTCGTAGGCCAGCACGTAGAACCAGTTCCCGTCGAGCACGCCGCGCTCGGGCGTGACAGCCGCCACGCGGTCGGCGTCCCCGTCGTTGGCGATGCCGAGGTCGGCGTCGTGCTCGTCGACGGCGTCGGCGAGGCCGGCGAGGTGTTCGGGCGTCGGCTCCGGTGGGGTGCCGCCGAACGCGGCGTCCTGGGTGCAGCGCCGCCGGATCACGTCCGCGCCCGCCGCTTCCAGCGCGTCACCGGTGACGCCGCGGCCACTGCCGTGCATCGCGTCGTACACGACCGTCAGCCCGTCCAGCGACGCGTCCACGAGGCGGCGGCAGTGCGCGACGTGCGGGCCGGTGAAGTCCACCCGCCGGATCTCGCCGGTGGGGTCGCCCGCCGCCGGCGTCCCGAGGTTCGCCATGATCCCGTCGGTGTCGCTGGGGAGCGCGCCGGCCCCGTCAGCGGGAATGAACTTCACGCCGTTGTACTCGGGGGGGTTGTGCGAGGCCGTGATGACCACCGCCCCGGCCAGGTCGCGTTCGACGATGGCGTGTGAGACCGCGGGCGTCGGGCAGTCCCGCTCGGGCAGCATCACGTCGAAGCCGTTGGCCGCCAGCACGTCCGCGGCGTCCTCGGCGAACCCCGCGGACGTGTCGCGGGCGTCGTATCCGACGGCGACCGTGTCCCCCGCGCCGCCGTCGGCCGCGAGGTGGTCGGCAACCCCCTGTGCGACGATGCGCACGCGGTCGCTGGTGAACTCGGATAAGGGTGCACGCCAGCCGTCCGTGCCGAAACTGATGACCTCGTCCATGCCCGGTCGTCGCCGCGACTCGTCAAAGGCCCTCCGGTTGCTGGTGTCCGTGGGGGCTGGTCAGAACAGCGCCTCTTTTTGCGCCCGCGAGAGCTGCTTGATCCGGTACTCGCGGCGCATCGCCTCGGACTTCGAGTCGAACGATTCGGTGTGCCTGAGCGTCACCGGCGTGCGCCCCCGCGTGTACTTCGCGCCGTCGCCGGCGTTGTGCTCGGCGACCCGTCGCTGGACGTCGGTCGTGTAGCCGGTGTAGTAGGTGCCGTCACTGCATTCGATGACGTACACGTGATGCATGCGAGAACGAAACGGCGGGTTGGATACTGGACTTTCGGTCAGGCGTGGCGGCCCCGCTCGCGGGATACCTCAGCGATCCCCGCGTTCGCCGAGCAGTTCGGGCACGCGCGAACCTGTCCGTCTTCGCCCGCGAACACGCGAACGAAATCATCGGAAACGTGGCCGTCACAGTGAGTGCAACGAGGCATTGGGGTGCTGCCGACTTGGCGTCGGCATCCCAGTATAGTCCATACACGAATAAAATAGTTTCCCCAATCCCCAACATACTTTCCGAGAGTGTGAATCTCTGTTCGTTCGTACCTGCTGTCGAGTGGCCACGTTCGTTTCATGTGGAGCGGTGGTTGGTCACATGGAGTTCGCCACGTACACGCCGTAACCGGGCCGTTACGCGCCCGATTATGGGAAGCCTTATAAGCGGGGGAGTGAAAACCCAGCGTGTATGGCAGACCTCATCGTCAAGGCCGCTGTGAAGGAAGCACTCGACGACAAGAACGTTGCCTCCGACTTCTACGAGGCCCTCGACGAGGAAGTCGACGACCTCCTCGCCGACGCCGCGGAACGCGCCGAGGCCAACGGTCGCAAGACGGTGCAGCCCCGCGACCTGTAATTCGGCACTCGCTTCTCTCAGTTTTTCACACCGCACAGCCCCGCGTGCACCACCACCCCGCTTACGGGTCCCGCACGCGGACGCCGTCGTCGGTTCCCACGTAGACGGCGTCAGCCATCCCCACGAACAGCCCGTGCTCGACGACGCCCGGAACCGCAGACAGCGACGCCGCCACCGCCTCGGGGGTCTCGATGGCCCCGAAATCGCAGTCCACCACGAGGCTCCCGGTGTCCGTAACCACCGGCCCGTCCTTCCGCTCGGCGTCCCGCAGCGTCGCCGTCCCGCCCAGCGCCTCAACCCGATCGACGACCACCGGCCAGGCGTCAGGCACCACCGCCACCGGCACCGGCACGTCCACCACGTCGCTCTCCTTGGACGGATCGGCGACCACCACGAAGCGGTCGGCGCTGGCCGCCACGTATTTCTCGCGCGTGTGGGCCGCCCCGCCACCTTTCACCAGCACGCCGTCGGCCACCTGATCGGCGCCGTCGATCGCGACGTCCACCGACGCCGCCTCTAGACTCGTTACCGTCACCCCGGCGTCGACGGCGCGCCGTCGGGACTCGAACGACGTCGCTACCCCCGAGACGTCCGACGCTTCCGCACCCAGCGCGCGGATCGCGTGCGCCACCGTGCTCCCGGTTCCGAGCCCCACGACCGCCCCCTCGGTCACTTCCTCGGCCACCGCCGCCTCCCCGGCCCGCCGCTTTTGCTCGGCGCTCCCGCCAGCCTGTTTCATAGCACACGCTCGCACGCCACCACCTAAAAAGCCACCCGCACTCCCTACAGGCGCTCCAGGACCGCCTCCGAGTCGTGCGTGAGCCGCAGCGTCCGCGACCGCCCGCGCCCCGACCGCTGCTCGTACGCCGCGTCGATCACGCCGAGCTCGTCGAGTTTGTTCACGATCTCCGTGTACCGCGTATACCCCAGGTCGGTGCGGTCGTTGAACACGTCGTACACGTCGCCCGCCCGGTCGCCCTCCTGCTCGGCCACCGTCCGCACCAGCGCGCGCTCGTTGTCCGACAGCGCCGCCAGCGTCCGCGACAGATGCACGTGCTTCGCGTCCTCGTAGACGGCGTCGACGTCCTCCATCTCGACGGTCTTGCTCGCGCGGGACTCGGCGTGCAGCCCCGCTCGCCGCAACACGTCGATCCCCACCCGCAGATCGCCCGCCTCGTCGGTGCGCCCGCCCACGGCATCCAGCACCGGCTCCGCGACCGCGCCCTCCCGGAACCCGACCTCCACACGATCCCGCAGGATGTCCGTGATCTCCGCCCGGTCGTACGCCGAGAAATACGCCTCCTCGGGCCGAAACACCGACTGCACGCGCCCGTCCAAGGCCTCGATCACGTCCAACTCCAGGTCCGACGACACCACCACGACACCGACCTTCGCGCCCGGCTGGGTCTCGTGGGCCCGCAACAGCGAGTACAGCGTGTCACCGGCTTCGTCCTCGTAGAACAGGTAGTTCACGTCGTCCAAGGCCACCACCAACACCTCGTCGTCGTCGGCGATCCGCTCGGCCACCTGTCCGAACAGCTTCTTGAACGAGATCCCCGACGACGGCGGCTCGTAGTCGAAGATCTCCTCGAACACCCGCGAGAACACCGCGTACCGCGTGGAGTCGACCTGGCAGTTCACCCGCACCGTCTGCACCCCGGGCTGACCGCTGAGCTCGCCGAACAGCTTCTGGACGGCTGTCGTCTTCCCGGTGCCCGGCGGCCCGCGCGCAACCACGTTCAACGGCCGGGACCCACGCACGGCCGGCCGGAGCGCGTACTGCAGCGTCTGCAGCTGTGACTCCCGGTGTCGGAACACCTCCGGGACGTAATCGATCTCGAAGACGTGCTCGTCCCGGAACACGGTCTCACCCCACCCCAGCAGCCCCTCTTCGGGGTCCTCATCCATCACATCCACCACGCCCTGGCAGCCACTTAACGGTTCGCCACGGCCCGCCACCCGCTGGCAAACGCCCGCACACCCCGCGAACCCGGCGATCCGCTGACCGGGGTCAGAACTTCTCCAGCAGCCGCTCGTAGAACCCCTCACCCACCGCCCCGTCCGCCTCGGCCAGCTTCTCCACGATGAGCTCCGGCGTCGACCGCGCGAGATGGTCTTTCACCGGCGACCGCTCAACGACCAGTTCGCCGTCCTCCAATCCCGCCGCGTGGATGCCGTCGACGGTCACGCCGAACCCACACTGATCCCGGATTTCGCCCGCCAGATGGGAGACGAACACGCCCGACGCCCCCGCCTCGTGCAACGCCTCCAGGATCCCCGCGATGATCTTCGCCGACGCTCCCGGCTCCGTGATCGACTCCAACTCGTCGACGAGCACCAGCCGGCTGGCCGCGCTCTCCTCGCTCCCCTCATCGTCGGCCACGCGCTCGGTCAGGCTCGCGAAATCCCGCAGCGTCGCCTCGAACGCCCCCGCATCAAGCGTGCCCTGGGACTTCGCGTAGTAATGCAGCTCCGCGATCGCCGGCACGCGCGCCGCCTCGGCCGGAACCGGCAGCCCCATGTGCGCAAGCACCACCACCACCGCCACCAGATCGAGCGTGCTCGTTTTCCCCCCGGAGTTCACGCCCGACAACAACGCCACCCCGTCGACGCCGTACTCCACCGGCTCGGTCTCCGCGAAGGCAACGTCCAACAGCGGATTGCGCCCGCCTTCGATGCGGAACCCGCGGCCGCCGCGCTCGGCCAGCACGCAGTCGAAATCCGCCGCGAACCGCGCCACGGCAAGCGCCACGTCAACCTCCAGGGCGTCGTGGACCAGCGCCTCAGTCGGCGCTCGCAGATCCGCCAGCGTCGCCGCCAACTCCCGTTTGCGCCCGGCGGCCCGCCGATCCCTGGCCGCCGTCAGCGATTCGCGCACCCGCGCCATGGCGTCGTCGTCGCGCGCCACGGGGAACGTCGGCTCGTCGCCGAACACCCGCCGTGCCAGCTTCGCCGCCTCGCCCCGCAGCCCCAACTGCTCTTCGAGCGCGTCCCGGGCCGCCCCGACGGCGTCATCGTACTCGTCGGCGAGCTCTCTGCCCAGCAGGCTGTCCACCCCCGCGCCCCGCTCGACGAGGCTCAACAAGTCCGCCCCCTCGATGGTCACGTCCTGCTCCCCGATCGCCTCCCGGAGCCGGTCGTTGGCCACCGACTCGGCGTCGCTGACCGCCGCATCGAGGTCGTTCACCGCGCGCGTCAGCCGATCCAACTCGTCGTCGCCAGCCACCGACCCGTCGCCCTCCAGGTGCGCCAGCGCGCCGTCCAACGCGTCCAAATCCACGTCGGTGTCGATGCCGGCGGCCTCGTGCACGCTGACCGCCGCCCGGATGCGGTCCCGGTTCGCCGCGAAAAACGACAGCACGCGCTCGGGCACCACCTCCGCCGGGCGCTCCATGGCGTCGGGCTCCACGCGCACGTCCCCCTCGACCTCCACGCCCACGAACGCCTCATCGAGTGCCACCACCGTCGTGTACCCGCGCGCCAACTCCGCCAGGTCGCGGGCGTCCTCCACGATCTCCACGGATAGCTCCGGGAACGCCGCCGCCGCGTCGCTGTACGTCTCGGCGTCGGTCGTCGCCACGCAGCGCTCTCGCACGGACACGCCGGACGGCGCTGACAGCGGCTCCACGCCCGCCAACGCCTCCAGAACGTCGTCGCGTGGCGTCCGCTGCATGGCATCGGCGACGAACGCGTTGACCTCCGCGATCCGCGAGTCGGCCGCGCTCGGATAGAACGTCCGCAGCCGCTGGCGCGCGTACTCGGTGACGGCACGCTCCTGGAGCAACCCGAGCACCCGCTCGTGGATCTCCGCGGCCCGATCGGTCGCCAGAAACCCGCCGGGGTCGTCGTGGCGCACCCGGATCGCGTTGCGCACGATCCGGGCCGCCCGCCCCTCGCTCACGCCGGGCGCGCCGGCCACCGCCGCCACGTCCCCGCGCTCCAGCGCGCCCTCCGGGTCGTCGAGGCTCCCGAGCGCGTCGGCGGTCTTCGCGCCCACACCTGGGATCGCCTGCAGGTCCATCGGGAGAGGTGTGCGCACCCGCACGCAAAGAGCTTTCGCGGTCCCCCTAGTTTCCGGTCCACCGCAACAACGCAAGCGTCCCCTCGAACAGCACGACCATCGTGATCGCCACGATCACCGGCACGATCCCGGTCGGGTCGATGGCGCTGAACGTGAACGCGATCCCCGCGAAAGCCCCCCAGAACAGCAGCCGCCGGCTCTCCAACCACTCCCGGGTCGTGACCCCGAGCATGATCGCGAGCATGATGAACAGCGGGATCTGGAAGACGACCGCCAGATACCCCATCACGAGCAACAACAGATTGAACGTGGTGCCGAGCGCGAACGCGACGTCGGCCGTGGGTTCGGTGTAGCTCTGGAAATACCCCATCGTGTACGGGAGCACGATGAAAAACGCGAACAACACGCCAACCACGGACAACACCAGGCTGGTCGGCACCGACGCCAGATAATACCGCCGCTCGTTCCTGTACAACCCCGGCCGCATGAACACGTACGACTCGTAGACGAACGCCGGCAGCGCCACCACGAGGCCCGCCAGGCTCGCCACCTTGACCTGGGTGATGATGAGCTCCAAGGGCTGATACACCCGCGGATCGATCGCTTCGCCGCCCGGCAGCACGTAGTTCCACATCCACGTGATGAGTGGTTTCGTCACCGGGAACACGACGATGCTCACCAGCGCCGCGATGGCGACAACGATCCCCAAACGGGTCACCATCTCCTCGATGTGCTCGCCCAGCGGTGCCTCCTCGTCGGACTCCGGCGCGTCCATCCCGATGCCGCCACCGGCGGCGTCGGGATCGCTGCTCGCGCCCGCCGCCACGCCGCCCGGCGTCGGCTGCGTGGCCGCCGTTGGACCGCCGGCTTCGTGGTCGCGCGGCGTGGCCGTCTGGTGGCGGTCCTCCGGGAGCAACTCCGGCTCGGACGCCTCCGCCGAGGGCTGCTCGTCGTCGTCGACGCGCGTGAACTCACCCCCCTCAGACTCGCCGCCACCGACGCGACGCACGGCGGACTGCAGGCCGTCCCACGGCGGGCCCTCGGAGGCGGCGTCGTGGCGGCCGTCTGAGTCCTCAGCCATTCGTCCGATCCTTCGCGGCCGCGCCGTTATAGGCTTTCTTTTACCGTCCGACAAGAAGATTGATAACTCCGAGCGGGCTATCGCGTAGCAATGAGTGGCTCCGGCTCGGATCTCGTCAGCCCGGGCACCGCCCGCGCAATCGACTCCGGCCGAGAATCCATTGGCGTCCTGCTTTCGACGGCTCAGGACCGCCTGCAACACGTCTTCATCGCGTTCGTCGTCGGGCTGCTGGCCGGCATCTTCGTGATGCGGCTGTTCATCTGGCCCACCCTGGAGGCCGATCTGCTGCCAGCCAACGCCGAAGTCATCGCCCAGACGCCCTTCGAGGTCATCCTCATGCAGGTGAAAATCGGGCTGTTCGCCGGCGTTTTGGCGGCGCTCCCGGTGTTGGCGTACCACGCCAAACGCCCCCTCCAGGACCGCGACATCGTCCCGCCGATCAGCGTCACGCGCTGGCAGCTCGGCGGCGTGCTCGTGATCGCCGCCGGCCTGGCCGCGCTGGGCGTGCTCTACGCGTACTTCGCGTTCTTCCCGCTGATGTTCCAGTTCCTCGCCGGGAACGCCGACACGGTCGGCCTCTCGCCGAAATACTCCATCGTCAAGTGGACCGAGTTCATCCTGTTCCTGTCGCTGTCCTTCTCGCTTGCCGCACAGCTCCCGCTGTTGATGTCCGGGCTGTCGTACTCGGGCATCGTCGCCTACGAGACGTTCCGCGACAAGTGGCGGTACGCGATCGTCGCCATCGCGACCTTCGGCGCGCTGTTCTCCCCCCCGGACCCGTTCACGCAGATCCTCTGGGCCACCCCACTGGTGTTGCTGTACGGGCTCAGCCTCTACGTCTCGAAGATCGTCGTGACGGTCAAACGCGGCCGCGACGACATCGACGTGCGGGGTGTGTTCCGCGCCGCCTGGAACCGCATCCTCGGGGTCGTCGTCCTCGGGTTCGGGGCGGGATACGCAGTCGAACAGTACAACGGCATCCAGCTGTTCAACGACGGGCTGGCGGCGCTCGGGTCCGGGGTCCGCGTCCCGACCGTCGAGCGCGCACTCGGCGTCCCGACCGACACCGCCGTGCTCGTGCTCGGCGCCGCGTTCGCGGCGCTTGCGGTGCTCGCGGCGACGCTGTACTACCTCTACGTCGCCGTCGACCGCGCGGCCGCCCGCAACGGCCCCCGCAGTCGCCGGCCCGACCCCGCCGACATCGACCTGAACGCTCTCGACGCCGCCGGCATCGAGGCCGCCCCCCCGGAAGCGTTCGCCGCACTCAGCGAGGACGAAGCGCTCGCAACGGCCTCCCAAGCCATGGACGACGGCGACGACCGGAAAGCCGAACTCGTCCTCGACCGCTTCGACGCCGCCGCTGCCGACGACGACGACACGGGGTCCGAGGCCGACAACCCCGACGCGGAGTCGTCAGCCACCATGCAGCGCACGGCCGCCGGCATGATGGACGCCTTCACCGAGGACGACACCACCGAGGACGACATCGGCGGCTACTACCACGACCTCCGGTTCATCTTCGACAGCCTCCGGTCGCGGGCGTTCCGCATCGTCGGCGGGTTCATGCTCGTCATGGTCGGCGTGTTCGGCTGGCTGTACTACGGCGGCCTGGCAACCCTGCGCTACGACTTCATCACGCGCATCCCCCAGGAGATCCAACCCGACGCCAACTCCTGGCCGATCACGCTGCACCCCGTCGAGGCGCTGGTGTTCCAAGTGAAGCTCTCGGTCGTGATCGCCGCCGTCGCCGTGGTGCCGCTGCTCGTCTACTACCTGTGGCCGTCGCTCTCCGAGCGCGGCTGGGTGACCGGCGACCGCAGCACCATCCTTGCCTGGGGTGGCAGCCTCGCGGTCACCCTCGTCGGCGGCAGCTACCTCGGGTACGCCTACATCGCGCCCGCAGTCATCTCGTTTCTCGTCGGCGACGCGCTGCAGGCGGGCATGGTCATCAGCTACACCATCGGCACGTTCGCCTGGCTGGTCTTCCTGTTGACCGTCGGGATCGGCCTGCTCGCCAGCATCCCGGTGACGATGGTGCTGTTCAACCACGGGAACATTGTCTCGTTCGACACCATGCGGCGGCGCTGGCGGGTGCCCGTGCTCGCCACGTTCTTCTTCGCCGCGCTGGCGACGCCGGACAGCCTCTACACGATGTTCATCGTGGCCCTTCCGGTGGCCACGATGTACGGCCTCGGGCTCGCCATCCTCTACGCCCTCACGCTGGGCGGTCGACGCGGCGGCGACTCGCGGTCCACGCCGACGTAACCCGACGGCCGAGCGGCCACCCAACCCGCGCAGCTTATACTCGACGGCTCGCATCCGTTAGTATGCCCAAGATCAGCGTTGAGATGCCCCAGGAGCTGTTAGACGATCTCGACGAGCACGTCGGCGACGACGGCAAGTTCGTGAACCGGAGCGACGCCGTCCGCGCGTCCATCCGGAAAACCCTCGACGTGCTCGACGACATCGACGCGCGCCACGGCCGCCTCCAGGACGCCGCCACAGCCGATGACGCGTAACGACACCCCCGTGACCCAGGTCGCGCTCATCGGGCTGTTCGTGACCGCGCTGGTCACCGCCCAGCTGACGGCGTCGAAACTCCTGTTGTTCGAGCTGCCGGTGTCGCTGCCCGTCACCGGCGCAGCGCTCGTGCTCCCGGGGGCGGCGCTGGCGTACGCCGTGACGTTCTTCGCGTCGGACTGCTACGCCGAGCTGTACGGCCGGCGGAACGCACAGGTGATGGTGAACGTCGGGTTCGTGATGAACCTCGTGTTGCTCGCGTTGGTGTACAGCACCGTTCGCGCGCCCATCGCGCCGTTCTCCGGAGTCGGCCAGGACGCCTTCGCGACGGTCCTGTTGTCCGCGGGGAACATCGTGGCTGGGTCGCTGCTGGCGTACGTCGTCAGCCAGAACTGGGACGTGATCGCGTTCCACGCCATCCGCGACCGCACCGGCGCCAGCCACCTCTGGCTGCGCAACATCGGCTCCACGGCGACCAGCCAGATCATCGACACCGTGATCTTCGTGACCGTCGCGTTCTGGGCGGCACCGGTGCTGTTGGGCGTGGGTCAACCCAGAACCCCCGCACAGCTGCTCGCGTTGATCGTCGGCCAGTACCTCCTGAAACTCGCCATCGCCGTCGGCGACACGCCGTTCGTCTACGCCGTCGTGGCCGCGGCCCGCTCGCGCGGGCTCGGCGCGCCGGCACCCGCAGCCGACTGACCCGGCGGTTACGCGCCGTCGCGGCGCTCGGCGAACCCGTAGTTCGGCTTCAGGTCGGTCACCGTCACGTCCACGGTGTCGCCCTCGGCGGCGTCATCCACGAACAGGGTGTACCCCTCGATGCGCGCGATCCCGTCGCCCTCGTCGCCCGTGTCGACGATCTCGACGGTGTGCTCGTCGCCCTCCGCGATGGGGGCAACGATGTGGTTTTTGCCCACTACGTACAGCTCGGAGGAGGCGTCCCGGGAGGCGTCCGGGCTGTGCGTCGCGACGAACGCGAACTCGTCCTCGATGTCAGCCAGCAAGTCCTGGAAGTCCCGGCCGTCGAACACCTTCACGACGAAGTGGCCGCCCGCGTCCAGCAGCTCGCGGGCCGTCTCCAGGGCCTGGCGGGCGAGATGCACGGACCGCGCGTGGTCGAGGTCGTACTCACCGGTCATGTCCGGGGCCATGTCCGACACCACGACGTCGGCGCTGCCGTTGGCGGCGTCCCGGACGCGCTGTCTGGTTTCGTCCTCGGTCATGTCCCCGCGCACCGTCTCCAGGCCGGCGTCCGTGTCGAACTGCGTGATGCTCTGGAAGTCGACGCCGACGACCTTCCCGCGTGCCCCGGCGCGCTCGGCGGCCACCTGCAGCCAGCCCCCGGGTGCCGCGCCCAGGTCCACGACTGATGCACCCCCGAACAGCACGTCGAATCGGTCGTCGAGCTGTTGGAGCTTGTAGGCCGCCCGCGACCGGTAGCCTTCCTGCTTGGACTTGTTGTAGTAGTGGTCCTTCCGGTTCCCCATGGTGTCGACAGCGAGGGCACCGGAACGGATAGTTTCGTCGTTCGCCGGTGTCAGCCCGTCCACTCACGGACCAGCAGCCCGTCTCGGTGGGTGTGTCCCGTTCCATCCGCGTCCTCGGTGACAGCGTCGCAGCCGGGTACGGCACCGACGACAGCCCCGCGTGGCCCCACCGGATCGCCGACGCCCCAGGCGAATCGGTGTCCGTGACCGTCCGTGGCGGCGTCGGCACGACGCTCACCGACCACGCAGCCGACACCGCCACAGCCGGCGACTCGGGCGAGGTGACCGTCCTCGTTCACGCCGGCCACAACGACGCACAGGTGGGCGGCGACGGCGACCCGCGCGTCTCCGCCGACGCGTTCCGGGCGGCGGCCGCCCGCCTCGACGCCGCCCTCAGTGCCGCCGACCGGGTCACCAGCCACGCCTTCGTCGGGTTGCTCCCGCTGCTCGACGTCGCGGGCGGCGTCGGCTTCAGCGCCGCCCAGCCCCAGCGCGCGCTGGCGTTCGACGACGCGCTGGCGGCCGCTGTCGACACCCATCTCCCGGTCGCCCGCCCGATCGACGCGTGGCGCGACCGCACCCGCGACGGCGTCCACCCGACGCCCACGGGCCACCAGGCGGTCGCCTCGACCGTTGCGGACTGGCTGGCCGGCGAGCCGTGATCCGCTCAGTCGCCGGCGCGAGCGGCCAGTGCGGCGGTCGTGTCGGCGGCGCGTAGGTCCGCGATCGTGCAGTACCACGCCCCTCGGACGCCGGTTCCGTCGGCCACCACCGGGTCCGCCAGCGCCACGAGGTCGCCGAGCTCCAGGACGGTCACCCGGTCGGTGTCCGCGAACGGCTCAACGGTCGCCGCCCAGTCGCCCGCCCGCATCGGTCCGGGGCCGCCGCGCGTCTGCTCGACGCGGTCCACCACGGGCGCGACGTGCGTCACCGCCGACACCGGTGCCGGCCGATAGATCGCGAGGTGGTCGTAGGCCGCCGTCGCGCGGCTGTACCCCGCGGGAATCGGGTACAGGCCGCGCCCCTGGCAGCGCTCGAACGTCGCCGGCCGCACCGCCACCACACAAACCCTGTCGTCGGGCTGCATCCTTCCCCGTTCGGCCGCCCGCTACTTGTGGTGGTGGGGTCGACGGGAACGCTTGAGTCGCTGGCGCTCCTGGGTCGGATATGCGCACCACCGACGGCGGCTTCCGCGCCGAGGCGGTCACCGCGCTGGCGGCCCGTGACTACCACCACGCCAGCGATGCGTACGCTCGCGCGGGCTGGCGGGTGCTGTCAGCGCCCCGCAACGACCCCGACGTTGCACCGTTCGACCCCGGAGAGAAAGGATGGGTTGGCTCGGGGCTGGCGCATCTCGCAGCCAGCACCGCGGCCGCCCGGGTTGCCGGCACGCCCGCCCGGGCGACCGACCGCGCCGTCCACGGCGTCGCGGCCGCCCGCGACCTCCGGCGCGCGTACGCCGACACCCATCCCGCGCGGGCGGCGTGCTTCGACGAGTTCATCGCTGACTTCCACGCGCTCGGCGGCCTGGACGGCGTCGGCGACGCCTACGAGGACGCCGCCGCCGCCCACCGCGAGGCCGCCGGATCGGTTGCGTCCCCGCAAACGCTCGCGACGACGCCGCTGTTCGAGGCCGCAGCCGTCCCCGTCAAGCAGCTCGCCCGCGGACAGGCCGACGGCGAGATCGCGGTGTCCTGGGACGACCTCCACGGCGGGGACCCCGGCGACCCGGGGGCGTTTCTCGCACACCGCGCGACGTACAAACGCCAGCGCCTCCCCGGGCTCGTCGAGGCGGCGGTCGACGACGGCCACCTCGCCGCGCCACGGGGGACAACCGAGTACGCCACCGACCACCACGAGTGTCCGGCGTGTGGCTCCCGCCACGTCAACTGGGTCGCCGACAGCACCCTCTGTCTGGTGTGCTCGCGGCCCACCGAGCCCACCAACGAGTAGCCGCTCACCCGAGGAACTGTCGCTCACGCGCCCCCCGCCGGATCGCCGACCGCAGGGCGTCGTCGTCGCCGCGCTGGAGGGCGTCGATGGCGTCGTCGGTGGCGGCGCGGTGCTCGCTGTTCGGGGTGACGTCCACGCGCTCGACGGCGGCCGCCAGCGTGTCGTCGTCGAGGTCGAGCACGTCCGTACACCGTGGGTTGAAATACCGCGCGGCGTCCGCGAGGTGGTCGAAGTACGCCGGGAACGCCTCGCGCACGAACGCCGCGTCGTCGTCGGTGAGCGCGTGCGCGCCCAGCAGCGTCGGCGGGCAGCCCACCGCGTACAGCGACGCCGTGTAGCCGATGGCCCGCGGGAGCGCGTTCTCCCCGACCTCGCGGGCGTAGCCGAACAGCCCGACGTGGAGCTTGCGGGCGCGCCGGTCGGGCACGTACGACGACAGCCGGTTGACCGTCCCCGCGATGGCGTCGACCTGGTCGGCGTACGCGTCCGCGGTCCGGTCGATGACGGCCAGCGCGCGCGCCTCGTCGATGGGGAACGGGGGCGCACCCAGGTCCGCGTCACGGAGCGTGGCGACCCCGTCGCGGACCGTCTCCACGGGATAGTCGTATTTGAACGCCGACTGCACGGTGAACGTCTCCACCTCGCTGTAGGCGTCGGCGGTCGCGGCCGCGCGCTCGGGGGTGAGGTTCCCGCGGAACGGCGCCGACCCCGCGCCCAGGATCGGGTGGACGTCGACGCCGGTGGCTTCGCTCATCTCGTAGAGGCGCTGCAGAGCGACCTTGTTGATGAGGTCGGCGGCCAGACAGCCGTAGTTCAACGCGGGGTCCGAGCGCGCGAGAAACACCCGGACGGCCTCCTGGTCGTGGGCGGTCGCGTACTCGCGGACGATGTCGTCGGCCGCCAGCATCGCCTCCCGCTCCTCGATCAACGGGATGACCGTGATCGACGCCGGATCGAACTCCCCCACCCACTCCTCGACCGTTCTGCCGTCCCAGACCGCCTCGTCGGCCTTCCCGGTCACGAACCGCTCGTAATACTCGTGGACGGCGTTGAGCTGGTCGGCGTCGGTCACCATCGGCACGATGACCTCGAAGATCGGCGCGGTCGTCTCCAGCCCGTACTCGCCGGCGAAGCGCCGCGCGGCGTCGAACGACCGCGGGATGCTCTCCAGGATCTCCAGCAGGATCTTCGCCTCGGACCCCTCCACGTCGGGGTTCGGGCCGCGAACGGTCAGCCGCACGTCCGTCCCCAACTGGTGGTCCGCGAAGAACTCGTCGTACCGCGAGAGCAGCTTCTTGACGGCGTACTCGTCGCCCTCCTTGCCCTCGAAGTCCCACATCTGTTCGTCGCAGCCCAGATGCGAGTACACGTAGTAGGCCTCCTGTATTTCGTCCTCGCCCTCGATCACGTCGCCGGCGGTGAAGAACGGGAGTGTGGCGTTGTCCGGATGTTGCGTGCTCATCAGTCGCGGCACGTCGACCATGTGACGTGGTACGTGACCGCACCCCAAAAAACCGGCCGGCAATTCAGCTGTGTTCACGCCCGCTCACAGCAACCGAAACCAGTTTCCACCTCGTTGCCGTCGCCGCCGACACGCGTGCTTACCCACCACCGGACGCCCACGCCCCCGGTCGCCACCGCCCCTCCAACCGCAGCCGCTAGGACACCCCTGCGGGGGAGTCCGTGATGGGGGCGGCGTCTGCTCTTGTCGGCTCCACCCCCGGCCACGTCGCGGTCGTCGTCGTCGCCACCCTGCTGATCTGGGCCGGCAGCTCGTGGCTCGAAGCCGCCGCCGAACAGCTGTCGGCGCATTACGGACTGCCCGCCGTCGTGCAGGGGTCGATCGTCGTCGCCATCGGCTCCAGCTTCCCGGAGCTGCTGAGCGTGCTCGTCACCGCCCTCGACGGCTCGTTCGGACTGGGCGTCGGGGCCATCGTCGGGTCGGCGATCTTCAACATCCTCGTGGTGCCCGGGCTGGCCGGCATCACCACCACCCAGCCGCTGGACGCCACCCGGACGGTCGTCTACAAGGAAGCCCAGTTCTACATGCTGGCGGTTTCCACGCTGCTGCTCACGTTCGCGCTGGCAGTCATCTACGCCCCCATCCCGGGTGGTGACCCGCTCGACGGCGCTGTCACGCGCCCGCTGGCGCTCGTCCCGCTGCTCCTCTACGGGCTGTACCTGTTCATCCAGTGGCAGGACGTGGGCGACCACGACCCCACCACGGACACCACTGACGTGGACGTGCCCCGGGCATGGGCGCGCCTCGCGGCCGGGCTGG
Organism: Halobacterium sp. BOL4-2; assembly: GCF_016917835.2. Lineage (GTDB taxonomy): Archaea > Halobacteriota > Halobacteria > Halobacteriales > Halobacteriaceae > Halobacterium > Halobacterium salinarum. The sequence continues at coordinate 1,659,229 of NZ_CP070332.2, read as the reverse complement.
CCGCCATCTCGGTGGCCGTCGAACTGCTTGTCGGCGCGGTCACGGGACTGGCAGCCACGTTCGACATCCCGTCGTTTCTCGCCGGCGTGACCATTCTGGCCGCCGCCACCAGCCTCCCGGACGCGCTGGTGAGCGTTCGGGCCGCGCGCAGCGGCCACGGCGTCACCAGCCTCGGGAACGTCCTCGGGTCGAACACGTTCGATCTCCTGGTTGCGATCCCGATCGGCGTCCTCATCGCCGGGCGCGCCCCCGTGTCGTTCGCCGTCGCAGCCCCCCTGATGGGTGTGCTCACGCTCGCCACTGTCCTGCTGTTCACCGTGCTCCGCACGGGGCTGTCGCTCACCGACGCCGAGTCGTACGCCCTCCTCGTTGCATACCTCGGCTTCGTGGCCTGGATCATCGGGGAAACACTCGGGGTCGTCGGGCTGATTCGGGTGTGATCGCCGCCAATGCCGGCGCCCACGCGCGCGCCCGTAGCGGGGGCTTTTTACGGGCGGCTTGCGTAGCCGTCTGCAATAATGTTCAAGGCGATAGTAAGCGCCGACACGCTCCAGGAGACACTCGACTCCGTGAGCGTGCTGGTGGACGAGTGCAAGATCCACCTCGACGACGACACCCTCTCCATTCGCGCAGTCGACCCCGCCAGCGTCGGCATGGTCGACCTCGATCTCGCCGCCACTGCGTTCGAATCCTATGAAGCCGACGGCGGCCTCATCGGCGTCAATCTCTCCCGGCTGGAGGACATCGCGGGCATGGCCGACGCCGGCCAGCTCATCCAACTGGAACTCGACGAGGAAACCCGCAAGCTCCACATCCAGATCGACGGCCTCGAATACACGCTTGCGCTCATCGACCCCGACTCGATCCGCCAGGAACCGGACATCCCGGACCTCGATCTGCCCGCGCACGTCGCCATCGAAGGCCGCGACATCGACCGCGCGGTCACCGCCGCCGACATGGTCTCCGACCACATCGCGCTCGGCGTCGACACCGGCGACGACCTGTTCTACGTCAACGCCGAAGGCGACACCGACGACGTCCACCTCGAACTCGCGCCCGACCAGCTCATCGACCTCGACGCCGGC